>JBBRUD010000177.1:0-1607 GCA_038248065.1 Desulfovibrionales bacterium | reverse complement strand
CCTGATATTCTTGTGATGCATAAAGCCTCGTTTTGGATGTGTTTTTTTTAGCGGGAAAACTCTGTCCAGAATAGAGGCTTTTTCAATTTAATCAACTGTTTTTTCGTCGTTATTGCTGGTTCTTTTCAACACCTTTTACAAATCAGTTCAGCTCTAAATCAAATTTTTTCCAACGGAATGGAACGGGCGCCTCATTGATCTCAGCAATCCCTTTGAGTATTCGCTCTTTCAATTCTTCCTTGGAGGTAACGCGGATGTGGCGCAAGAAGGTGCGCGCCATTTTGGAGAAAGCGCACTCAACCAAGTTGAGCCAAGAACCATGCTTTGGCGTATGGACGTATTCAAATCTTCCTGGTCGTGTGGCGAGATATTTCATGGTTTCCTTTGAAATGTGTGCGGAGTGCTTGTCCAGAACCACTCGGATGATTGCTTCAGCCGGGTAGTGCGAGTCAAGGCGCTTGAGTAGATCAATAAACTCACAACTACGATGCCTTGGTTCAACATTCGCTGTGATCTCGCCTGTATGCAGATCGAGCGCGGCAAGAATGGACAAGGTTCCGTGGCGAATGTGCTCATAATCTCGGGCAAGGCAAGATTCTTTCCCTGGAACTGGGGGCAGGTCAGGCGCCGCCAGACCGATAGCCTGTACTCCCGGTTTCTCGTCAACGCTGACCGTATAGATAGGGGTTGTCCTTTTGTCATCAGTCGCGCCAGCAGGAAAAAGCGAAACATCCTGATAGACCATGAGCACCTCACGCATCTTTCGATCAAACTCGGGGTCGCGTTTTTCAAGGTAATAGCGAATCCGATGAGGCTTGATGTCGTGCTCATTCAAAATACGCCACACCGTTGACTTAACAGCATTCGCCAAGCGGGGAAAGCCTGCCTTTTCTGCATGATTTGCCACATAGCGGGCAAGGGCCGACAGGGTCCACAGTTCAGCCGCAAGGCCATGATCCTTGGGCTTGGTGCATGCTAGGCTCACCACCCATGCCTTGGCGTCGTCTAAAATTTCCGGAGACTTGGGGCTGTGGTACGTATCTTTCAACCCAGCTTGGACTCCGGCGGCGAGAGCCTTGTCAATGCATTTGTAAATAGCCGGTCTGCTGATGCCGACATGGCGTTTGATGCTCATGATATCGGCACCATTGGCGTAATGAAGCAGCACTTTGGCACGAATGACCTCTCGTGCCGGTGCCGTCATTGAGCCCGCAAGTTCGGTCAGCAATTTTTTACTATCATCAGAGAGCACCAGCGGAGCTCGCATTGTTTTTCGTGCCATAATCGCCTCCTTGTGTAATCTGGAGCAATCATGAGAAAAATATCATTATTTGTAAATGTATTTATAAAACGAACCACTAGCCTTATATACTCCACGTTGTCGTGGGCATAGAACTGGCCGTTGGGTGAACTGCCGTCATAGTATTCGAGCAGGATTTGCGCAGCTTGCGGCTCAATGTCGTTCACTTAAGCTTTTCCCAATGGTACTGTATCCCTCCTCGGGCGTCACCCCGGCGAAGGCCGGAATCCAGTCTTTTCCAACAGTTCTGGACCCCGGCCTTCGCCGGGGTGTCCGCACGGGGCCGCCAAATTTTGCTTATGTTAAT
>JBBRUD010000176.1:0-2136 GCA_038248065.1 Desulfovibrionales bacterium | reverse complement strand
CAGAGGGCCAATGGCCCTCTGGACTCCCTTATAGCTTTGCGGCGTCTGCCAAGGCGTATGGCTCAGTGCGCTCACAATATTTATGAAATTTTCAACTTTCTTCCCATATAACCCTATATAGGTGGATTTATAATCGTATATCCATATCCTGGGCTGAAATGCCTCGGAGATGAACACCATGTTCTACCAAAACGACGATGACGGCTCAGGCAACCAATCATTTGGAACGGACATTTCGTCCAACACCATCGGTCATCAAAATTCCTTGCGGTTCTGCCAACCAGGTGCTACCTATTAAACCATGGAATATCGGTATCCGCAGGGAAACAATGGCCTGTGGCCGCAACCGCAGCAGCAGGCGCAGGCGCAACAGCTGCCGCAACAGAAGCAGCAGACGCAGCGTCAAAGTGTTTGGGACGGGTATTCCCGGCAGGAAATCCCCATCTTTGCTGATGACCGCACCATCCCCCGCGAGGACCGCTTCCCTAACCACCCCTACGGCCCGGTGGTGCCAGACGTCGAACACATGGTCTCAGGCTCTAACCGCCTGGATGAAGACAAACTCGGCACCATGATGAACGACAAAATGGCCGTGGGGCAGGGCGACCACGGCGTATTGGAGAAGTATCGGGTGCAGCCGACGTACGATGCGGGTGGCAACACACCGGGGGGCTTTGTGCAAAACGCCGCGCAGGGGCCACCGGAAGCCTTTACTCGCGATCGATGGGAACAGCAGGGTGGGGCTGGCGAGGCTGCCCAGCGGGAAGCGTACGGCAGAGAAGTCGATAGGTTGGAACGGGAATGGCAGGAGTGCAAGGATCGCCCTTGGTCTTTTAGCAACCCCTGGCCTTGCGGAGAAAATCCTAAATATACGTACCGGTTTCAGGACTTTCAACAAAGAAAGTAGCCTCAATCCCGTGAAGTAGCATGTGTAATCAGGGGAGCGGCGAATGCCGCTCCCCACGAGAGGCCTCTCATGCTGAGACATGCTGAATTAATGGTTGTCCGCGTCTTTTTGCGGGCAATACTGGTGCAAGCGTTTTTAGTACAAATTATATGTGTTGGTGTGTCTGCCAAACAGCCAGTGGAAAATACTGAAAATAAGTATACTCTTTCTAAGGTTAGGCACGTAGGACGAAAATGCACTAAACTAGTTTGGTATGTTGCTGGGCATGACGTTGCGCTAAGCAGTGTCTCAGCTCTCCAGGAAATGAGCGGTCACATTTATGATAAAGCAAGATTGGACGCGATATGTATTTTTTCAAGGGCAGCAAATGAGTATTGTTTGCGTCTTGAGCGCAATATACTCCTAAATGTAGCGTGCAACTATGCATACGGTGAGCTCGTTAAAATTTATAGTGAATTACTTCACAAAAGAATCAGCGTAACGAATTCTTTCGCACGGTTAAATGAGTGTGTATACACAACAACTCCGGTGATAATCGACAAAGATATTGAATCAAAATATGCAGTCAAGTTGACAGATTCTGATGTAGCGTTGCACAATGTGCTGCAACAATATCATATGTATGGCGAAAGAGACAAAAAAATCTCAGTATACTTTTACACTGAGGATGTATCTATACTTCAAATTGATTGTCTTTTGATGGTTAAACCACTTTTGCATCCCATAGACGGTCAAACCATTCAAGATGCTCAAACCGGACAAGCACTTCTCAAAGTATATCTCGACTACGCCGCATCCACCCTTAAGCGCATCGACACCGACCTCATGCGCTCGGCCAAAAATATCCCCACACCCCAAGCGCGAAAAGCCGCCATCCAACAGACTCTCATCTACAGAGATGTCGTTCTGAACGTCATCCGCGAGGTCAAGAATCCGCCACAGCCGGTTCCTGCGTCGGATGCCCGGCGGGAGCAATAATTCGCACGTGGAATGGGGGAAGGTCGTGACGAAGAGCAATTCGTCAAAGATCAGATGAGTAGGGGAGTAATTAGGCGGCTGGAGTCAGTCTCCAGCCGCCTCCGCCTCTAACAGTGATGGGATGGCCCCGCCCCTCCTAAAGGGGTAAGGATGAGATGTCCGTCAACATCCTTTTGAGGAGGCCATCCCATGAAAAGCTGTACCACTGTCGGCATCGATTTGGCAAAGAACACGCTTCAACTTCATGGCGT
>JBBRUD010000175.1:0-2165 GCA_038248065.1 Desulfovibrionales bacterium | reverse complement strand
GTGCAAGTGTTTTTGAGTTTAATGTCATGACAACCGAACTCTATTTTTTGAAATGCATCTCCAAATCAGTGAAGCCCCAGACGCTCAAGCCCATTGGCGCATTCTGGTGTCAAGCCATTTGTTAACCGGACAGAAATGATCAAAAACAAAACATTTTACGACCCTGCCCGCTTGCTCGGGGCCATCGGAGCCAGTCCGACTCCGGGAAACGTCGCAACTCCCCGTTTGCCTGACCTTTTCAGGGACCAGAAAGAAGTCATTCATCCCTATACCGGGTACGTGCGCGACTACAATGAGACGTTCCGAGCCCATTACGGTTACGATACCGACCACCCTCCCCTAATTGGGCGCTCACCGGAACGTCTGACCATCGGCCTTTTCGGCGGATCGGTGGCCATGCACCTGTACCACTCCCTGGAAGAGGCCTTTGCCAAGGCTCTGGCCAGAGCCGGTGATCCGCGAAAAGCCGTGCTCGTAAACTTCGCCCTGGGCGGCTACAAGCAGCCCCAGCAACTGATGACCCTGGAATATTTCCTGGCGCTCGGCGCTTCCTTCGATGTCGTGATCAACCTGGACGGATTCAACGAACTGGCTCTGTCCCAGGCCGACAACCTGCCCGAGGGCGTTTCTCCCTTCTACCCCAGGCTCTGGAATCTGCGGCTTGCAGACACCCTCAGCCCAGACCGGCTCCAAAAGCTAGTCGTCCTGGCAGCTACACGCCAGGACCTTGAAGGCGTGGTGGTCGGACTGCGCATTCCCCTTCTCTCCCGAAGCGCCGCCTTCGGGCTGTGGTCAGGCTGGCGGGCCGCCAGCCTGCAGCGTGCCCTGGCTGAGGCCAACCGTGCCCTGACGGCAATGGCCGGACATTCCTTCGCCCAATCCGGCCCGCCCTTCCCCTCCAAGCAACCCTTTGAGGCAATGGAGGAGCTGGCCCAATTCTGGGGGCGCTGTTCCCGACAAATGGCCGGGGCCTGCAAGGCTTCGGGCTGCGCCTATTTCCATTTCCTCCAACCCAACCAGTATGTGGCTGATTCCAAAGTCCTCGCCGAGGAGGAAAAGGCCACGGCCTACGCGCCGGAACACCCCTATTCCAAGGCTGCAAGCCTTGGTTATCCGGCCCTGCAAGCCGCCGGAAAAGAGCTGGTCGTCGGAGGGGTTTCTTTTTTTGATGCCACGCCGCTCTTCAAAGACCACGCCGAAACACTCTACCTTGACGCGTGTTGCCATATCAACCAAATCGGCAACACCATTCTGGCCGACTATATTGTCAGGCAAATTCTTGGCGAGCACCAGTAGAAACCTTCCATAGGTGTATTACCAAGTGAAGCGGCGCAAGATACTCTCCACAGAGGCCATTCACACAGCTTCAGCGCAGTTGAGCGTCACAGTGGCACCATCTGAGTATCCCTGCCATTGGAATGATTTGCACCGATATATCCTCGGCAAGCAGCACAACAGTCAAATAGGCCCATGAGACGTGCGAATCGGGCCAGATTATCACAGACCAGGCGTTGGCCCACCCCCTGGGGGTGCCGTAGCCCGTTTTGAGCCGCATCAGCAGGCCGAGATTGAACCCGGCCACATGGAGCAAGTACCGCTTCTGGATAATTTCCCGGCCTCTGAGCCAAACCCGGCGCATGCCGCCAGCTCGGTCCAGAGTGTGCTCGAAGCTTCTTTCAACCAGCTCAGTTCGCTGCGTTCCCATGGCTTTCCCGGCCATGGACGATATCTGGGCGCGGCTGAGCGAAGAATGGTCCGGGACCAACTCCTTGGTCGAGAGCTGGAGAAAGTCCCGAAGGGAAAGCGAGTCGGCGCAACGCCACTTGATACCGCGCTCGCTGTCGATGCCGGACTTCCGAAGAGTCTGCTGGAGACGGTCGTAAGAGGGGTGCCCATGGGACCGAGGAGTCTCATCCCAGGCCAGATACATCGTCCCCTGCTGATCACCTTGCCGTCCAAGTCCCATCGGATCACCTCCAGCCCAGCGGTGACTGGAATTTCGGTCAGAACGCGGAGTTTTTCAACATATATGGCCCCGCCCCGGAGTCAAGAGTCAAAGCCTTGGGTCAAGAAATGATTGGATGCAAACGTATATCCGGCGTCTTGCCTTATGGCAGCGCCCCGATGGATTATCCGCGCTTCCGTCCCTCATCGCTGCTTCGGCC
>JBBRUD010000174.1:0-2505 GCA_038248065.1 Desulfovibrionales bacterium | reverse complement strand
CGTGCAAGTGTTTTTGAGTTTAATGTCATGACAACCGAACTCTATTTTTTGAAATGCATCTCCAAATCAGTGAAGCCCCAGACGCTCAAGCCCATTGGCGCATTCTGGTGTCAAGCCATTTGTTAACCGGACAGAAATGTCGCGATTTACGGAAAAGGCGGCATTGGAAAGTCAACCACTACCCAGAATACAGCTGCTGCACTGGCACATTTTCACGGCAAGAAGGTTTTCATCCACGGTTGCGATCCCAAGGCGGACTCCACCCGCCTGATCCTGGGCGGCAAACCTCAGGAGACGCTTATGGATGTACTGCGCGAACAGGGCGCGGAGAAGGTCACCAAAGAGAAGGTGGTGAAGACCGGCTTCCTGGGAATTCATTGCGTGGAGTCCGGCGGCCCTGAACCTGGGGTGGGCTGTGCCGGTCGGGGCGTCATCACGGCCATCGACCTCATGGAGGCTCAGGGCGCCTATACCTCGGATCTTGATTTCGTGTTCTTCGATGTACTTGGCGACGTTGTCTGCGGCGGCTTCGCCATGCCCATCCGCGACGGCAAGGCCCAGGAGGTCTACATCGTGGCCTCTGGCGAAATGATGGCCATCTACGCCGCCAATAACATCTGCAAAGGCCTGCTCAAGTTCGCCAAGCAGAGCGGCGTGCGTCTGGGTGGTGTTATCTGCAATAGCCGCAAAGTGGACCGCGAGCGCGAGTTCCTCGACGAGTTCACCTCGGCCATCGGTACGCAGATGATCCATTTTGTCCCCCGTGACAACATTGTGCAGAAGGCGGAGTTCAACAAGAAGACCGTCACCGAGTACGACGCCACAGAACAGCAGGCCTTGGAATACAGCGAACTGGGCCGCAAGATTATTGAAAACACAAATTTTGTTGTGCCAAAGCCGCTGACTATGGATGAGCTTGAAGCAATGGTGGTCAAATACGGTATCGCCGACTAACCCTGGACGCAAAGGAGCTACACCATGAAGATGATAAGAGCCATCGTGCGTCCTGACTCCGCCGATGCAGTTACCGACGGACTCGCTGAAGCGGGCTATCACACCATGACCAAGTTCAATGCCTTTGGCCGTGGCAAGCAGAAAGGCATCACCGTTGGCAATGTGCATTACGACGAGCTGCCCAAGACCCTCATCATGATGGTGGTGGAGGATGAAGACCTCGAAGCGGTGCTGAAGCTCATAAAGTACAAGGCCTATTCAGGAAACTTCGGCGACGGCAAGATTTTCGTCACCGCTGTGGAGCAGGCCCTCACCGTACGCACCGGCCTCTCAGGCCTGTAGGCGGGTACGTCATGAAGGAAATCATAGCGATCATACGGCCCAAGAAGGTCCGCGCCACCAAAGACGTCCTCGAGGCCGTCGGGTTCCCTTGTTTTCTGGCCATGTCCGTCCTCGGGCGGGGCCATCAGCGCGGCATCGCGGGTGAAGTGGCCTGCGAGTTGTCGCCAGCCACGCTGGACCAGGTCAAGACGGGCAGCATGAAGTACGTGCCTAAACGCATGCTCACCATCGTGGTGCCTGACGCCCATGTGGACGCGGTGGTGGAGGCGGTGGTCAGGGTCAACCAGACAGGAGAAATCGGGGACGGCAAGATCTTCATCTGTCCCATGGAAGACGCGCTCCGGGTGCGCACCGACGAGACCGGCGAGAGCGCCATTCTGTAAAGCCAATCAAGGAGAACCCCACCATGCCATATCATGAGTTCAAGTGCAGCACCTGCATCCCGGAGCGGAAGCAGCACGCGGTCATCAAGGGCCCCGGAGAGGACCTGACCATGGCCCTCCCGGCCGGGTATCTGAACACCATCCCCGGGACCATTTCCGAGCGCGGATGCGCCTATTGCGGAGCCAAGCACGTCATCGGCTCGCCCATGAAGGACGTGATCCATATCAGCCACGGACCCATCGGCTGCACCTACGACACCTGGCAGACCAAACGCTACATCAGCGACAACGACAACTTCCAGCTCAAGTACACCTTTGCCACGGACATGAAGGAGAAGCACGTTATCTTTGGCGCTGAAAAGCTGCTGAAGAACAACCTTATCGAGGCCTTCAAGGCCTTTCCCGACATCAAGCGCATGACCATCTACCAGACCTGCGCCTCGGCGCTCATCGGCGACGACCTCGGCGCCATCGCCCAGGAGGTCATGGACGAAATGCCCGAAGTGGACATTTTCGTGTGCAACTCGCCGGGCTTCGCCGGACCCAGCCAATCGGGCGGCCACCATAAGATCAACATCGCCTGGATGAACCAGAAGGTCGGCACCTTTGAGCCCAAGATCACCAGTGACTACGTGATCAACTACGTTGGCGAATACAACATCCAGGGCGACCAGGAAGTCATGGTGTGAGCTGGTCCCGGTTTTTTGGACAGGTTTGCGGCGAAGTTAAGCTATAGTCCGGTTGCTGCTCATGCCGCCTTTGAGACCAATTGGCCGTCCCGGTAAACGTCCATGGGCCGCCGTCCGTCAAAAGACGTGTGTGGCCT
>JBBRUD010000173.1:0-2879 GCA_038248065.1 Desulfovibrionales bacterium | reverse complement strand
ACCTTGGCCTTGAACTCCGCCGAAAATTTCCGTCGCTTGGACATCGTTGACCGTCCTCCTCGTTTGAGGACTATAGCTTAACCGACTGTCCAATTTTCTGGAACCACCTCACTCCGCCGAAAATTTCCGTCGCTTGGACATCGTTGACCGTCCTCCTCGTTTGAGGACTATAGCTTAACCGACTGTCCAATTTTCTGGAACCACCTCATGGGGTCTACAAATATTGCCAATCCTTAAACACCGGCTGATACCCCTGCCCGTAGAGCATCTCTGCCATCTCCACCACGCTGCGCTCGTCGGATATTTCGAACTGGCCTGTTTCTTCCTGGCCCGTGGCGCGGCCTCCCACGGCGGTGCTGACTCCGGCGGACATTTTAGTGACCCCCAGACGCACCAGATGGTCGCGCAGGACGGCGTTCTCACGGGTAGAGACGGTGATGCCGCCACGGGGCATGAACAGCCGGAAGGCCAGGATATACTGCACCAGATTGCGGTCGGAAACGATAACTTTGGGAGGGAAGCCCCCGGCGTGGGGGCGCATGCGCGGCGGGGAGACGCTGATTTCCACGTCAGGATAGCTGCGTTGCAGATACTCGGCGTGCAGGCCGGAGAAAAAGGCCTCCTTGCGCCAGTCGGCCAGCCCCAGGAGCGCCCCGATGTTCACCGCACGCAAACCCGCCTGGCAGGCCCTCTCCGGGGCGTCCAGGCGAAACCGGTAGTCGCGCTTGGGACCTTTGGGGTGCAACTCGGCGTAGACTTCCTGGTCGTAGACTTCCTGGTACAGGGTCATCCCGTCCACTCCGACGGCGGCCAGCCGGGCGTATTCGTCCACCGTGAGGGGATAGACCTCGATGCTGATGCTGGTGAAGGTGTTCTTGAGCACCTGCGCGCACTCGGCGATGTATTCGGGACTGGAGCGCTTGCGGTCCTCCCCGGTGAGGATGAGGATGTGCTTGAGCCCCGAGGGCGCGATGGCCGCAGCCTCGGCCGCCACTTCCTCCGGGGAGAGCTTGCGCCGACTGATGGCGTTGGCGGTATTGAAGCCGCAGTACACGCACTGGTTGACGCAGTGGTTGGCCAGATACAACGGCGTGAACAGCAGCATGGTGTGGCCGAAATTAGCCACGGTCAGCTGGTGGGCCTTTTGGGCCATGGCTTCAAGGTGCTCCTCGGCCACTGGCGCAAGCAATGCCAGATAGTCCGTAACCGTCAGGCGGTCCTTGCCGAGGATGCGCTCGATATCAAAGCCGGTAACAGCGGCCTGAAAGGCCGTAAAATCGAACCCGGCGTACTGTTGCAATTGGTCGAAGACACTCATTGTATATACAACCTTCCGCCTGCGGCGGCCCGGAATTCAAGGGCTATGGCTGCGTGCGGCGATGGTTCCGGCGGTCCTCGCCCGATGCGATTCCTCGGACGAAGCGTCCTGCGGCGCATCGGCCTGCGGTCCGGCGGAACCGCCGCCACACGCCCGGATACTCCCGGGTTTACTGAATAAAAAACATCTCACACAGGGCAAAGAGACGAATGCTCATGCATCATGCCGTCTCTGGTTACTTGCTGTGGAGACAGGCACCAAATCCTGACGCTCCGTTGGGATGAATCCATCCTGTAGAGCGTTATTCGTGCAGGAAACCCGTCAGAGGCGAGGATGCGCTCGCATCGTCGCGCACGGCCCCTGGACCGGCCAGAAAGGCGGTTCGTCCGGCTTCGACGGCCTGGCCGAAGGCTTTGGCCATGGCCACGGGGTTGTTGGCCACGGCCACGGCGGTGTTCACCAGCACGGCGGCGGCCCCCATCTCCATGGCTTCGGCAGCCTCCGAAGGACGACCGATGCCCGCGTCAACGATGACGGGCAGGTCCAGTTCTTCGATCATAATGCGCACCATTTCTTTGGTGCGAATGCCCCGATTGCTGCCGATGGGCGCCCCCAAAGGCATCACCGCCACAGCACCGGCCTGGGCCATACGCTTGGCAGCCATGAGGTCCGGGCTCATGTAGGGCAGCACCACGAAGCCCTCACCGGCCAGGATTTCCGTGGCTTTGATGGTCTCCATGTTGTCGGGCAACAGATAGCGGTTGTCGGAGATAACCTCTATTTTGATCCAGTCGCCGCACCCGGCTGCGCGGGCCAGCCTGGCGATGCGCACGGCCTCTTCCGCCGTGCGCGCCCCGGAGGTGTTGGGCATGAGGATGCAGGACTCCGGGATATGGGCCAGGATGTTCTCCTGCCCGCCAACGGAATCCACCCGGCGCAAGGCCACGGTGATGACCTGCGCCCCGGAGGCGGCCACCACAGCGGGGATGACGGCGTTGGAGGCGTATTTGCCGGTGCCCAGGAACAAACGGCTCGCAAGAGCGCGGCCGCCGATGGTCAGGATGTCAGTGTGGTTGTGCATAGGGTACTGCTTTCGTAGGGACGCCGGAGAGGTGTGAGGGGGGATATGGAGGCCTCCGGCGGCCAAAGGGCCAATGGCCCTTTGGAATCCCTTATATTTGTTTTGGTTACATGGTGGATGGGACGGAAAACAGGTGACGCGCGGAGAGGGTCATCCGCCGCCGACGAATGAAACGATTTCAAGAGTGTCGCCGGGTTGCAGGATGATATCAGCCCAGTGGTCACGTACGGCCACGGCCTGGTTGCGCTCAACGACAACAGCCAAGGGATTGAATCCCTTGGCGGCTATGAAATCAGCAAGCGTCAGCCCGTGGTCTAGAACCGTTTCTTTACCATTGACACGAATAATCATTTCTCTCTTCCACCCGCGGGACATTGGCGTCAGCCAATGTCCCGCCCTGTCAAATCATCACGCCACACGACGCGAAGCTACTCGGGGGGTTCGGGGGGCCATTGGCCCCCCGGCCGCCGGAGGCCTCTT
>JBBRUD010000172.1:0-2967 GCA_038248065.1 Desulfovibrionales bacterium | reverse complement strand
GGCGAACACCACCGAGAGAATCAAAGCCTTGCTACCGCAGAACATCGATAAAACCCGCCTCATCACCACGTAAGCTCATCAGCACCTTCTGACTCAAGCCCAATGCACCCGCAAGAAGGGGCCGATTAGACGCTTACGGAACACCCGCCAGTCCCACGGCGTTGCTGCCCAACCAGCGGTTCATCCCCACACCCGTGGGGAACACGGCTTGCCCCTTGTAGACTACCGTGGGAAATCCGGTTCATCCCCACACCCGTGGGGAACACTTTATCAGCTGCTTGCCCAATATCCGCACGGCCGGTTCATCCCCACACCCGTGGGGAACACCGTCGTGGTGGCAAAAGGGCCGCGTAGGGGAACGGTTCATCCCCACACCCGTGGGGAACACTCCGCTTCTTCACGATGGAAATTGTCTGTTGACGGTTCATCCCCACACCCGTGGGGAACACTACTGCCCGGACTGCCCTACGGTCCCAAGCGTCGGTTCATCCCCACACCCGTGGGGAACACTCTCGTGGGAACATGTTGATATACTTGCCAAAAAATGGCGGTTAAAATTTACCAGATTTTAGGCGTCCTCCTCTTGCCGAAAATCTGCCGGGAGAGCCACCAGGGCTTCGGGCATGAACCACACCAGTTTCACTCCGTCGAGTTCCGTGGGTACGCGGCGGTTTGGGCCCAGGGTACGGAAATCAAAGCCGGATTCCGTTGGGGCGGACCAGGCCATCACCGCGGTGCCTTCATCCAGGCCTGTCACCACCTGCTCCCACAGCATCTCCCGCACCTTCACGGAATAGTCGCCCACGTACACGCCGGGGCGCAACTCCAGCAGCCATACCGCCAGCCGACCCCGCAGCCTCGGCGGGGCGCTTTCAACTACGATGACCACCATCGCCCAAGCCCTCCTTTTCGGGAATCGCAGGAGCCACGCCCTCCGGGGCGGGCTCGGGGACGGGCTTGTCCCCGGCTGCAAGCACCTCGTGGATCGCCGGGATGATGGTCTCCAGCAGTTTGGTCTTCCTGAATGCGTCCCGGCAGCCGCGCCGCACGGCTCCCTCCATGTCGGCGCAAGGCTTGGCGGCCACCTTGAAGGCCACCGGCACCACCGTGTCGAACTTGAAGATATCCGCGATGTCATACACGAAGGACTGGGGCTTGCCCGTATGCAGAAATCCCACGGCTGGCGCGTAGCCCGCCGCCAGGATGGCCGCCTCGGAGAGCCCGTACAGGCAGGCCGTGGCGGAACTCAGCGCCCGGTTAGCCTGGTCTGCGGTGCCCCAATCCTTGGGATCGTAACGGCGGCCACGCCAGGAGACGCCGTAGCGCTGCGCTTGCAATTCGTACATGCGCTTAACCCGCGCGCCCTCCATGCCGCGCAGCTGATCCACGCCGCGCCGCGCGGGGGGCTCTTCGCCGAATCGCATTGCGAACATCTTGCGCACCACCTTCAACCGAGCCTCCGGGTCCAGGGCCAGCGAGGCTTGATGCAATAGCCTGTCCGCCCTGGCTCCGCCGGGCTGGCCGGAGGCGTACAGACGCACCCCGGCCTCGCCCACCCACACCAACAACGTGCCCGCTCGTGCAGCCAGAACCGCCGCAGCATGGGACAGGCGAGTGCCCGGCTCCAACATCAGGCAGGCCACGCCGCCCACCGGGATGTGCTGCCGCGCCCCGGACTTGTCCACCACCACGAAGGCGCCGTCCAAGACATCCAACCGCCCCTTCTCGATGAACAGGATAGACATGCGCTCCTTCATGGCGATGGGCGCAAGCCGGGGCATCATGCGCGTGCGGGCTTAAGCAGCAATAGCCCGCATCCGAAGCCTTTTGCCGGTCCCACCCCTGTGCGAACCACTGCCCGGAGAAGATCAGGGGTTTTGATCTCCAGAACCCCGGAGAATTCCACTGTGGCCAGACGGACCTGCCGTTTCTGTCCCCGGCCATCCTTGGTGAAATCCAGGATGCGGTAACCATCGGCGCGCAAAGTCCGGCAGTCGAAGGCGACGCCCCAGCGTGCGGCCCGTTCCTCGATCCAGGCGGCTCCGGCTTCCTGGACGATGGACGCGCTGGTGGGCCACTCCTCGCGCGACAGGTTCTGTGCTTTCAGGCGGGTCTTGTAATCCATGACTACATCCCGGCGTTTCTGCTTGCCATCCACCCACTCGGTGCGCACAGGATTTGCGCGCAGGGAGAATTCCAGCACCTGCCCGGCTCGGAACTGCGGCTCGAAGGGTTTGGTCTCCACGTTCCAGCGGCCATCGCCCACCGGAGGCCGCGCCGAAAGGCACAGAAACTCCGGCTGACTCCCGCCGTCCATGCGGCGATAGAGGAAATCCCGCTCGCGGTCAGGCCGGTCGGCGAACAGCGTCCACATCGCCCGGTGCAGGCCGTAGTCCGAGGCGGACAGCAGCACGGACAGGCCCTGACGCGTCAGGTTCAAACGCGAGAAGTACATCACGAGCCCTCCTGGGCAGCCGGTTCGAGGCTGCCCTCCCATTCTTTCCTATCCCGGTATTGCCAGCGTTGGCGGCTCAACAGTTCGTCGCGATGGGTCACGCTGTGTCTGCCCTCGGATTCATCAGGGTCTTCCCAGAAGTAGCGGATTTCCTTGCCCCGATTGCCGCCGAGCAGCCGCCGCACGCGCACGTCAAAAGGATCAAATCCTGCGTCGTAACCTGCAAACGCTCCGGCAAGCCGTTCGGCCTCGACGATGCGGGGAGCGAACGGAAGTCCCGGCGGGCAGGACTTTCGCCCCAGATACGGCGCGAAGACCGGCCGCTCCAGAGCCTTTGCCAGAGCCTCCAAACTGTGAGAGGGGGTGCCCTTCACCCCGCGCAGGCAGATGGTGAACAAGGCGTCTTGGAGGTACTGCCGGGTGGAGAGGATGGTGGTGGGCGATTCGCCCGGCTTGAGACCCTGGGAGAGCTCATACCTGCGGGAGGCGAACCGGCCCTGTTTGCCCGGACG
>JBBRUD010000171.1:0-3433 GCA_038248065.1 Desulfovibrionales bacterium | reverse complement strand
CAACTGGTGAGGATTGTAAGCGCGGAAGTTGTAGGCCATGGCTCGCGTACCCCATGATATATACTCGATATGCTTAAGCTTTTACGCGTTTACAGCCAAACTGGCAAGCATATTGGGTAGCCATTTGCGGGACAGGCTCTTAAGAGGAAGAATTTGACATAAAGTAGATTCTCATTTTTAGTCTTCAACAGTCTGTCATAGCCTGACAGGTTGTGTGGCCGTGGGAGGCTGACGCCATGTTTCATGTAATACCCAAACATTGTGGGTTCCGGCTGATTCTCCTTCTCGGCCTCATGCTGCCTTTGCGTCCCGCCGCGACCTTGGCGCAGGAAAGTGCCGATCCGGCACCGCACGTTCTCATTCTGAATTCTTACCATAGAGGCTACAACTGGACGGACGAACAGTCCGACGCCATGCTCAAGTTCATTCGTGCGGCGGCTCCCGCCTCCAACCAAGATGTTGTCTACATGGATTGGAAGCGCTTTCCATTCCCCGAGACGCTTGACGACCTGGCCTCAACGTTGAAACACCGCTACCAAAACAGCAAAATCGATCTTATACTCACCACGGATGACGCAGCATTAATTTTCGCTCTGAAGCATCGCAAGGAATTATTAAGCAATGCGCCCATCGTATATTCAGGCGTATTTGAAAGCTCCGCCAAAGAGTACACCGCCAACGAGCGCAACGTCACCGGCGTCTACGAAGCAGTTGACCCGGAGGGCACACTCCGCGTGGCCATGAGGCTTAACCCCAAGTATCGGCACGTCTACATCATCCACGATAGCACTGAAACCAGCCTGGAACTGGAGAAAGAGATCTTTAAGGCTCTGGAGGTTGTTAACGCGGGCCTGGATGCGCATGTTCTCACCAAGCTTCCTTTCGAGGAATTGCGCGCGCAAGTAACAACGCTGCCGCCGGACAGCTTCATCCTTCTCGCTTCCTATGCACGGGACGCCAACGGCGTGGTCATGCAGCCGGAACGTTTTGCGCAATTGATGAGCGCCAGCGCCAACGCTCCGATCTATACCATGTACGACCATATGCTGGGCATCGGCGTGGTTGGCGGAAGCCTTCTGAGCGGCCACTTGCAGGGAGAGGCCGCTGCCGGCTTAGGAGCGATGATACTCCAGGGAGTTCCGGCGAAAGACCTTGCGCCTGTGAGCCGCAAGACCGTTTTTTTCGGGTTCGAATATCCGCAGTTGCTGCGGTTCGCAATACCGCTGGACCGGCTCCCTCCCGGCAGCCAGGTATTTGGCAAGCCGTTTTCATTTTTTGAAACTTACTCGTATTGGATCATGAGTGTCCTCGCCGTGTTCTGCATCCTGTTGTTGCTGATCAGCCTGCTGCTGATAAGCAGAAGGAAACGTCTTTTCGTGGAAGTAGCTCTGCGCGAGAGCGAAACCAAGCTGCGCAACATCTTCGATCAAGCGCCTGTCGGCATCATCATCTTTGATCAGGACAGCCTGGTTATTGACTGCAACAGGACCATGTCTGGTTTGTTTGGCGTACCCAGGGAGCGTTATCTCGGCACAAATTATCTCAGTGTCTTGCGTGACGGGGTGCAAAAAGAAGGGTTGCGCCAAGCTCTGCTTTCAGGGGAATCTACAGCCGAAGGCTGGTACACGCCAGTGTCCACTGAGAAAGTATCCTACATCAAGGCTCAAACAAAACGCGTTGCAGACGGGCTGTACATGGCCATCCTGGAGGATCTCTCAGATCGGAAACAGGCTGAGGAATCGCTTCGGGAAAGTGAAGCCCGCTTTAAAACCCTTGTCGAGCAGGCCCCAGAGGCTATTATTGTTTCTGATGCCCTAGACGATCGTATTCTTCTGGTGAATGCAAATGCCGAGAAACTTTTCGGATGCTCGCGAGAGGAACTTCTGACGCTTGGTCACCACCGCTTTTATTTGCAATCGCAGCCTGACGGCAAGCCCATTACCGAGAGCATCCGCGAGAATCGCAGAAGGGCCATGTCTGGCGAAGTAGTGATCATAGAAAGAGCCATCCGCAACGCTCATGGAGAGGAGCTCTTCTGCGAGGTGCGTCTCGTGAAGTTCCCTGCGCTTGATTCTCATCAGGTTCGGGCCAGTTGGATCAACATCACCGAGCGCAAGCGCATGCTGGAGATGATGATTCAAAATGAGAAAATGATAAGTGTCGGCGGATTGGCCGCAGGCATGGCCCATGAAATCAACAACCCGTTGAGTGGCATCCTCCAAGGCGCACAGGTACTGCTCAGCCGACTTGATGCCGACAATAAAGGATTTCTCCAAGCCGCAAGCACGCTCGAAATTCCTCCTGAAACCCTGAGAGCGTTCCTGCAGAAACGTAACATCCTGGACATGGTTGAAAATATACGTGAAGCTGCCACACGCGCCGCGCGTATCGTATCGAGCATGCTGGCGTTTAGCCGTAAAAGTGATGCAGCCAAGTCTTCCGAGGACGTTAACCAGCTGCTGGAAACAGCCGTTGATCTCAGTTCTACTGACTATAGCCTGAAGAAAAACTTTGATTTCAAACGCATCAGCATTGTACGAGAATACGCTGAAAGGTTGCCACTGGTGTCGTGCTCTTCAGGGCAAATACAACAGGTGCTTATGAATCTCTTGGGCAATGCCGCCCACGCTTTAGCGAGCGAAAGAGCGCCAGACGCACCTGCGCCGCAGATTACCCTGCGAACACGTCTGGAGGGGGACTGGGTTTGTATTGAAGTTGAAGACAATGGCCCAGGTATGGGTGAAGCCGTCCGCCACAATATTTTTGAACCGTTCTTTACGACAAAACCCGTGGGCCAAGGTACCGGACTGGGGTTGTCGGTTTCGTACTTCATCATCGTCAACAATCACGGCGGGAGCATTGAAGCCGTGTCCCCGCCAAACGGAGGGGCTCAGTTTGTTGTCAGGCTTCCGGTTCACAGCAAGGCAGGGCGCACCTCGCTGGATACGCCACTGCTCAATCAGCCTGGAGAAGGGAGCGCAGAATGAGAATCCCCGCGCATTGCCAAGGGAAAACAACAGATGCGGAACCGCTAGAACTCTTTATATCAAAGTTTACAGCATAACCACGACAAACGCCTATAGCACATTATTTGATATCATCAATTGAACTTGCGACAACATCCGCCCTTGACCTGAGTTTGTAAGCTACGAATTTGCGCTTGTAAATTGGACCAACCCATTTATATTTATTTTCACGTTCACTGTTCCTGGCGATACCGAGACTGAATACGTCACTCTCACTCTGGAGGATGGCGAACATTCGCGAAGCCGGATAAAACTTGATGGACACCTTAACAGCGTGTTGAAAATCTCCCCATTCTGACCGATAATTCGTCCAACGCGTGAGCGGAGGTGATCCGATGGGACTTGGACGGCAATGCGATCAGCAAGGGACAATGTACTTGGCCTGGGATGAGATTCCTCGATCCCGT
>JBBRUD010000170.1:0-3442 GCA_038248065.1 Desulfovibrionales bacterium | reverse complement strand
GCCCCTGCGCTACCGCAAGGCTATCAACAAACTGCAACTAAAAATTCGCTGAACATGGCTCTTTCCTATTACGAACAAAAGACCTTGCCGACCAAAGACCAAACCTTTCCCCTGCGCCAGGGCGACGGCAATTACATTGCCTCCGAAGAACTGAAACGCGCCGTGGACATTGCGCTGTTGCTGGACAAACCACTGCTGCTCACCGGCTTGCCCGGCACTGGCAAAACAGATTTTGCTTTCCATGTCGCCCAGCACTTCAATCTGGGCGAACCGCTGGTTTTCCATACCCAGACCAGCTCCGTTGCCAATGACCTGCTCTACCGCTACAACAGCCTGGCCCATTTCCAATACAGCCGCCATAACACGAATGAACTGAAGCCAAGTGAAATTGAGGAAAAATTCATTGACTACGAAGCCTTGGGCACAGCCATACGCGAATCCGCCAAAGGCATAAAACGTGTGGTGCTGATTGATGAGATTGACAAGGCGCCCCGCGACCTGTCCAACGACATCCTGGACATCGTGGACAACATGCGCTTCCGGGTGCCGGAACTCCAGGTGAAAGGCAATGACGATATCTCTAAGCATCAGGGAAGCCTCAATTGCAAGCCCCTGCTCATCCTCACCAGCAACTCCGAAAAAGCCCTGCCCGAACCTTTCCTGCGGCGCTGCCTCTTTTTCTACATCGAGCAGCCTAAAGGCGAGCACTTGCGCAATATATTGAAGGCCAAACTGGACTTGAAATATAAGGATTCGGAATGGGACGTGCTGATCAAAGCCTTCGAAGTTGTACAGCAATCGGTGCGCGGCAAAAAACCAGCCACCGCCGAGCTGATCCTCTGGGCCTGGTGGCTGCACCAACAAGGCATCAGCCCTGCCATGCTGGCCGACACGGCCCAAATGCCGGAAGATAAAAAAACGCTCCTGCGGGCATCCTTTAGCATCCTGGCCAAAGACAACGAGGATTGGCTTCGCTTGCAGACAACCGAAATCAAATGTTAACCCAATAACCCGCAAGGAGTCACGGACACTCGGCTCCTCGTCCTTCCAATGTGCTTGTATGTTTAATTGGTTCAGAAAAAAGCAGCCTCCTCCTCTACCACCAGAGCGCTGGAGATTCCCGCTCTCGGAGTTTCTGGGGTTTTTGCAAGCCAATGGCTTCCCCATTGGTGTGGACACGCATATCCTTTTGCAGGCACTGTTGCAAAAACTAGAACTTCCCGCCGATTTGCCCCTGCTGCCGCAGTATCTCAGCCCCTTGCTGGCGCAAAACCAGGAACAACAGGCCTTTTTGTACACCCAAATCCCCTATTGGTTTTATACGGAAATAGTGCAAGCCGCCGATGTGGGGGAAAAGCCAGACACGGGGCCACTTAAAGCGCAGGGTTCGACCCCGGAGCGTACGGATACATCCGGCGCGCTGGCAAATCAGCCCGCTTCTCGGAAGGAACGCGAGCGCATGGTGCTGCATTTGTCGGGGGGCAGCCTGGGCCGTAAAGGGCTGAGTTTTGCAGTGCCCGAAGTGTCGGTGGAATACTCCCGCCCACTGTTGCACAGCCTGCGACAACTGCGCTTCATGACCGATACGGGCCGCCGCAGTTTCGACCTGACCGCCACCATGCGCGCGCTGACCCGGCGGGGGACACTCGAGGCCCCCCGGTGGCGCAACCACCGCAGCCACGTTTCCTACCTCATCATTGTGGAGCAGAACATCCACCGCGATCACCGCGCGGCCATGGTCCGGCAACTTTACCACACCCTGCTGCAAAACAACGTGGACGTGCTGCTCTTCAGCTACCACACCGACCCGCGGCTGCTCCAGGCCGCACAGGGCAACCGCGAACACAGCCTCCGGGAATTGGCAGCAGCCCATACCGACGCGATTCTACTTTACTTTGGCAGCAACGACCACTGGATGTCGCCGGAAACCCTGACACCATACCGCTGGACGGACACCTACCGGCAATGGGCGCAGCGGTATTGGTTCCCCATCAACCCGCCCGACCGCTGGGGCGTGCAGGAAGAGGCCGGGGCGCAGATTTTCCCACAGGTACTACCCTTCACCTCACAAGGGCTGCAACAATTGGCCCAAAGCCTGGCATTCAGCGACAACGACGAAGCGGTCAGCTTCGATTTTTGGCCGCAGCACATAGATTATAACCACACCGAAATCAACACCCGCTGGCCCTTGACAGATATTGCGCTCTTTTTCAGCCCGCCCCTGCGCCGCTGGATTGCCGCTTGCGCCGTATATCCCGAAATGAACTGGGAACTCAGCCTCGCGCTCGGGCGCCTGCTCTCGCCGCCCGGGCTGAACCTGTGCCACATGGAAGCCATCGGTCAACTGCTGCGCCTGGACTGGTTTCGCCTGGGCTACATGCCGCCGCCCGTACGATATGCACTGCTGCAAGAATGGGCAGACGCAGCCACACTCACCGTGGTACACGCCTACATCGCGGGACTCATGCGCCAGGACACCCGCTTTGACACCCTGCGCCAATTCCCGGCATACCGCATGCAACTGGCCCTGCACGAACTGATGGCGGCCACGAGCGCCGAAGAAAAACAATCCCTTTCCGAAAAACTCAAGGCCGACATAGAAGCCGGCCACCAGCCCACGGACTTAGTGAGCCTGCACTACCTGAACGAACACCAGATCAGCCCGCTCTTTTTTGTGGTGCCGGAGGAATTGACGGATTATCTGGAGTCTTTCTTGGGCAGGCCGGCGGCATCTGCGCCGCCCATGACCGAACCACTCAAAGCAACCGCCAACGGCCACGAATTCGACATGATCCCCGTCCAAGGCGGCACCTTCAATATGGGCGACGAGCACGGCGACCTCTGGGATGGCTGCCGACCCGTCCACCAAGTGCGCGTCTCCGATTTTTACATTGGAAAATACCCGGTGACCCAGGCTTTGTGGAAAGCCGTGATGGACGGCAAAAACCCGTCTCGTTTTCAAGACGATGACCGCCCAGTGGAAACAGTTTCCTGGGACGATGCCCAGGCGTTTGTGAAGGCATTGAACCAGATCACAAAAGGCATCCGCCTTGAAGGTTACCATTACCGCCTCCCGACAGAAGCCGAGTGGGAATACGCCGCCCGCGGCGGCCAATACCACAAAGAAGGCTACAAATACGCGGGTAGTGACCGATTGAAAGACGTGGGCTGGTTTGACGAGAACAGTGGCAAAGAGACAAAGCCCGTTGGCCTGAAATACCCCAACCAATTGGGGATACACGACATGAGCGGGAACGTTTGGGAGTGGTGCGAAGACTGGTTTGGAGGAACGGAGTATTACCAGGATTGTAAGTCGAAGGAACCTGTGGAAAACCCGACGGGGCCCAAATCGGGTACGCACCGTGTGTTTCGCGGCGGCTCGTGGTACATCGACGCGCGGTATTGCCGCGTCGCGCGCCGCTACGGCAACACGCCGGAGTAT
>JBBRUD010000169.1:0-3478 GCA_038248065.1 Desulfovibrionales bacterium | reverse complement strand
TCTCGGCGGGTTCATCGTGGGGGTGTTCATGCTGGACATCAACCCCCTGCAATATCTTACCACCACCTGGAACTCCGTGCCGTTGGCCAATTTCTGGATCGGCCTGGTGCACAGTACGGTGTTTGGCGTGCTTATCAGCCTGGCCGGATGCTACCGGGGCATGCGTTGCGGCCGCAGCGCCCTGGCCGTGGGCCAGGCCACCACTTCTGCCGTGGTGACAAGCATCATGAGCATTATTATCGCCACCGCCATTATTACCGTCATTTGCGAGATTATCGGTGTCTGAGACTACTGCAATACCATCGGACGCGGTTACGACCGCCTCTGCGCCGCGCCTGGAGGCCAGGAAACTGACCGTGGCCTATGGCGATTTCGTGATCATGCGCGATCTCGAATTCACCGTGGGGCAGGGGGACATCTTCATTATTATGGGCGGCAGCGGTTGCGGCAAGAGTACCTTGCTGCGTACTCTTGTGGGCTTGAAGGAACCCTCCGGCGGAGAAGTGCTCTACCGGCAGGGCAGCTTCTGGGCGGGCGGCGAAGCCCTGCGCGCGGCCATCCGGCGGCGCATAGGGGTGCTCTACCAGGGAGGGGCGCTGTTCAGCTCCATGACCCTTGCCGAAAACATCGCTCTGCCCCTGCAACAGTACACACCGCTCAAGCCTCGGGAGATACGCGACATCGCCTCCCTGAAGCTAGCACTGGTGGGGTTGGCCGGCTTTGAAGATTTTTATCCCTCGGAAATAAGCGGGGGCATGTGCAAACGCGCCGGGTTGGCCAGGGCCATGGCTCTGGACCCGGATATCCTGTTTCTCGATGAACCCTCGGCGGGTCTTGATCCGGTGAGCTCCCACCTGCTCGACGAGTTGATTCTGGAACTGCGCGACAGTCTCGGAGCCACCTTTGTGGTGGTCACCCACGAGCTGGCCAGCATTTTCGCCATTGGCAGCCAGGCCATCTACCTCGACGTGGAGACGCGCACCATGACGGCCAAGGGCAACCCGAAACAGCTTCTTGAAGAAACCACAGACCCCGTCCTGAGACATTTTCTCACACGAGGCCTGGAATAACGGGCTACATCCTCTGATTTCGGAGTTTTTCGCCTGCAAATACGCTGACAGCCTGTTGCAAAACAGTCTGTGCGGGCCAGGTAGGTCCGCAGATTGCTGCGCAACAGCCACCTCAGTGTATTTTGTTGGCGTCACAGCGGGTTTGACCGCAACCGGACAACGCATGCGAGCAAGGGAAGGCGTCAGGTGAGCGATACAGTCAGCAAGACGAAAATCGGAGCCTTCGTGGTAGGGGCTTTGGCCCTGGCCCTGGGCGCAGTGGTGGTTTTGGGCTCCGGGATGTTGTTTAGCCCGAAATTTCGATTCATTATGTATTTTGAAAGTTCCGTCAGCGGACTGGGCATCGGTTCGTCCGTGCTCTTTCGCGGGGTCCCCATCGGTACGGTGACGCAAATCGGCGTGGACGCCGAGGCCACGAGCCTGCATTTCACGATCCCGGTGGTCATCGAACTCGAAGCTGGGAAAATCCGGCTGACTTCCAAGGATTTCCGCGACAAAAGCGGGACTCTGCTGGAGGCTCGCAAAGAAAATCCGGTCAAGTTGCTCAACGCCTTGGTGGAAAAGGGGCTGCGCGCCCAGTTGGTGACCCAGAGTTTCGTCACCGGCCAGTTGGCGGTATCCCTGGACTTTCTGCCCGGAACGCCGGTGCGCATGGTGGGGGATGGCAAATTGCCCGAAATACCAACCGTGCCCTCGGCCTTTGAGGAGATCTCCAAGACCTTGCGGCAACTGCCCTTGCAGGAGCTCGTTTCGCGCCTGGTCAGCGCGGTCAGCGGCATCGAACGGCTGGTCAACTCCCCGCAGATGGAGCAGATTCCCGGACGGCTCGACGCCACCCTCAAGGAGAGCAGAGATTTCCTGCGCGAACTCCGGGCCAAGGTGGACCCCCTGACAACCAGCCTGGAAAGCGCCGTGCGGGACTACGCCGAGCTGGCCAAGCGCCTGGACCACCGGGCCGACGGATTGGCCAACTCCGCCAACAAGACCATGGAGACGCTCAACTCCACCCTAAATGACGGCAAGAAGGCCCTGGCCAAGTTCGAAAAAGTGGTGAGCTCGGATTCGCCCACCGTGACCGATCTCAACAAGGCGCTGAGCGAAATTGCCGCCGCAGCCCGTTCCATACGGGCTTTGTCCGACTATCTGGAACGCCATCCCGAGGCCCTGATTCAGGGCAAGGGCATCAACAGGAGATAATTGCATGTTTGTACGGAATCGCCCGGTTTTTGCGCTTATGGCTCTGGCGGCGGGAGTGCTCGTCCTGGCGGCGGGCTGCGGCAAGAGCGCACCCACGCGCTATTACACCCTGACGCCCATGACGGGCGTTCAAAAGGCCGGTTTTGCGGATGCCGTAAGCGCCCCGATGGGAGCCGTTCCCAACGCCCAAACACCGGCGGGTGCGCTTGCCAGTGCCGCCACGGCGGGGAGCGTCGCTAAAACTCCGGCCTCCGCCAATACATCCGCCGCCCCGGCCGCCACCGCCAAAACAGCTGAAGGCCCAACCGCCCAGAGCGGGCCCTGCTACAGCCTGGGCATCAGCCCGGTGGAATTCCCGGTCTACCTGGACCGTACCCAGATAGTCACCCAGGGCCCCGGCAACCAGATGCAACTTGCGGATTTCGACCAGTGGGTGGAGCCCCTTCACGAAAATTTCAAGCGCATCCTCATGGACAATCTGGCAGGCAGCCTGTGCGTCAAACCCTTGGTGCTGTTCCCTTGGCCCGCAGGCATGCGCCCTGAATATCAGGTGGCCATCCAGGTGCAGCGCTTCGACGGAGCACTCGGGCAGGAAGCCGTGCTCCGGGCCAACTGGTCCATTTTGAACCCGGCGGGAGACGTGCTGTTCTGGAAGGCCGCCACCCTGCGGGAGCCGGTTGCCGGGCCCGGGTACGCCCCCCTGGCCGCTGCCCAGAGTGCCCTGGTTGCCCGGTTCGGCCAGGAGGTGGCCGCAGCCCTGAAGACGTTGCGGCCTTAGCAGTCATTGTAATGGGCGATTCGTGCCGCCTGTTGCATGGCCGGTCCAGTGCTCTTACAACCCCTTAGATGAGGCCTTTTGATGCCGGGTGCCTGGAGGCAACCCACTGGCGTTGGGGGGGATAATGAAGGGAGTTGTCGTTGTCGTTTCGTCCCTGTTCGCCGTGATCCTTTTATGTTGCGCATCTTCAGGAGTGCGTGCCGAGACGTTCAACGTCGTCGGTACGGAGTTGCCACCACTCATGTACATGTCTGAAGATAAGCCCGTTGGATTTTATGTTGATCTGCTTAATATGAGCTGGTCCCGGTTTTTTGGACAGGTTTGCGGCGAAGTTAAGCTATAGTCCGGTTGCTGCTCATGCCGCCTTTGAGACCAATTGGCCGTCCCGGTAAACGTCCATGGGCCGCCGTCCGTCAAAAGACGTGTGTGGCCT
>JBBRUD010000168.1:0-3486 GCA_038248065.1 Desulfovibrionales bacterium | reverse complement strand
CTCGGCCAGCTGGAGCCGTTGGTTTGTGGTCAACCGTTCAAGGCTGGCGAGAAGCGATAGGAATTGTTCAGTGTCCATGGCTGCCTCCATGGGGAGCAATCTACAAGTTTCAACACCGAAAGGGAACACAGCCTTAAATATCATTCAGACACCTGGTGACGATCACTTTTTGGCGTCGAACGATCTGTTCTCGTACAAATCCCCGTAAGGTGAGGTAAAAATCAATCTCGGTTCCTGACCAAGTAAAGGCATGAAAGTCTTTAACCCATGCCTTATGAATAAGTACCGAGCTTTAAGCGGAACATGGCCTTCATATGTTTCAGGGACAATGGAATTAAAAGCAACCCTCGGGGGCAACGCCAGAAGCATTTTAGTGTACTCGTCAATGTCTACGGTACAGCTCCAAGGGTTTTCGGTACACGTTGAGAGATCGATGTTGTCAGTGAACAACGGACGAATCTTTTCTATATCTTTCCAGGTGAAGTTTGTTTCGAACTCACTGTAAAGAATGTCCCGATGAAAATTCAAAAAAGGAGGATACAAAACAAAATTGACGATTGTAAAAAAGGTAAAAAAACCCTTGAGTTCAAAGAAACATATCGCGAACAAGGGGATGAAAAAGTGTGGCGCAACATGCCTGACACCAATTGCCCCATTAAACCAATGTCTGAGTGCAAATACAAGAGAAGTAAAAAGGGGAAGAGCCGACACGGCAGCGCGACTATAATCCTTTTTATACATGAAGTATGCAGTCATAATGAAAGAAATAGACAGAAAGACTAAGGTAAAATAGTTGGATGCATAGTTCTCACTGTGCACGTTGAAAATTGACGTGAACGAGTAGGCAAGAAGCTTGGATATGATGGGCCAGGATTTGCTGGAAAAGAAATCAAAGAGTCCAAAGGCGTACAGTGTGTCCTTAAACGGGACAGGACTGGCGAACAGCGAATACGCTGTGCTCAAAGCGACAATTGCTACAAGCAGCAAAAACACGTAGCGCCAGTATATTTTCCGGCCACGAGCCATGTATAAGACTGCAATAACAAGTAACATCGGAGCCCAACTCACACGCGTCAACATAGCAAACATGGTCACGCAAGCCATGGCAACCAGGTCAATGTCTCTTTTTCCATGGTTAAGGAATCTGTACGTTAATCCTGCTAATATAAGACTTATCGAAAAGCTGATTGCATCTGGTGTAAAATGATCTAAACTAAAACAAAACATGAAAAACACAGCGGAAAATAAGACCATCCGAACCATGTCACGTGTTCCGGATTTTGTCAGCGCCAAGAACAGAAAGGCTCCTACAGAAAGACAACACGCATTAAAATAGAAAGGGGATAGTGCGGTCCAGCCGAAGAGCTTTCCCCAAAGCGCATACAAGGAGTTCAGCCAGATTCCATGGACGCCGGCCCCGCCCAAAGAGGCATGGACCTCCTGATAGCCGAAGTACCCACTGTGAAAAGGCTTGGCCATGAAAGCAATAACTTCGTGCCAATAGTCAAGGTAATCCGAACCGCCCGGCATATGATCCGCTCTGGTCGACCCGGTGAACACATGAATCCACAAGGAACCGAGAGCATAGGGGATGGCGCTGACGAGGAAAGACGTCAACCCTGCAAAAGCCAACCAAAGGAGATTTCTGCTGTTTATCCTAGAAGAGAACATTATTGTCTTTGCTCCAGAGCTGCGCCCAAGGCCCTTTCAATTCAATAGTAAGCCGCGCCGTGTATTCTTTTCCGTAGCCATGCGTCAAACAGTCCAGACAAACAGTTTTTTGACTGCCTATTGGCGACCAGGATTTATCATCACCGGAAAAATTATTTAAGAGCACAAAATTATCTTTCTCCCACACTTGGACAGTGGAGTTGTGTCCAGATGCGCGCGGATAAAAAATCACCGACGAGCGATCCTTGGTAAGTTGTATCTGAATGTACGCAGGCTCATCCTTGTTATCCGGGGTGTAGAATGTCCACCCAGGAACATCTGCCTGATTCTCGACAACATTCACTTTGCCGATGATACTTTGGCGAATATTTGAACACGGGAACAAGCGACTAAGGCCGGTTTCGCGCGCCGTAAAAGGCTCAACAATTGTACAGTATGCAGTTTGGAAGTAATGCGGGTACGAATACACAATCAGAAACAAGCACAGGGCAGCAGCGCATACACCTGCACATCCTGCCACTGTACATCTTTTGAAGGCTATAATCATCACAAACACACCTTACCGGTTAATTCGTATTGTGCTCAACGCAAGAACACTCGGCCGCCGGGATGCCCATTGGCGGTGACCCGGAATGGGGCGGACGCATCGAAGTCAAGTGGCCACGCTCATACGAAACGGAAGTGTTTCATGGCGGCAAGAGACATCTTGAGCATGATCCAGGCGTTATGCAGACGTTTGTTCATCTTGGTGATGCCATACGTCCGCTCAAGGTAATGCACTGGAACTTCTACATAGTGCAGTTGCAACCTGGCGCAACCGAAAATAATCTCGTAATCACCCCACCTGTCCGACACTCCCCAAGACCCGCGAAGTTTTTTGATTTTCAAGTAATCCGTACGCCAAAGGACTTTCGTACCACAGAGCGTATCTGAAATAGGCTGGCGAAGAATGAAGGAAAACAACAAGCTGAACATCTTGTTGCCGAACAGATTGAAAAGACGCATAGCCTGGGAGCGCATCGGGTAGATCATCCGCGTACCGTTGATGAACTCGCCCTTGTTACTTGCGATGGCGTCGTAGAATTTTGTAAGCTCCTCCGGCGCAACAGCCAGATCTCCATCCAGAATCATCAGAATGTCGTTCTGCGCTGCGTCAAATCCCGTCCATACGTTCTCGGCCTTGCAGATACCTGGGCCTTGGACCAGCCTGATGTCCCATTGCGGATACGCTTCAATGACTTCACGGATACGATCACCCGTTCCATCATCAGAATGGTCGTCACAGAAAATGATTTCCATATCCTCGCCCATGCGTGGCATCCTGGCTACCGCAGCCTCGATATTGTCACGCTCGTTCTTGCAGGGAATGATCACCGACACCGAGGGCTGCTCTTTGACAACTTCCCGTAAGGGACGGAAGACGGTGGCCTGGATCAGGCAGAGATGATGCATCAAGGGTAATTGCGCGAGAATACGATTGAAGAACGGGGCGATGATGGGGATTGCAAACGGACACAACACCCCGGAGAATCTGCGAACCTCTTCAAAACCGGCAAGGTGAAAGATGTCTTCAAGCAGCGTTGGTGTAAACCAGTTCTGCATGGGCTGAGCGCGCTTGAGCTTCAGCCTTGTGGCCAGTTCCACCAGTGGTTGCCAAAGGAAATTATAGCTTACAACATTTCTGTCCGGTTAACAAATGGCTTGACACCAGAATGCGCCAATGGGCTTGAGCGTCTGGGGCTTCACTGATTTGGAGATGCATTTCAAAAAATAGAGTTCGGTTGTCATGACATTAAACTCAAAAACACTTGCACG
>JBBRUD010000167.1:0-3546 GCA_038248065.1 Desulfovibrionales bacterium | reverse complement strand
TTTGCATATATAAAAAATTCAGACAGCTCTTTTGAAGTAGATGACCGCCCGCGTGCTGTTGGGCTCTGGTTGTGGGATTTTATAGAAAATGAGTATGCCCAACATCCTCCTGGTGGCCATAGATTGGCCAAAGCCATACAAGTACTGAGGGGAAATTTTGATGTTGCAAAGATGGGCTATGGCGATTCTGAAAAGGA
The DNA here is from genome assembly GCA_038248065.1 of Desulfovibrionales bacterium. Lineage (GTDB taxonomy): Bacteria > Desulfobacterota > Desulfovibrionia > Desulfovibrionales > Desulfovibrionaceae > Fundidesulfovibrio. The sequence goes on along the minus strand of JBBRUD010000167.1, from coordinate 3,349 downwards.
GACATTCCGCAAGCTTTATCGCCGTACCAACGCTTGCATTGAGGCTGCGGAGGTTTTGACCCTTAAATAGCCGCAAAAACGCAATCCAACCCCTCAAGTTTTGGATTGCCAATCCACAATGTTGATTCGCTGATTGCCAATCCATCCCCTTTTGTATCAGCGCGCTAACACCCCAATGGCACAATATGGTTGAAACTGGATATTCCACCTCGAAACGGTGGTCACTCCGAACAGGAGCATATCCAGATGATAGCCCAAAAGAAAGAACAGCCTCCCCGCCCTCCCCATGACCGCCTGTGCCGCCTCCCTGAAGTCCTTTCCCGTGTTGGCTACAAGCGGAGCCGCTTCCTTGAACTGGTGCGCCTTGGGACATTCCCTAAGCCCGTGAAGCTGGGAGCGCGTGCCATCGCATGGCCTGAGAGCCAGATTGACGCCCTGGTTGAACGCTTGGCCTCTGGCAAGGGGTCTGCACATGAGTAGCCCCCACCAGAACCAACAAAGCCCCGGCTGCTCTAACAGCCAGGGCCATGCCGTGGAAATGAAAAACGGGGAAGTTAACACCCCCTTTGTGCCGAAACCGGCAACACGCGTCAAGGCGGCAAATCCCTATCGCGGTTTCTCCGCTGCGGAACTGACGGGAACGGTTTTCCCCGAACAGCGTTGGGCCGTCCCCGGTTTGATCCCCGATGGATTGACCATCTTCAGCGGTTCACCGAAAATGGGCAAGTCATGGGGAGCCCTTGGCGTGGTGCTGGCTATCGGGAGCGGCGGGCTTGCCTTTGGTTCCATCCCCGTCAAGGCCGGTGACGTGCTTTACCTGGCTCTGGAAGACACCCCGCGCCGCCTGCAACAGCGCCTTAATATCCTGCTCGCCGGTTTGCCGGACCTCCCGCCGGGGAGCCTGGACCGCATCCATTTCGTTACGGAATGGCCGCGCATGGGCATGGGGGGCATTGAAGACTTGGCGCTGTACGTTTCGGAGCATCCGGGCTTGCGGCTCATTGTCATCGACACCTTCGCCAAGTTCCGCCCCGTGTCCAGGCCCGCGAACAGCAACGCCTATGAACTCGACTACCAGCACGCCGGGGCGTTGAAGGCCTTCGCGGACAAGTGCCGGGTGGCCGTGCTTGTGATCCACCACCTCCGCAAAGCCACGGCGGACGATATCCACGAAACGCTCTCAGGCTCGCAAGGGCTGCCCGCCGCTGCGGATGGCTCCATTGTCCTCAAGCGTACCAGGGGGCAGGCCAAGGCGGAATTGCACCTGACGGGCCGGGATATCGAGGAACAGGTGCTATCCATTAGCTGGCAGGCCGATGCATGCCGCTGGACACTCAATGGGCCGGTTGAGGAAGGAACAGCCAGCCTTGAACGGGATGAGGTCTTGCAAGTCCTCAAACAGGCCGCCAGCCCCATGTCTCCCCAGGAAGTAGCCGATGCGTTGGGGAAAACCCGCGTCACCGTAAGCTATCTGCTTGGAAAGCTCACGACGCAAGGATTAGCCTTCAAAATCGGCTATGGCCGGTATGCCGCCCAGGCAACACCTCAAGAAAACACTGTCGGCCAAAGCCGTAAGGCTTTCGGCCAACGGGGGGAGGCTTCGCCCCCCGCAACTGTCTCCCCCTATACACCCACCAACACCCCTCACACTACCAACTCTTATCACTTAAAAGAGAGAGAAAACGATGTTCTTAAAGATGGAAGTGTTGGGAGTGTTGGTACTGTGAGTGGGGGTTTAAGGCGGTTCTCCCAGAGGCCTGAAACCGTGAGCCGGGCTATCAGCTTGGCGGCGCGGTGGACGCTTGAGAATCCCGACGGGTTCAACAGATCCGCCCTTCATCGGGAGTTAGCCGGGCAGGGAGTGGAAGTCTCCAGCGCGTCCAACTTCTCCGGGTGGCTCAACAACCGCAAGGAACTGATAGCCCAAGAAGCAAGAAGGCTGGCTGATAGCCAGGGGGTGAGCCATGAATAGCCCCAAGGCCATTCCCGTGTTTGAGGGGGAACGTCAAACCCCGCTGGAAGCAATCCGCGCCTATTGCGTCTGGTGCTGCGGTGGGTCCGCTTATGAAGTCAGCTTGTGCCCTTCCGGCCCTGAATCGAAACACCCCTGCGCGTTTTGGGTATACCGGCGCGGCATCATCCCGCCGGGAGCCAACCGGGGGCTTATGGGGATCATCAAGGCCAAGTGTGCCGACTGTATGCCCGATGGTCCGGCAGCCTGTGACGCCTTCCAGACTTACGAGATACACCCGGCTTGCCCGTGCTGGCCTTACAGAATGGGCCGCAATCCGAACATCGGAACCGAACAGCGGGAAAAGCTGCGGATGCAGGGCAAACGCCAGATGAATTTTACTGGCTCACACCCCGTTTCAGCCTCCCAGACTGCGCCAAAGGACTAGCGCCAGGGCAAAGGTCATGGGAGCTTTTCCAACGTGTAAAAAGGGGGGCAAAATAGCCCCCCTAGAACAACCGGACGCCCCGGCCCTTTCCATCGTGTACGACACCCGCGAACAACGCCCCTATGACTTCGCCTGTTTCGGCACTGAGGTAGAACGCGGCACATTGGCGACGGGAGACTACAGCCTGACCGGCCATGAACAACGTGCCGCCATCGAGCGCAAATCCCTTGATGACCTTGTGGGCTGCCTGACCGTAGGCCGTGCCCGTTTTGAGCGCGAGCTTGACCGTGGGCGGACCCTGAACCTATTTGCCGTGGTGGTGGGAGGGAACACCACCTGCTTGGAGCAGTATCTCCCTTTCGGTAGCCTCCAGACTGTTCGGCTGGGTACTATTTCTCGTCTTGGGGCCGAAGATTTGCCATCACCCTGCCTATGACTTCCTTGACTACGGCGATATCTACGGGCTTCGTGATGTAGTCATCCATCCCAGCGGACAGGAATTTCTCCTTGTCGCCGGTCATTGCATATGCGGTTATGGCGATAATGGGGATTTGGGCCTTATCCTTGTACGCAGATGACGTGCGGATGGCCTTGGTTGCTTCCACTCCGTCCATGATCGGCATCTGGATGTCCATGAGGATCAGGTCGAAATTTTGCTCGGAAAGAAACTTAAGGGCCTCCTGACCGTCCTTGGCCGTGGTGACAACAAACCCTGACTTCTCGAGCATTCTCTTGCCTGTGATCGAACTTACTGAATCATCTTCTGCTAAGAGGATTCGCAGTGGAATTTTGGCAGCAGGAGCTTTGATCTGTAAGCGTCTAATCGGCCCCTTCTTGCGGGTGCATTGGGCTTGAGTCAGAAGGTGCTGATGAGCTTACGTGGTGATGAGGCGGGTTTTATCGATGTTCTGCGGTAGCAAGGCTTTGATTCTCTCGGTGGTGTTCGCCAT
>JBBRUD010000166.1:0-3651 GCA_038248065.1 Desulfovibrionales bacterium | reverse complement strand
TGGCGAACACCACCGAGAGAATCAAAGCCTTGCTACCGCAGAACATCGATAAAACCCGCCTCATCACCACGTAAGCTCATCAGCACCTTCTGACTCAAGCCCAATGCACCCGCAAGAAGGGGCCGATTAGACGCTTACATACCATTTGCGGCCGTCACTTCTCCGAGGGGTAAAGCCACCGCAGACTCGGAAGGTAAGGCCTTGGTGCCTTTCCTTCGTAGTTCGCGTTCGACAAACCGAACTGCTATTCATTTTCGAATTTAATTGTTAACAAAAGTTTCTTTATGAATATTGATATCTATCAACGCCTCTGGTCAGCTGTAGAGCATCCATTCTTATGGCTGAAGATAAGAGGGGAAACATCAGCCTGTTCGCAAAGCCTTGCGGGCAGCCATATGGAGACACTATGTATTCCTTTTCGAATTTTGCGTCCCCTGACACCACCGGGCTCCCCCGGTATCCGCATTTCGCGGACATCCACGAAGCCATCAAGGGTCATCCCTCCATGAGGATGATGCTGGACGGCCAGGCCGGGTTCTCTCGCTTAGACCCGGTTCAGCAATACGAACACCAGGCCAAATGCATGTTCTGGGACTTCCTGCAACGGACGAACCCCCACGAATACAAGCGCCAAGGCACAAGGGAAGAAAAACTCCCAACGGCTCCTTGCCTCCCTCAGGGCGCATGATCCTCTTTTTGAGACAACCTGGGGGATGCTCGAACACATGTTGGAAATGCTTCCGGACACAGCTGAGTATCTGATCAAGAAAGGCACGCACGACAACCATGAGAAGTCCCTGGAACTGTACGGAGAAATGCGGGAGTGGGCCCAGGAGGCGGAGCACCGCAAGCACCGCCGCAAGCATGCCAACGCCAAAGCTGCCCACGGACAAAACTTGCCCCGGCACAGCGCGGGAGGCCGGTGATGGGATTTGATGACCTGTTCCCACAGAGCCAGGACACAGCTTCGGCGGACAATCTCTCATTCGGCCAGGATGCCGCCTCGCCCGTGCTAGGCGCAATGAGTACCGCCATCGGGACCGGAAACGTCCAGGCAGGAGAACGCACTCTATCCTGGCAAGGTTCGGACGGCGACTCCGGCAGGTGGAACCCTTTCAACCGTGGGACTGGGTTTGGGAAACCGGCAGTTCACGCAGCAGAAGGTCAGGATTCCCCGAAGACCTTCTTAAACACTTCCGCCGGAGCTTTTCCTGGCCTAGGCGGCTTGGGGAAGCCTTTCTCCTCGGAAGGCACGGTCGGCGCGGATTCTTCCAAGAACTTCTTGAACACTTCCCTTGGCACGTTCCCGAGCCTTGGCAGCATGGAAAAGCCCTCCTCCTCCGTGGGAGGCCAGACGTCCACACCGGACCCGCTTGGTCCGTCAAGCATCCCATTCGTGAACGCCTATGAAGCGTCGCCCAAATCGGACAGAGCTTCTGCGGACAAGTACAGCTTAGGGACGCAGGGCCTGGGCGGTTTGTTGTTGAATTCCGATTCTTTGCAAACTGATGCGAAGCCGTCGTTCGGTTTGTTCAAGAGTGGCGAAGCATTCCAGGGCAACGAGCAACGCCCACTCATTACGCCCAAAAGCGGTGAACCGATGATTGCATCGTTTGAGGCGGCGCAAAACCAGCAAGGTCAGCTGGCTGGAAATGGCGGGAACGGTTTTCTCGCGTCAAATGTAAACAATGACGCAGGCAATGCCGGGCAAGTCACTGATGATCCATTAAAAGGGGTCAATCCGTTCAATAAAACCGCGCCGCTGACAGAAGCGCCCCAGGTGCGGCCGGACCTCGGTGAATCCACGAAGAGGTTTGAAAGCGGGACAAAAGGGCCTTCCACTGTGTCAAATCCTAAAAATAAGGATGAAGACAAAGGGGGGGTGAGCTACGGCACCTACCAGTTTTCCTCGGAATGGGGAGCGGGCGGAACTGTAAAAGAATTTTTAAAATCACCAGAAGGCCAGAAGTTTGCCGCAGAGTTCAAGGATTTAACTCCTGGGTCACCTGAGTTCACCGCGAAATGGCAGCAGATTGCAGCAACAGACGCCGATGGACTGCATCAAGCGGAAAAGGCTTACATTTACCGGACGCACTACCAACCGAATGCCAAAGTTGCAGCTGATATGGGATTGGACATGGACAATCCAGCTGTACAAGATGCTGTGTGGTCCAGTTCTGTCCAGCATGGTCCAGGCGGATTCCAAAAAGTGCTTAGAGGAGTTGAAAACAGCAATCCTAACATGAAAACAATGTCTACCGAAGATCAGCTCAAAGCCATCTACTGGGCCAGACAGCCCCGTGTCTTGGCAAAAGACTGGAACTCTAGAGGGGGGCGGTATTTTGGTCTAAATGCAACAGATATGGGAGAATTTGAAACAGTTAACGCCCTTAACAAGGCGTACAACAACCAAAAGATGGCCAATAAGCAAAAACAACTACCGTAGACGGGCGATTATCGCTCCCGCCTTGTGGGACCGCTGAAACGGCGGCAGTGGCCTTGCGGCACAAAAGCATGGCCACAGCCGCTTCCCGTTAGCGGAAATAGTGCCACTCGTCGCCGCGTTTGACCATGCTGACTCTTCCCTTTCCGAGCTTCTTTCGTGTATGATCGTCATACACCTCCAACTTGAAATCAACCACAAATACTGTTTCCTTGCCACGAGTAATTGAATGAAAATTCAATACATAAAGCTCACGAAAATGTAGAATTCCACTTCTGATTTCGGCTTGAATTCCCGCAGCCCAGAATGCTGCGTCTTTAATCACATCAGTTGATGGCTCTATTTTCGTGTTAATTTTACGTATCTTATAAACAGATACTAACCAATCGTTCTCATCGACCAGACCCACTAACTCACACTCATCGTGGTAATCACATGTCGTAAGAATTTTATTCTCAACTGTAGAGCGCCTTTTATAGAGACACACCGGAGATAAATCCCCACCAACTGACCCATCATCAGTACCCCAATCAACAACGCCTCGAAAGGTCTTTACTGTATTTTTAGCATGAACTGTTGAAGAAACCAATACAATCAAAACCAAAACAATGAAACGCCACATCGCGGACCTCTTTCGCCATGGTGAACACATCACGCAATAAAATATAGGGCACAAGCCTACGACAAGTCAATTGTAATCGCGCTTGGCAGGGATTATCGTTCCCGCCTTGGGGAACCGCTAAAAAGGCGGCAGTGGACATGCCACCCACAGCATGACCACTGCCGCTTCCCGTTAGCGGAAATAGTGCCACTTGTCGCCGCGCTTGACCATGCTGACTTTTCCGATACCGAGGTCCTTCGGTGTATGATTTTGAAACACCTCCAGTTTGAAATCCAGCACAAAAATTGTTTCCTTGCCACGCTGAATTGAATGAATACGCCTTATGTATAGCTCTGACATACCAAGACGCCCGCTGTTAATATCGTCTCGAATACCCGCAGCCCAGGACGCGGCATCAAGGAGGATTTCGGTGGACGGCTCTTTGTCCGTGTCAATCTAACGTATATTATGGCTGTGTTCCCTTTCGGTGTTGAAACTTGTAGATTGCTCCCCATGGAGGCAGCCATGGACACTGAACAATTCCTATCGCTTCTCGCCAGCCTTGAACGGTTGACCACAAACCAACGGCTCCAGCTGGCCGAGGCGC
>JBBRUD010000165.1:0-3872 GCA_038248065.1 Desulfovibrionales bacterium | reverse complement strand
TTATTTTACAAGAGCACAAAGGTTTAAAAAATCTGCAAGAGACTTAAACCCGATCCTGAGTAGACCATTGAATACAATTAACCAATAAAATGTAGCTCTCAAAGGTGTCCACATTTCAAATTTACTGTTTCCCATTGGCATTTATAATTCCTTCTATATATATCATGGTCAAATTTTGTTAGACATAGATGGCCTCGAAAGCGCCACGGTAGCCTCCGTCGGACGGGATATGCCACGAACGATTTAAAGCACCACACAAGATAGTAACCAATGCGTATACACCTGCAAGCACTCAAGTGCTCGCGCGTGAAAGGCTAGCGCCTGTAAATTAGTAAAATTGGATATTCTCGTCAACCGCAACTCCAGTATATGCGAATCAATCGTGCTCCTTGCCTCCATCATTGGATTTATCCTTCAAAAACGGGAACCAGCCCCACAGCGCAAACGCCGCTGCCCGCGCCGCCGAGTTGCAGGCCCTGAAAGAGCGCGCGCCGGGGCGGCGCAGTAGAGGGCGACCTGTACAAGTACATCGATCTCACTGGCATGATCCCCTAGCAGGGTGCCGCATTGGCCTGTGGAGTGTCTTTAGTTGGAAACAGTGTAACCGTAAGGAGAATACACTGGAAATCGAGAAGCTCGGCGTTATTGGTATCCGCCCGGAAGCTCAGCCGCAGGCGAAAGGTGGGACAAGCGGTATGCGGATGGTGAAGGCGGCCCCGTATCCGGGTTCGGAGGCTACCGTGATGGTGCCGCCATGGTTGTTGCTGATGATGAAATAGCTGACCGCTAGGCCCAGACCGGTTCCCTCGCCCAACACCTTGGTGGTGAAGAAAGGCTCGAACACGCGCCGCCGGACGGCTTCCTCCATACCGGGCCCGTTGTCGCGCACGACCATAACTGCCGCGCCCCCCTCCTGCCGGACGGCCAGGGAGATGACCGCCTCGCGAGAGTCGTCTTCCCGCAGGGCCATGGCCTGTGCTGCGTTCTTGAGCAGGTTGAGCAGCACCTGTTCAATTTCCTGGGCCGAACACGGCACAGGGGGCAGATCCGAAGCATAGTCACGCTCGATGCGGATACGCTTGAAGTCGTACTTCTTCTTCATGTCGTAATCGCTTTGAGCCAGTTCCACTGCTGCATCCACGATTTCAGGCAGATTCTGCGGTTCGTGGGCATCCACGCTCTGGCGCGAGAATTTGAGCATGTTGCGCACGATGCGCGCGGCCCGCTCGCCCGCGCTCCGCACGCCTTGGAGCAGAACCGGGATTTCGCGACGCCCCAGGTAGTCCTCCAGGGCATTCTGGTCCAGCCCTGCCAGCCTGGCCGCTTCCTCGTTGGCCGGCAAGCCCTTGAAAAGCCTGCGCTGAAGGCTCTGGGCATTCTGCAGCACACCGGCCAAGGGGTTGTTGATCTCATGGGCCATACCCGCAGCCAGGCTTCCCAGGGAAGCCATCTTTTCGGACTGGACCATGACCTCCTCCATCCTGGCCCGATCGGTGACATCGTCCACGCGCAGCACCGCGCCTTCCACGCTTTCGGCCTCCAGGGGGTAGACCATCAGGTCAGCCTGAATGACGCCGCCGTACACCGGCAGGGCCAGGCGCTGGCGGGTCAGAGGCAGGCGGCGGCTGATGGACAGGCGCACCAGATCGGCGTGTTCGGCAAGCGGAGGGAACACCTCGTCCAGAGGCCGCCCAAGGGCCTGCTCCGGGGCGAGCCGGGTCAGCCGCGCGGCCGTGGCACTCCAATGGGTGACATGGAGATCCCCGGAAAGGCCGATGATGGCCGAAGGCATGCAATCGACAATGCTGCGCAGGTACGAGCGCGTGGCCAGCAGTTCGTCTTCCGCCTCGCGCCGACGCGAGATTTCCTGACGCAGGCTGTCGTTGGCCTCCTGTAGCCCATCCACGGATTGGGCCAGATTGCGACGCATGGTCTCAAAGGAATGGCTGAGTTGGTCCAATTCGTCTTCGCCGCGCAGCAACGAGGGCTTGCGTTTGAGTTCCAGGCTGCGCTTCAGGCCGTGCACCGTAAGCCCGGCCGCGTAGTCGGCCATATGCCGCAGATGGCGGCCCACCGTGTGGTAGAAGATCATAAACAGCGCAAGCCCCAGAATGGACGTGCGCAAGGCCTCGGCCAGCACAACCCGTATGGCCTGCTCGCGGATGCGTTCCTTCTGGGCGTCCAGGCCCATGACCACGTGCAGTTCGCCAAGAAGAACCGGGGCGTTCCTGAATTCGAAGTATAACGGATAGCCGCGCGAAAGCGTGTCCTTGCTGCGCACTTCCCCCGCTCCGGCCACTATCTGCCCTGCATTGACCACTTCTACCCGCTCCACGTCGGACAACTGGCGCAGCCCGTCCAGATGGAGCTGCACCGAGCGTTCGTCCACGTTCCACAGGGCATTGGTCAGACTTTTGAGATTGGCCTCGCCGATCTCATCCAGGCGGACCAACATGGCCGCCTGGGTGTCGCGATATTGCCCGACGAGTTCATAGGCGGAGGTACACAGCGTGGAAGCCATAGAGAGCAGGAGCATGTAGAAGGCCAGGCGCAAGGCCAAGCCCCGACCCAAGGGATGACGGGAGGGGGAAGTCATGCCCCTGAGCCCCGGCGAGCCTGGTGAGACAAATGGCGCGGGCGGGCCAAAGTTCCGGTGAGCACCAAAAGCGGCCAAGAATCCAGCATGATGAATCGACTCAAATCGCCTCCGCTAGCCGGGCTAAATCAGAATTCTCTTCACGATGGTATTTTCCATAACTTCAGAATATACGATGTTCAGCAATACTTCCAGCGGTAGCTGACGAAAACTTACTTGGCGAGTTCCTACTTAGGATTTTTGGTCGCAACATGGTGTATTCATCAACCTCTGCCCGGCGGCATTCCGCCTCCTCGCGGCGTTCTGCAGGAGCATCCCATGGCCCTTCCGACGGAAGATTCCCTTTGGCGAGATATCTGCCTCATCCGCAACCAGGCTCCCCTGGTGGTCAACGTCACCAACAATGTGGTCACCAACGTCACAGCCAACGCGCTGCTGGCGCTGGGAGCCAGCCCAGCCATGAGCCACGCCCCGGCGGACGCCGCCGAACTGGCTGGATTGGCCGGCGCGTTGGTGCTCAACATGGGCACCCCGGCCAAAGCCCAGGCTCTTAGCATGCTGGAGGCCGGGCGAGCGGCCAACGCCGTAGGTGTGCCTGTGGCCTTCGACCCCGTGGCTTGCGGAGCCACCGGCCTGCGACGCTCCCTGGCCGCCCAACTGCTGATGGAGGTCCGTTTTGCGGTCGTGCGCGGCAATGCTTCGGAGATTCTGCACCTGGCCGGACAGGACGCGCGTTCCAAGGGCGTGGACAGCGCCCATGAAAGCGAACAGGCCGTAGAGGCCGCCGCCGCACTGGCTGCGCGGCTGGGATGCGTGGTCTGCGTCAGCGGGGCTGTGGACGTGTTGAGCGACGGGCAGACCCTGCACCTGCTGCCGGGCGGGCACCCCCTGATGACCAGGGTAACGGGCATGGGCTGCACGGCCACGGCCCTTATCGGAGCCTTCCTGGCCGTGAATCCGGCACCGCTGCAAGCCACTCTGCACGCCATGGCCGTGATGGCCGTCTGCGGCGAACAGGCCGCCGCCCAGTCCGCCGGGCCGGGGAGCATGCAGCTCCACTACCTGGACGCACTCTACACCCTGGAGGAGGGACACTTCTCCGCAGAACTGGGCGTGACGACCCGCACGCTGTAGGATTTCAGGGGGCGCTGCCCCCTGGCCCCCGCCGGGGGGCAAGCGCCCCCGGACCCCGCAATAAGGGGTATTCACCGGAAACCACATGTTTACGCGCTCTTATGCGAAACTAAATGGGGGGTCCGGGGGGCCAATGGCCCCC
>JBBRUD010000164.1:0-4041 GCA_038248065.1 Desulfovibrionales bacterium | reverse complement strand
TCTGCTGCTTCCAAGGCGTTCCCTCGTCCTTGGCAGAGGGCGGGACGAAGCTCAGGGCAGTCTTGGACGCCGGTGATTGCAGTCAAACATGGTAGATGCAAGCTTCATACGAATTTTTACAGGGGATGGGAACACAAAAGAAGCTTCATATCCCATGCATGGGGAGCAGTGAAGCCCGGTGCCCGGGGAGTCCAGCGTTCTCGGGGGAGGCCAACCGGGTTGGGAGGGCTTGAAAGGGTATAGTTCAAGATGTATAGTACCCGCTCTGCCTCTGGGTGTTTACAGGGAAACACTCACCCATCACCGAATCATATGGAAGCAATTTCGCCTGGCGATGTTGCTCACTGTATGCATTTTAAGTTCAAACGAGTGTTGATAGGTACATCCATGGATCGTGGTTCTGATGGCGTTTCAAAAGGCATATCCTCCGCTGCTCTTCCGCTGTTCTTCCTTGCCCTGGCGCTATGGTGTATGCATGTGTTCTTCATACAGAATCTTAACCTAACCGGAGATGAGGTTCGATACTTGGCCTATGGCCTTGGTATCTCCAACGGCGAGGGGTTCTGTGCGTCTGACGAGTCGTGGCGGAGGATGCTGGAGGACGGCAAAATACGAGGTGTTTCTGAGACAAGCCCCACTCAAGTCAAAGGTCAAGTTATTCACTCTGTTGTTTATCCATTGATTGGGGCCTTTTTCATTGGTGCCTGGCAGCTTGATGGGGCTCGTTGGCTTTCTTTTGCGGTTGGTTTGGTTGGTATGATGGCGCTGTTCTGCGCCATAAGAGCAAGATTTAGTGAAAATATTTCGCTAATTTCTTTAGCAGCGATAGTTTTTGCTTGTCCACTGTTGTTTTATTTTCGTCTGTTCTTTTCTGAAATTTTTCTTTTTATGCTAAATTCAATTATGTTGTGGATAATCATAAAGGAAAAGCACAGGTCATTCGTAACAGCTCTATGCTCCATACTTTTTATATGTACGTTCCCTTTCGTTCATCTGAAGCTTTCACTGGAGTGTGTAGCATTTTTCTTGATAGTATTTTTCCATTTCTGTAATTCTGGAGCACCTAAATGGCAAAAAGTTGTACTCTTTGTTGCCCCTGCGATAATGTTTGCAGCGTTCATCGGGCACAATTATATCCTGTTTGGAGCCTTCATAGGAGGCGCCAGTCCTGCTTTTAAAAGTTCGCTCGACGCGATTCCAGACAGGGTGCTTGTAAACCTGTTCGATTATCGCCATGGTTTGATCTCCAATGCACCACATCTGCTTCTGGCCTTTGTGGGTTTTATCCTTATTTCCCGTGGCGCCGACCGCCAATTGAAGCAGGTTGCCGTGATCTTTCTGGCCTATTTCTTCACCATGCTGTGGGCCAACGGCAGCGAATCCTATGCCGGGCGCAATTGGGTTGCCGCGACCCCTTTTCTGGCCTTCGGCTTTGCTCGCTGGCTGGAATCAGGCAAGCGCTGGAATCTCGTGCTGGCATCGCCATTGTTCGTCCTGTCCGGGTGTTTGCTGTGTCTCATGTTGCAACGGCCTAATCTCTTCTTGGATAATAGAACCTACGCACTGCCGTATGACGAGCTTTTTAAAATCATCAAGTATTTCCATTTTGGGTACTTACTCCCCTACGATTTTCTTGACCATACAGATGCCAAGATTGGCAGCGCACTCCAATTTGGAGTGCCTGTCTTTCTATTATGCAGTGTGTTTGTGCTTGGACAAGTGCTATTAGCCTATAATAATCAGCTTGGGATTGTGCCACAAATAACTTTTTTGAGTGTTGTCTTGTTTTTCTCTTTTGTTAATGAATGTGACGGTCCAGCAAAAATAATTATTGCTGATGGCGATAAATATTTCGCGAATGTTAAGCTGAAGGTCCCTGAAGAAATTGCTTTTGTTAAAATTGATAATAACCGAGCTGGGCTGAAGCAGTACGGTTTTTTTTCTGTTGCTGTTGGTGATTTGCGCAAAATGTTTTATTTCAATGTGAAGGCGTCTCCAGTAGTACCTGTTAATTTATTCCACGTAGCTGATTCAATAAGTATTGCTGAAAAGGTGTCCGACCCACAAAGGGTGTGGATGAATACTGCATATGACGTTAAGGTGTATAAGCGTTGTATCAGTATGTTTAGCACAAACTGATCACATATTTTTGCATGTTTGTAACTGCAATGCATGATGAAGTTTTTCCGCCAGAAAACGCCATGTACAGTGGTATCCGATGTTGGCTTTTAACCTGAAGTGGACTCGCCCAGGTAGACCGTACACCCGGTGAGAATACCCAGTGTGTGGCTGCCCGACCGTGTGCCCGCGCTGGACGCAGAACTCCATCTGACATACGTAAGGCCAGACTCAGCCACGGGTGATCCTCACAGGGTCGCGCAGACCGCAAGCCGGGATGACGGTATATACTGGCCCGGACCGGGAAAAGGCACCATATGCAGCAGGGTGCAAGCTCGTCGGAGGCGAAAGGCTCAGTGGAAAAACCCCCTCAGACTCCGCAACCTAACGGCACAAGGCTGGATTTTCCTGTGGTGGCCGTTTGGGCTTCACCCGGCGGCGTCGCAGACCTTTCGATATTGCTTAAGGCGCAGCCTTCTGACGTGCGTGCAGCCTTCGTGATTATCCTCCCCCCTGCGGACGATTCCAGCGCCTTGCATGATGCGCTCATGACTTCCACCACACTGCCGGTGCGCATGGTGCGTGAGGACCAGCCCCTTCTACCGGGCGTCGTCTCAACGTGGCCTCCGGGGCAGGGCTTGATTGTCGAGGGCGGCGTGCTCAAACGGCTTGCCTCGGACGAAGGCTCCGTTCAGAGGCCTGTGGACCGCTTTCTGGAATCCCTCGCTTCGGACCAGGGGGAAGGTGCTGTCTGCGTCATCCTCAACAGTTCTGGCTCGGACGGAGCCGCCGGGATCGAAAGCATACATGCCTACGGCGGGATGGTCCTTGCGCAGAAGTCGCCCACGGCTGCCTCTCATGATGCACCTGACCACACTGTGGCCATCGGCCATGTGGACGCCGTGCTGCCTATCGAGCAGCTTGCAGTATTTCTTTCCAGGATTCTCTGCTCGCCGCATCTGGGAGCGCCCCAGGAAAGTTCAGCTTCGTCCTCTGGACATGAGGACCTCATCGCCAGGATAGTTGGGATACTTGCTGAACATACCGGTCACGACTTGTCTGGCTACAAACGCAGCACCGTGGGGCGACGCATTCACAAACGGTTGATGCTTTCGGACGTCGGCAGCCTGGCGGCCTATGCGGACTTGCTGGCAGGCGACCCCCAGGAACGCAGCAGACTCTTCAGCGATCTGCTCATCGGAGTCACCAGATTTTTCCGCGACGAGGAAGCCTTTGAGGCTTTGCTGGAGAAGGCCCTGCCCGAACTCTTCAGGGATAGAAGCGGGGAGGAGCCCGTCCGGGTGTGGGTGGCCTGCTGCTCAACAGGTGAAGAGGCCTACTCCGTGGCCATGCTTATTGACGAGCACCTGGCGGCCTCAGACCTGAAATGTCCGGTGACCATCTTCGCGTCGGACATCCACCGGGAACCCGTGATCCAGGCACGCAAGGGAGCCTACCCCGACCGTATCCGGGAAGACCTTTCCGCGCGCAGGCTCAACACCTATTTCACCTGCTCCGGCCAGACCTGCACCATCATTCCCAGGCTGCGGGAGAACATCGTTTTCGCTCAGCACAATCTTTTGCAGGACCCTCCCTTTCTGCATATGGACTTGGTGATCTGCCGGAATTTTCTGATTTATCTCCAGTTGGAGAGGCAGAAAAAGGTGCTTTCCACATTCACCCACGCCCTGAATCCTGGGGGCTACCTCCTGCTGGGCCCGGCTGAGACCATTGGTGACCTCGGAGGCATGTTCGACGCCGTGGACCGCAAATGGCGCCTCTATAGAGCCTGTCCCGCAAATGGCTACCCAATATGCTTGCCAGTTTGGCTGTAAACGCGTAAAAGCTTAAGCATATCGAGTATATATCATGGGGTACGCGAGCCATGGCCTACAACTTCCGCGCTTACAATCCTCACCAGTT
>JBBRUD010000163.1:0-4145 GCA_038248065.1 Desulfovibrionales bacterium | reverse complement strand
TGCATTACCTGGCTAGACTGGTGCAACGGAATCTATTCCAGCAATGTGAAATACTCGACCTCGTAGAACCACGAAAGAAACGAAATAAATGTAATCATTTTAATCAACTAGCACTGTTGTCTTAACCGGACAGAAATGAACCCCGGTAAAAAAGCCGTGTGAACATTGAGGAAGGATGCAGTACGTATGTCCCAGGACACTGGCAACCAGATCTACATAGACACTTTCTTCGCTCGGCAGCCCATCTTCGACGCCAAGAAACATGTCTATGGATACGAACTGCTCTACAGGCAAGGCCCCCTCGATAAAACCGCCAATTTCACCGACAAGGATGTGGCCACTCTGTCGGTCATTTCCACCTCGCTCCTTTCTGCCAAGCGCCAGGAGGAGACAGGCCAGAAAATTTTCATCCACTTCTCGCGGGAATCGATCATCTCCGACATCCCGGCCGCCCTGCCGCCCAAGACCACCGTGGTGGAAGTGGAGCCCTTGGCCCTTCTTGACGACGCCCTGCTCGAGTCCCTGACCAGGGCCAAGGCCCAGGGCTATTATCTGGCCCTCAACGCCTACCAGAGCGAAAATTGCGACCCCGACCTGGTAAAGATGGCTGATATCATTTTCATCGACGTGCTGGGCAGAACCGAAGAGAACATCAAGGCCCTGCTTCTAAGCCTGTCAGCCTCCAAGGCCAAATTCGCAGCCAAACGGGTTGAAGACAACATCACCTTTGATCTTACCAAAAAACTCGGTTTCACACTTTTCCAAGGTTTCTTCTTTGAAAAACCGGTCATCGTGCCTGGCCGCAAACTCGCCTCCAACAAAATCACGCGGTTAAACATCTACCGCTCCCTGGAAAAAAGTGACCTGGACATTGATGAACTGGCAGGCATCATCGAATCCGATGTCTCCATCAGCTTCCGGCTGCTCACCTTCATCAACTCCCTGGCCTTCGGCCTGCGCTACCAGGTCAACTCCATTAAGCACGCCATTATGCTCCTGGGCTGGCAGCAGATCAAAAGCTGGCTGTGGCTGGTGGTGCTCTCCGACGTCATTCCCCAGGACAAAACCTCGGAGTTGCCTTACCTTTCCGCCATCCGGGCCAAATTCCTTGAGAGAGTGGCCACCAACCACCAGTATCGGGATATTCCCCCGGAGACGCTCTTCCTCATGGGGCTCTTCTCGTTGCTCGAACCCATGCTCGATACACCGGTGAAAGACCTGGTGGAAGCCCTGCCCCTGCAGGACGAGGTCAAGGACGCCCTGTGCGGAGAACACAATCTCTACTACCAATGGCTTGAAGTCGCCCGGTGTTTCGAATCCGGCGACTGGGCCAAACTTGACGCCCTGACCACCTCCTTGGGGCTCGACCCTATCACCGTGGCCAGTTCCTATTGCGAGGCCTTGGTATGGGCCAAGGCACTCTACGATCAACCCGGACCCAACCTGTAACCCGCTGGAGGCAGTGCATGCGTAAATGGTTCCTCGCCTTTTTCCTGATCCTGGCTGTTGCCGGGCAGGCCTTGGCCGCTGACAAATGGATTCTCTTCGTCAACGGCACCAACGTCGACATCAAAAGAATCCACCTGGCACCTACCGGAACCACGCAGTGGGGGGCAAACCTGCTCACCAAGTGGAAACTCAAGGACGGCGGCAAGGTCAAAATCGCCGTGCCCCACGATCAGGGCAACTGCCAGTGGGACCTCAAGTACGTCGGTCCCAAAGACATGGCCTACACCATCAGCGGCATCGACATTTGCAAGGCCGTGGAGATCGATCTTTTCCAGAAAGGCGAACAAGCTTGGGCCAACATCAAATAGCCGCTGTTGCACCGCCCGCTCTCGGCCGGGGTCCGCACCCCGGCCTTTTTCCATTATGAACGCCCCAAATACCGCGCTAACCATTTCCCTGCACCGCTCCATGGCCGAGTTGGAGCCTGCCGAGTGGAACGCCCTTGCTTCCGGGGGGTCCCCTTTTCTGCGTTGGGAATGGCTGAACCTGCTGGAGACTTCCGGCAGCGTCGCGCCGGAGACCGGATGGATGCCCGTCCACCTGGCGGCGCGGCAGGATGGCTGCCTGGTGGCGGCAGCTCCGCTGTACGTCAAGGTCCACGGCGAAGCCGAATTCGTTTACGACCACCTCTGGGCCGATGTGGCCGCCCGAATGGACATCCCCTACTATCCCAAGCTGGTGGCCGCCTCGCCTTTCACACCCGTGGCCGGCTATCGGTTCCTTCTCGCACCGGACTTCGACGCCGCCGCCCTGACCGGGGCGCTCCTGCGCGCCATGGAGCGGCTGTGCCAGGCCAATGGACTCTCGGGCCGCCACGTGCTCTTCGCCCACGACAGTTTCGCGGCCCAGCTTGAACACGCGGGCTATCACGTCTGGGAGCACCAGGGATTCCTTTGGGAGAATGAAGGGTTTTCCTCGTTTGACGTTTTTTTGGCCCTCCTGCGCAGCGGCCAGCGCAAGAACATCCGCCGCGAGCGCCGCACCCTTGCGGAAAGCGGCGTGCGCGTGGAGGTACGCGCCGGCCAGGATGTGCCGGAAAGCTGGTGGGGGCTCATGCACCGCTATTACCAGGACACCAATGAAAAGTTCGGCCAATGGGGGTGCAAACATCTTACGGCGGCCTTCTTCGAGGGCCTGGCCTGGGCCGCGCCGGACAACCTGGCCCTGTGCGCCGCCTTCGCCCCCGGCAGCCCCGACCCCATCGGCCTCTCCCTGTTGGCCCACGGCGGCGACACCGTCTACGGACGCTATTGGGGAGCAGGCCAAGAACACCCTTTTCTGCACTTCGAACTGTGCTATTATACCCCCATGGAGTGGTGCATCGCCGGAGGTTGGCGGTATTTCGATCCGGGCATGGGCGGAGAGCACAAGCCCCGGAGAGGATTCCGCTCCCGGACCACCAAAAGCCTGCACCGCTTCGAAGATCCGCGTCTGGAAACGGTCTTCACCCGTTACATCGGCCAGATAAACAGCCTCACCCAGGAGCATATCGACGCCATGAACGCCATGACTGCTTTCAAACACCCGGACTCCGCACAATCATGAGCGTGACCGCGCCCGCCATTTGCGCACGGGATGGGGCTACTGTCCCCGGCGCGGCGCCCCCATTCTTAGACACGGACAGGGGTCTTCCCCCGTCGCTGCCCCTGAATCGGGCCAAAACATTGGCCAAGGGCAAGACTCCTGTTCAGGCCCGG
The DNA here is from genome assembly GCA_038248065.1 of Desulfovibrionales bacterium. Lineage (GTDB taxonomy): Bacteria > Desulfobacterota > Desulfovibrionia > Desulfovibrionales > Desulfovibrionaceae > Fundidesulfovibrio. The sequence continues at coordinate 939 of JBBRUD010000163.1, read as the reverse complement.
AAGCTGATTCTCTCCACAATTCTGGTCATGGTCCTCGCCCTCTCCATGTCTCTACTGCCGGGGCAGGCCGGAGCCACAGTTCTGGACACCCTCTTCACAGCCCAGGAATGGCAGAACCGGGGAGATCTGGCCGCCGCGCGTGAGGCGGTGCGCAGCGCGCTCAAGCAATCCCCGGAGGACAGTTTCGCCTGTATTCGCCTGGCCCAACTTGACGCCGCGTTGGGAAACCCCGCTGAAGCGCTGAAAGGCCTGGACGCCGTGCTGGCCAGCGATCCTGACAACCGTCTGGCGCTGTTGTGGAAAGGCCATATCCTCCTTGGCCCAAGCCCGCCCGGCGATATCGGCCAGGCCCTGGCCTGCTACAAACGCCTGACAGCCCTGGACCCCGCCAACGGCTGGGCCGTATCCGGGCAAGCCCTGTGTCTGCTGGCCAAAGGGCAGGACAGGGAGGCCCTGGCCTTGCTCGAAAAGGCCCAGAATCTGGCCGGTGAAGACGGCCCCCTCCACCATCTGCTGGGCAACACCTTCGCGCAACTTGGCCTGACCGTAAACGCCCGCATGGAGTTGGAGCAGGCCTTGGAGATCAATTCCCGCAACCTCGTTGCCCTGACAAGCCTGGGCGACGTGTATCTTCGTCTCGGCCTGGACAGCCTGGCATTGAACGCCTGGCGTCAGGCTATGGCCCTTGCCCCGCCACCGGACGCCAGTGGCAACCAGGCCCGGCAGAGCCTCCTCGCCGCGCTGACCATCCAGGCCCGTCAAGCTTCCGCAAGCGGCAACGCCCCCGAAACTACTCGCCTGTGGCGCACCATCCTGGGCTACGAGCCCGGAAACGCCGAAGCGCTGTGGAACTTGCGAAACCCTGGGGAAGGCAGGGGCGCTGCCCCTGCACCCCGGCAGGGCGCTGCCCCTGCACCCCGGCAGGGCGCTGCCCCTGCA
>JBBRUD010000162.1:0-4184 GCA_038248065.1 Desulfovibrionales bacterium | reverse complement strand
ATTTTCTGCGTTACATGGTTGCGATTCTGAGAAGTCAAAACTAGAGACTGAGAAAACACGCCTGGAAGTTGAAAAACTTAAACGTGAAGTCGATGAAGACCCTGCGCAAAAGGAAGCCCACGTAGAGATTTACAACACGGACAAGTTGAAAGCGTACAAGCCACGTAAAGATCCATTTTAAAACGGGTCGTTGCGGGGTGTGTATTGTTTAAGATTGTCTGCGGATAAAGCGTCTTTCCACGCTTCTGCCTGCATCTGTTCAGTCTTCTCGTCTTTCATCTGTTTTTGGGTGGAAGCCTGAGCAGACACGGCAAGGAGCATACGGAGCCGTTGGGATTCCTGGAGCTGCATAGCCGCTATCTGGTTGCCAGCCTCCAGGGCCTGCATCTGGCCGTCCGGGGTCTGCAAGAGGTCATTCATCTGGCTGTCCAGTTCAGTGGACTTCTGTTCGATGTCGCTGATTTGGCTGCCGGACTCTTGAAAGGCCGCTTGCTGCGACCGGTCCACCTAATCTCCCCATTTCTCTCGCATCTGACGGTATGTATCCGCAGCTGCCCCCGCTCCTTCCTTGGGAGCCCTGGCCAAGTCGCGGATGGCTCCGGTTCCGGCATAGGTCGCGCTGAAAATCTGGCTCAAGGCTGACGCATCGCCGCGCTGGACATTGAGCTGCTGCGTCAGAGACGAAAGTCGGCCGAATGTTCCTTGCAGCTTGCTACGCATTTGTCCGGGAAGGCTGGTGGTATTTCGGACCATGTTGGCGTAGCGGTCTATCCCTTGCTGCACCATGGTGATTTGCTGCTGCGTCTGCTGCATCGCCTGATCGACCTGCTGATACAATTGCGTAAGCTGCTCAATGTTTGTAACGCGATCAAGAGCCTGCGTGAATACGTCGCTACAATTGGTACACCATACAACTCCAGATTGAGCCCTGGTTGAAGTCGTAACCAGCATGAATGCGATGAGGAAAATAATAGATCTCATTAAACATTCCCTCCGGTGCGATAACGGAGCCATGCATTTTGCCATGCTGGACCGTGAATCAATTGCAACCCCTTGATCCGTTCGACGCTTTCCTTGTCGCTGACGCCAACAAAGGCCAACGCCTTTCGTTGCAACGCCAATTGGATGAGCCGCCTGCCATACGGAGTCACCACGTAGTAGTCCCGCTTTGGCGTGGCCGACGCGATGATTTCGATCTGTCGGCTGTTCAACCCCATGTGCTGGTACATCTCGTGTTGGATTTCCTGCCGGGCCGTGATGTTGGGCAAAAAGACCTTCGTCTGGCAGGACTCGGCGAGCACATCCATGATTCCAGAATTCCTGGCATCGGAAAGACTTTGCGTGGCCAGCACCACGGCGCAGTTGGCCTTTCGCAACACCTTGAGCCATTCTCGGATTTTGGCCCGGAAAACCGGATGGCCGAGCATGAGCCAAGCCTCATCAAGGACAAGCAGGACAGGCTGTCCCACCAGGGCACGCTCGATGCGATGAAAGAGGTAAAGCAGCACCGGGACCAGGTTCTTTTCGCCCAGGTACATCAGCTCCTCGATCTCGAAGACCATGAAGGGATCGAGGCCCAAGGTGTCCGTCTCGGCATCCAGCAGATGCCCCATCGCGCCACCACGCGTGTAGTGCTGGAGGCTTTCCTTGATCCGGTTATCCTGCACCAGGTTCTGGAAGTCGGAGAGGCTACGCATATTGGCTGGGCTGATGCGCAGCAGATTCATGGCCTCATGGATATCGTTCCGGTTCCGTGGACTGGCAGGGGTTCCTTGCAGCTCCAGCAGCATGGCCACCCACTCCTCCGCCCAGGCCTGTTCGATGGGATCGTTCACATGCTGGAGAGGAGCAAAGGACAGCTTGGAGCTGCTGCCTACCTCATGGTGTGTGCCCCCGACGGCGGCGCACAAGGCGAACATGCTCATGCCCTTGTCGAACGCGAAAATCTGCGCGCGATCATACCGCCGGAACTGCGCCGCGATCAGCGCCAGCAGGGTGGACTTGCCAGCGCCGATGGGGCCAAAGATCAGGGTGTGCCCCACATCGCGCACGTGCAGGTTGAACCAGAACGGCGTCGAACCATCGGTCGTGCAGACCATGAGTGCAGGAGACGAAGCCGGATAGAACGGGCAGGGGCAGTTCTTTTCACCCGCCCATACGCTGGACAGGGGCAATAGATCGGCCAGGTTGATGGTGTTGATAAGCGGGCGGCGGATGTTGGCGAACCAGTTACCCGGATGCGTGCCCAGCCAAGCGTCCACCGCGTTGATGGTTTCGATTCGGCAGCCGAACCCCAGGGTCAGGAGCGCGCGACGCAGTTCCCGCGCCCATTCCTGCAATGTGGTCTTGTCTTCGTGGAGCAGCACAATGCAAGAGGTGAGGTATCCAGCCCCGACATAGCCGCCTTGCACCTCCGCAAGCGCGTCCTCCGCGTCCTCGACCATCAACGCGGCGTCGCGGTTGGCCCGTGCGTTGGGATTGTTGAAGAACTGATCGAGGAAGCGGAATACATTCTGCTGCCAGCCTTTTCTGTAGGAGTTGATCTCCTTCTGGGCATCCAGCTGATCCAGACAGATGAAACGTGTGGAGAAACGATACTGGAGCTGCAATCCGTCAAGCACGGACAACATGGCTGGCCAGCTCTCTTGGGGCAGGCCGTCGATGCCGACGACAGCAATATTCTGCCTGCCGATCTTGGGCGTCAGTCCGCCGACCAAATCCTCGGAACCGAGCAAGGCGTCCAGGTACATGGAAGCACGGGGCACGCGCACGGGCTGCTCAATTCCGGTCAGGCATAGCTGGAGGTGCGAGAGCAGCGCGCTATAGCGCACCAAGCCGCCATCCTCATCCTCTTCGGTGTAGTCGTCGAGACGTTCCAGCCGGAGCACGGCGGAAAGAGCGTCTTCAAACTCCAAAAGAGCATTTTGAAAGATGTTCAGGCTGCGGTCGAGGGCCGTGGCGCTGCCCCCGCCCGTCTTGGCCATGGAGTGCATCTTCTCCGCGCCAAGGTCCGGTTTGAAGCCCAGAACCACGACGATTTTTGTGCGGTAGCAGACATCGCCGCTGAAAAACGCCCGGCGCTCATCATCCACGAGTTGGGAGACAGGATCGGGGAAATGACTGTCTTCCGGATTCGAGTAGGCATGATAGCGGCTGCGCACGGCGTCCACATGCAGCATCCAGCCTGAGCCCAACAGCTTGACGGCGTTGTTGAACTGAGAGGACACGAAGGCCAGCTCATCTGAAGTGCTGGAGGCCGTGTCCTGACCTTGAGCTGAGAATCCGGCCAGGAAAGTACCGTCCTTGCACAGAATGATGCCCGGCGCGAAGAGCGCCGCGTAAGGGAGGAGATCAGACAACCCCCGAGCACGGGAACGAAAGCTGCGAAGGTTCAGCATCAAGCTTTCCTCCAAATGCCGGACTTGGCCGTGTAGAACAGCTGCATCTTGATATGGCGCATCCAGACCTTGCTCATAAGCGGATCGTTCTTTGCCATCCTTCTGGCGACGATAAGACCCATGATATAGAACAAGATGGCTGCGATTCCGGCGAGCCAGGTCATGCCGCCGACACCAACCAGCAGTGATAGCAGGCCGGTAAACAGCACCAACTCGCGCTCAGCCCCCAGTACATGAGAGTGCCGGTGAAGAGATTGGCGAATGGGAAGCGTGCGCATCAGAGCACCGCTCCACTGAAAGAAAACAAACTGTCCACAATGGATGTTGCAAAAGCGATGAAGCAGATTCCGAAGACCACGCTCAGCAGGAGCTTGAATCCCCCGCTGATGTCTTCTTTGTTGAAGATGTAGACCAGACCAACAATGGCCATGGCCACGATGGAAATCCAACGTCCAGCTGGACCAGTAATCGTCCCAACAACCTTTTCCAGGGGCGACGAAAACTCTGTGATGCCGCCAGATGCCATGGCCTCAGGGCATGTTGCGAACAAGGCAGCCAGAACAGCGACGGCAAACAAAGCATTACGGCGCATCACGCAGCCTCTCCTTGTGAAATGTACTTTTGATGCCATGGGGCATCTTTCTGAGAACGTCTTTTATTATTGGAGATATACTCCATGGAGTAAGATGCTTTTGCCCTGTCATATCCATGGACCATCGCCACTTCCGACACTCTTCTTCCCTCGGGAGTCTTCTCGATGAACACCACGACGTTGATGGCCCGACT
>JBBRUD010000161.1:0-4646 GCA_038248065.1 Desulfovibrionales bacterium | reverse complement strand
CCTCGGAATCCCGCATGAATCATTGCGATTTGGAACGCATGGGCGTGTCAAAGAGCAAGTTTTCCATGTTCAGCACGTCAACGCATACGATAGCCGACTGAAGCTTTGGATGAAGCGCTTCGGGGGTGTGGCGACGAAGTGTCTGGCCAACTACCTTGGTTGGCGGAGATTGTTCGAGCGTTTAGGTGAAAGCCTGACCCCGAAACGGGCACTAATCATGTCCCTTGGGTAGCTTCAACACTCAACGCGAACAGAGCCATAAATATAATGAATAGAATTTTATTGCTTGTGAAAATCCAATATGGATTAACAACACGGATAGAATTGAAGTTGCCAGTACACCTGTCCACCATCCAAATAATCTTTCACCAAGAAGGAAGAACCCTAACACAGTAAGCACGCCGAACAGAATGCTAGGCAGTCTAGCCGCGAGGGATGAATGATCAAAAGAAAGAGCTGCATGAAGAATGACATAATATAGCGGGGGCTGGAGATCGAAGGTTGTATCTGATGGGCCCTGGTATTTTTGAATTTGGGAGGTGTCGCTGACATCCATGAGGCCTCTGTCTAAATTTAAATAGTCATCCTCCCAGAATGACGATGAATCGATGTCATGAAGCCTGAGAACAAGCGCAGTTGATAGTATTATGGCTATGCAAAATATAATCGTAAGTGGTTTTAACTGTATAAACTTCATGGATAGGTCCATTTCAAGGTTAAAGGTGCGTGTTGCTGTCTAGTATTGAACAAAAAATAATATAATGTCAATATTTGCCAAGGGTCGGGCTCTGTGGGCTGACGGATTTCGGAACAATTGTTCCGTTTTGAAGGTGGCCTCGTTCAGCGAGCCGTTATTGTCCCGCCACCCGACCGACATGCGAGAAGAGGAGGATACAACGGATGCCTGTGCTGAACGGTCGTAGTATTTATAGATTCAAGCCCTGCAGAGGTGTTTGAGCCTGCAAGAAAGTTGTTAATAACGGGTCCTGCGGTTCTGATGGAAAAGCTGTTTGTAGTGGCGCAGCAAGAAATGATAGCGCTTCGCTAAGATTCTAAAGGGCCGTAAGTGCCTGTAACGTGTCTTTTAAATAGGCCTTTTAGGGGAAACGGCCCGATTTGAAGGCAGTACGTCACCATTATGCCTTACACCGTAAGCCCGTGGGCCTTGACCAGCGCGTACAGCCGTGAGCGCGACAGGCCCGAGAGGCGGCAGGCCGCAGGGATGTTGCCGCCGCATGCGCCCAGCAATTCCTTGAGGTAGGACCGGTCCATGGCCTCGCGGTAGTCTCGCAGGCTGGGCAGGGGGCCGCTGGTCTTTTCCGGGATTGGCGGGGTCGGTGTCTTATCGCGCACCTGCCCTCTGGCCACACGTACCCGAATGTGCACCGGGAGATGGACCGGGTGCAGCACCGGTTCGTCCAGGGCCAGGGTGACCACGCCCTCGATGGCGTGCATCAGTTCCCGGATGTTGCCTGGCCATGCGTAGGCGGTAATCGCCGCCAGGAAAGCCGGAGACATGGTCTTTGGGGCCACGGTGTAGCGGGTGCAATACTCGGCCAGGAAATGTCCGGCGAATAGCCGGATATCCTCGGGGTGTTCCCGCAGGGGCGGCAGTTCGATGCTCATGCCGCGCAGCCGGAAGAGCAAGTCTTCCCGATACTGTCCGAGTTGGACCATTTGTTCCAGATTGCGATGGGTGGCGGCAATCAGGTGGAAAACGCAGGGGCGTTCGGTGCGACCGCCCACCGGGCGCACCATGCGCTCCTGCAGCACGCGCAGAAAGGCCTTTTGCACCGGCTCCGGCAGTTCCCCCACCTCGTCAAGGAACAACGTGCCGCCGTTGGCCTGGACGATCAATCCCTCGCGTTGGTGGTCCGCGCCGGTGAAAACCCCTTTTTCGTTGCCAAAGAGCACGCTCTCCACAATGGACGCGGGCAGGGAGGCGCAATCAACCGGCACGAAAGGGCCGTGGTTGTGGCGGGAGTTGGCGTGGATGGCTCTGGCGAACAGCTCCTTGCCTGTGCCGGTTTCACCTGTGAGCAGCACCGAGGCCTCACTGCGCGCCGCCCTGGACGCGATCTCCACGGATTTGGCCCTGGACGGATGCCCGCCGGTTATACCTTTCCAGACGAAAACATCGGCCTTGGTCTGGGAGCGCGACTCCCGGTAGGCCAGGGCGGACAGCAATGGCATGGACATGGTTTTCAGGGTGGGGGGCTTCTCAATATAATCCCAGGCTCCCCGGCGCATGGCGGTCTCCGCGCCGTCGGGGTCTCCCCAGCCGGTGACGACGATCACCTCCGGGGCGCTGGGTGCGCCCTGCAACTCGGAAATGGCATCGAGCCCGTTGCCGTCAGGCAGGCGCACGTCCAGAAGGACGACGTCGAAATCTCCGGCTCTGGCCAGTGCCTGTCCCTGATCCAGCCGGTTGCAGGTGACCGGAGTGTGCCCAAGGCGTTCCACCACCAAGGCCAGGGCCTGGGCAATGGGCTGGTCGTCGTCGATGATGAGCACTTTTCCCATAACCGCGCCTAGAAAACCTGGTTTATCTTGGCAAGGACGGAACGCAGGCACTGGAGTTCCGCTTCGGACAAGGACGCTGCGAGTTCGCGGGTAAGCCCCAGGTGCAGGCCGTGATGAGTGGCGAACTGGCTGCGCCCGTCAGCCGTGAGGGTGACCAGTATGGAGCGGCGGTCCGTTTCGTTGTGCTCCCGCGCTACCAGCCCCCGTTTTTCCAGGCGGTCTACGGTCATGGTCAGGGTGCCTGTGGTGACGCCCATTTTAGCCGCCAGATCCTTCATGCGCATGGCGGGATGCTGGCCCAGAATTTCCAGGGTGTGCATCTGGGGCAGAGTCAGGCCGCTGTCGCGCACCACGTCGTGCTCCCAGGAAGAAAGCCTTTCGTAGAACTCGATAATGAGGGCGCTTAAGGATTCGATGTCGTTCACGGTTTTACCTTACGTCATTATTGGGCGTGGTGGCAATCCGGGGGTCAGGCTGGGGCTTCCGCCGGGCAAGGGCTGCTGTGGACCTCCACGGTGACGCGCACCAGATCGGAAATCTCTGCAAGCCTGGCTTTGTAGAGCTCCGGTGGTTGGGGAAATGTGTCCTCAATGACGATAGTGGCGGCCAAGCCGCGTGGTCCAACACGCCAGATGGCGATATGGCGCACCTTGGCCCGTCCGTCCTGTTCCAGCAGGCCGCGCGCCCGTTCGACCATCTCCTGTCCGGGCATGCGGTCCAGCAGCACGGCCGCCGTGTCGCGGATCAGCCCGTAGGACCACCGGGCGATGACCACCGCGCCAGCAACTCCCACAAGGGGGTCCAGCCAGAAGTAGCCCAGGTAGCGCCCGCCAAGAAGAGCCGCGATGGCCAGCACCGAAGTCAGGGCGTCTGCGAGTACGTGAATGTAGGCGGCCTTGAGGTTGTGGTCGTGGCTGTGGGAGTGGCCGGTATCGCGCAGCAGCCATGCGCTGACCACGTTGACCCCAAGGCCGAGCACGGCCACCAGTGTGGCTTGGCCGAAGGCGATATCCACCGGGTTGAGCATTCGTGCCGAGGATTCCACGGCCATGTAGGCCGCGACAATAGCCAGCCCCACGGCGCTGGCGAACCCGGCCAGGGCGTTCACCTTGCCCGTGCCGAACACGAAATCGGTATTGGCGGCGTGGCGGCGGGCAAAGACATAGGCGAACCAGGCAACCCCGAGCGCTCCGGCATGGCTGGCCATGTGCCAGCCGTCCGCCAGCAGGGCCATGGACCCGAAAGCCCAGCCGGCAAAGATTTCCGCCACCATGGTGATAATTGTGAGCCAGAAGACCAGCCGCGCCCCGCGCTCGCCGTGCTGACTCTGTTCGTGGTGGCAATGGTCGGCTACGCTACCGGTCTGGCCGTGGACGGATGTGCTCATGGGAAAGTCCTTTGTGTATCAAATTGTTTGATGCACAAAGTAATAGTGCTGCCCGGAAACTTTGTCAATCAGAAGGGAACCAGTTCGAGGAAAGGGCATGACGGGAGGCGTGGTTTGGGGTATGAAGCCTTCATCATTCCTTCAAGGAGACGCGCATGAGCGAAAGAACAGGCCTCATCACCATTCACGGCAATCCCCTCACCCTTCAGGGCACCCCTGTGAGCGTTGGCAAAAGCGCTCCGGCGTTTACAGCCCTCGATAACGACCTCAACCCCAAAACTCTGGCCGATTTTGCAGGCAAGGTGCTGCTGATTTCCACAGTGCCATCCCTGGATACGCCGGTATGCGATGTGGAAACCCGGCGCTTCAACACCGAAGCGGGCAAGCTTGGCGAGAACGTCCACGTGCTCACCCTGAGCATGGATCTGCCCTTTGCCCAGAAACGCTGGTGCGCCGCTGCCGGAGTCGAACGCATCACCACCCTGTCGGACCACCGGGATGCCTCCTTCGGCATGGCCTGGGGCGTACTTATCAAAGAGTTGCGCTTGCTGGCCCGAGCCGTGTTCGTGGTGGATGGCTCGGGCACGCTGCGCTACATGGAGTTGGTGCCCGAAGTGACCCACGAACCCGACTACGACGCCGCACTGGCCGCTGCCAAGGCGCTTGTATAAAACCGTTGGAGCGCAGGCCTCCGGCAGCCAGAGGGGGCGCTGCCCCCTCTGGACACCCCCGCCGG
>JBBRUD010000160.1:0-4834 GCA_038248065.1 Desulfovibrionales bacterium | reverse complement strand
CGTGCAAGTGTTTTTGAGTTTAATGTCATGACAACCGAACTCTATTTTTTGAAATGCATCTCCAAATCAGTGAAGCCCCAGACGCTCAAGCCCATTGGCGCATTCTGGTGTCAAGCCATTTGTTAACCGGACAGAAATGGGATGGATCATAGCGATGCGCGGAAACACGCTAACTCATGAAGCAACAGTAGCAGCACACGTCCACGCAGTGCCCGCTTCTTTTAACCCAAAAAAAAGGCCCCTGACTCTTCGCCAGGGGCCCTTGCATCTTCAATAACCGCTCACCGGCAGGGCACTCACACCCACCCCGAACCAGCTAGCGCCGACTCCCGTTCTATTCTTCCCTGGCCTTCTTGTGCTCGGCAACCACCTTTTCGGCCACCTGGGGCGGGGCCTCCTCGTAGCGGTCGAAGCTCAGGGTGAAGGCTCCCTGGCCGCCGGTCATGGAGCCCAGGGTTTTGGCGTATTCCTGCATCTCGCTCATGGGCACGTGGGCCTGAACCTCGGTGACGCCGCCTGCCGAATCCGAGCCCAGCACCTTGCCGCGGCGGCTGGAGAGGTCGCCGATGACGTCACCCATGAAGGAATCAGGCACGGAGACGCTCACCAGGGCGATGGGCTCCAAAAGCACCATTTTCACTTTCTCGCAGGCGGCTTTGAAGGCCAGCGATCCCGCAATCTTGAAAGCCATTTCCGAGGAATCCACGTTGTGGTAGGAGCCGTCGTACAGCTCCACCTTGAAATCGACCACCGGATATCCGGCCAGCACGCCGCGCACGCTCGATTCCTGCACGCCCTTATCAACGGCAGGGATGTACTGGCGCGGGATGGCCCCGCCCACGATGGCGTCCACGAACTGGTAGCCGGAGCCTCGCGGCTGGCCTTCCAGGCGAATCCAGCAGTCGCCGAACTGCCCGCGCCCGCCGGTCTGCTTCTTGTGGCGGCCCTGCACCTCGGCCTTGCCTTTGATGGTCTCGCGGTAGGGGATGGTGGGGGCCTTGAGCACCACGTTGGCCTTGAAGCGGCGCTTGACCTTCTCCACGGCGTTTTCGATGTGCGACTGGCCCATGCCCGCCAGCAGCATGTCGCCGGTCTCCTCGTTGCGCGTGAGGCGAAGCGAGATGTCTTCGTCCAGCAGCCTGGCCATGGCCTGATAGACCTTATCCTCGTCGCCCTTTTCCGCAGGGGTGATGGCGTAGGTGATCATGGGCGTGTGCAATTCGGGCTTGCGCATGGCAAAGGGCTTCTTTTCGTCGCACAAGGTGTCGCCGGTTCTGGTGTCCTTGAGCTTGGCCAGAGCCACGATGGCACCGGGGCCGACGGGCTCCTTGCAGGGCTGGGTGTCCTTGCCGGTCATGAACAGCAGGGAGCTGGCCCGCTCCTTGGCCTCGCTGCGGGGGTTCAGGAGGGTGGATTCCTGGGAAATGGAGCCGGTTAACACCCTGGCCAGGGAAAGCTGGCCCGCGAAGGGATCGAAAAGGGTTTTGAACACGAAGGCGGCCGCCGGACCGTCGTGGGTGACCACGCGCACGGAGCCGTCCTCGCCTTCGACTTCGCGCTCGCCCACGGCGCTCTCCAGGGCCGAGGGGAAGAACAGCTGGGCGGCGTTGAGCAGCCTTTTGCCGCCCATGCCCGAAAGGGCCGAAGTGCACATGACCGGAAAGAGCTCGCCGCTGGAAATGGCCTTGCGCACGCATACGAAGAGGTCTTCCACGGAGACGCTTTCCGGGTCTTCCAGATAGCGCTCCATGAGCTCCTCGTCGCACACGGCGATCTCTTCCACCATGTTTTCACGCAGGGTGGCCACCCGTTCAGCCATGTCGTCGGGGATGGGGCCGTCGGTGAGTTCACCGCCGGTCCCAAAGTAATAGGCTTTGTTTTCCACCACGTTGGCAACGCCTTTGAAGGCAACGCCCTGGCCGATGGGGATGTTCTGCAGGAAGGGCTTCACGCCCAGTTGGTTGCGGATGCCTTCCAGGGCCATCTCGAAATCGGCCCGGTCGCGATCCATCTTGTTGACCACGAACACCGTGGGCAGGTTGAACCGCGAGACCTCCTGCCAGAGCTTTCGGGTGAGGGGCTTTACGCCGTCAATGGCGTCGAGAATGAAGAAGACCGCATCCACGGCTGAGAGCAGGTAGCCCAGATCGCCGTTGAAGGAGAGGTCGCCCGGCGTGTCGATGAGGAAGTGGCGGTTTTTGTTCCAGTGGTAGGTGGCGAACCCCGGCTGGGTGGAACCCCGGCGCTTGATTTCCTCGGGCTCGTAATCAAGGGCGGTGGTGCCGTCCTCGATCTTGCCCAGGCGGGGGATGGCCCCGGCGTCGAACAGAAGCATTTCGGCCACGGAGGTTTTACCGCTTCCCCCGTGGCCGACAAGTGCATAGGTGCGTTGTCCTTTTAACACGTCAAGCATGCCCGTCTCCTGTGGTTATCCGTTTGATCCTAGGGAGCCTTCGTCTGCCTGCTGCTGCCGCGCCCCCCGAGAAGCGGGGAAGGCGGCGGGAACCCGATGCTGTACACAGATGTAACTGGATCGCCACCGGGCCGCAACCCTGCCAACGAATGATTTCCCTGACTTTTCCACCCGGTGCGCTCTGAAACCGCCGCCAGCCCAAGCCTGGACGCGGTCAGGCTCCGGTGCTGTATTTTTCCAGGAAATCTTGTAGGGTGGATTTGAAAGCGTTGGACAACACCCTGGCCGGGTCTTCCGGGCGGGGCCAAGCGGCTTGCGGCCTCTGCATGCGGTGGGTGCAGGCCTCGGGCGGAGACGGGTCATGATCGACTACGCCGAAGCGCTGGAGCGCCTGAGCAAGGCCCTGGGTGAACAATACCGGCAGTCCGGCTACATTCTGGGCGTTCCGGGCACGTCCCTGGCCCTCAAGGTGGACCCCTTCTATTATCTGGCCATCCAGCCGGGGTTCATCAAGTACCTGGCCCGCTGGGCCGGCATGTTTCCAGATCGTGCGGCCCTGGCCCTGTTGAAAACCGGCAACATGCTTTCAAGCGCCGACCATACGGTATACACCACCCCCGTGGCCGTCTATGCTGAGGGCGCGGGCGCGGCCAACACCGTGGGCGCCAGCTTCGTCCTGGCCGATTTCATCGACAAGGCCCTGGCCATGCACGGCGGCCAGACGGCGTCCCTGCCTGTTTCCGGGCTCAAGATCGTGGCTGCCGAACGTCCGAAACTCGACTTTCTGTTCCAGGGCAAGTCACCGTTGCAAGCCCTGGCCTTTGGAAACCCCTGACCGAGGCGAATATGCGTAAATTCCTGTTCCCGTTGCTGCTTCTGTTGGTCTCAGGCTGCGCCATGCTGGGCATGGATGAAAAACCCAAGTTGGAAGTGGTTGAATCCGGCATCTTTCAAAACGGCAGACTGCTCAACTCCACCGCGGGCATTCCCCGCGAGCTTGGCACTACCTTCGGCTACCGTTTCAAGGTGGTGGACCCCAAAGCCGGGCCGATGAAGGCCCGCATCGTCACCGCCACCCCGGGCCTGGTCGAGCCCGGCAAAGAAACGGTGCAGCGTGATTTTATCTCCACTCTTACCCTGCAACCCGGCACGGAGTACGACCTGTTCTTCACCTTCAGCGACACCTGGGAAATGGCCACAGGCCCCTGGGAACTGCGCGTGGAAACCGAAAAGGGCGACGTGCTCAGCCAGACGTTCAACGTCTACGATGCGGGAGGCAAGAAGTGACGCTCCAAAAACCCTCCATCGTGGTCCTGGACGGCTACACCCTCAACCCCGGTGACAACCCCTGGGATGCGGTGGCCGCTCTCGGCGATTTCACCCTCCACGACCGCACCCCGGATGCAATGATCCTGGAGCGGGCCGCCCAGGCTGACATCCTCCTCACCAACAAGACTCCGCTTACGGCCCAGACGCTGGCTCAACTGCCCAAGGTGCGTTTCATCGGCGCCTTGGCCACGGGCTACGACGTGGTGGACGCCGTGGCCGCTGCCAAGAACGGTATCCCGGTTTCCAATGTGCCCGGTTACGGCGTTGAAAGTGTTGCTCAATTCGTCATGGCCCAGTTGCTCACCCTGGCCCGGCGGGTGGAGACCCACGACCGGCTGGTGCGGGAGGGTGAATGGAGCCGCCGGGGGGAATTCAGCTTCTGGGAAGGCAATCCCATCGAGCTTTCCGGCCTGACGCTTGGCGTGGTGGGGTTTGGAGCCATCGGTCGCCGGGTGGCGGAGCTGGCCCTGGCCTTCGGCATGCGCGTGCTGGCCTATGCTCCGCGCCCTAAAAAGGCCCTGGATTCGCCGGATTTCGCCTTCGCATCCCTGCCGGAACTTTTCGCCGCTGCCGATGCCGTGACCCTGCACTGTCCCGCCACTGCCACCAACGAAAAATTCGTGGATGCGGCCTTGCTGGGCTCCATGAAGCCCGGCGGGTTCTTTGTGAATACCGCGCGCGGCAAGCTGGTGAACGAAGCTGATCTGGCGGAGGCCCTCAATAGCGGCCAACTGGCCGGAGCGGCCCTGGACGTGCTGGCCGTGGAGCCGCCCGCGCCGGACAACCCGTTGCTGGCGGCCAAGAACTGTTTCCTCACGCCGCATCTGGCCTGGGCGTCCCTCACGGCCCGCAAACGCCTTATGGCCATCACCGCCGAAAACATCCGCCGCTTCCTGGCCGGACAGCCACAGAACGTGGTCAACGCCGAATATCTTGCCGAGACCTGCTGAAGGAGCGCCTCCGGCGGCCAGAGGGGGCGCTGCCCCCTCTGGACTCCCCCGCCGGGGGGCCAATGGCCCCCCGGACCCCCCTTATAGTTCCGCGTGGTCGCCCATCAACGGTGACACCCTTCGCTAATAATGGGGGGGCCTG
>JBBRUD010000159.1:0-4949 GCA_038248065.1 Desulfovibrionales bacterium | reverse complement strand
GCGCTTCCGTCAGCGGGAGGGGCTATCTACTGATCGGCCCGCTCCGTGTCAACCGCTTTTTACCAGCTGTTGACCTTTTTTTTCAATCGCCCCCCGGAGACGTGGTCTCCGTCAGGCAGAGGCGGGTTCTAAAGATACCGGGCGACCAAGTCAACGACTTTCTGGCCGCCCGGGAAAGTTAAATGACTTGCCTTAATAAAGCTCTAGAATTCTAGGTGTTTATATGTGCGAGGAAAAGCAATGACGTCACGGATATTGGAGACCCCCGTGACCAGCATCACCAATCTCTCGAATCCCAGGCCAAATCCGGCATGGGGCGCGGTGCCAAACCGGCGGGTATCAAGGTACCATTCATAATGCTCGCGCACCAAGCCCAGTTCGGTAATGCGGGCATCCAGCACATCGAGCCGCTCTTCACGGGCGCTACCGCCGATGATCTCGCCGATGCGCGGCACCAGGACGTCCATGGCCGACACAGTGACGCCATCGGGATTCTGGCGCATGTAGAACGCTTTGATATCCTTGGGATAATTGTAGACAATCACGGGTTTCTTGAAGTGCTCTTCAGCCAGGTAACGCTCGTGCTCGGTCTGGATGTCCTTGCCAAAGGCCGGTTCGTACTCAAAGGATTTCGAGGCTTTACCCAATATAGCCACTGCCTCGGCATACGGCAAACGCACGAAGGGCTCTGCAGTCAGTTTCTCCAGAGTGTCCATGAGGGTTGGGTCCACCCACTTGGCGAAGAGTTCAAGATCCCCTGCCCTGCGGTCCATGACCGACTGAATGCAATGGGTCAGTAAGGCCTCGGCCAGGTCCATATCGTCAGTGAGGTCAGCGAAGGCCATCTCGGGCTCCACCATCCAGAACTCGGCGGCATGGCGGGCGGTGTCGGAAGGTTCCGCTCTAAATGTAGGGCCAAAGGTATAGACGTCGCCCAGGGCCAGAGCGAAGGGTTCTGCCGAGAGTTGCCCCGAGACGGTGAGGTAAGCTTCCTTGCCGAAGAAGTACTCCCTGGCACCTTCCGGCCCCAAAGCCTGTCCCGGCGGCAGGGTGGTCACCCGGAACATCTCCCCGCCTCCCTCGCAATCCGCGCCGGTGAGCAGGGGAGTATGCAGATAAAGAAAGCCGCGCGCCCGAAAGAACTCATGGACCGCCATGGCCAGCTCAGAGCGGATGCGGAACAGCGCCCCGAACTTGTTGGTGCGCGGACGCAGATGGGCGATGGTGCGCAAAAATTCATCCGAGTGGCGCTTCTTCTGGAGAGGAAAGGTTTCCGGGTCGGCCACGCCGATAAGTTCCAGAGACCGGGCCTGGATCTCCCAGGCCTGCCCCTTGCCTTGCGAGGCCACCAGTTTGCCGCTGACGGCCACGGAGGCGCCGGTGCCGGCATCTTTTAGAAGATCAAAACCCTGGGCATAGACATCCACAACCGCCTGGATGTTGGCCAGGCAGGAGCCGTCGTTGATCTCCAGGAAGGAAAAATCCTTGGAGTCGCGCCGTGTACGGACCCATCCCTTGATAAGCACATCGTCCATGGGCCGGGTAGCAGACAGCACCGTATTGATTTTCAGACGTTTCATGGAGCACAAATACCGCAAAGGACAACTTCCGGGCAAGCCTTGTCTGCGAGGTTGAGCTAGGATAGGAAGTGAGCGCGCGCAATCTCTTATAAGGATACCCCATGGGATTTTTTTCCAAACTCTCTGGCTGGCTGGGCAAAAAGCCTGCCGCCGATCCTGATGCCCTGCCCTCTTCCGAAACCGAGACCCCGTCTGCCGGGGAACCCCTTGAAACCTCCGCCCCGGAGGCAACGGCCACCACGGATACGGCAGTCGCCGAAGCCCCGGCCCCCATGGCTGCACCGGCACCTTCCGCCCCGCTGCTGGTCCACGAAGACTGGCAGAAGGAGCTCACCCTGGCCCTGCGCCAGGCCGAGCCCAAGCTTTCCGTATGGCTGTCCATCCTGCTCCACGACGTCACCGTCATCGGCCCGGACCTCTGGGAGCGCCTGCGCTTCCTCTTCACCGCCCTTGAAGCCCCCAAGGCCGAGACCGAAGATTTTATCGCCCGTTTCTCCAAGTGGCTGGCCGACATGGGCTACGAAGAAGTCGAGGAATTCCGCTCCGAGCTGCAATACCGCCTGGCCCTGGCCCTGGATCTGGAGGACGAAGAGGACGAGCGCTCGCGCTTGCTGCTCAAGCTCACCGAAGGTCTGGCCAAAACCCGCGAGCAAATCGCGGCACGGTTGGACAATCTGCTCAGCTCCCATACTAAGATGGATGACGAGTTCTGGGACGAGCTGGAAGAAATCCTCATCATGGCCGACGTGGGTTTCGAACCGGCCAGCAAGCTGCTGGCCCAGCTGAAAAGCCGGGTGCGCAAGGCCGGGATCACCGAATCCACAGGCTTCAAGGACATCCTGCGCGAGGAACTGGCCCACATCTTCCGCGCCCCCAAAACCATCAAGGCCATCAACCCGCCTGAGGTGGTCATGATGGTGGGCGTCAACGGCGTGGGCAAGACCACCACCATCGCCAAGCTGGCCCACCGCGCCCAGATGCAGGGCCGCAAGGTGCTGATCGCCGCTGGCGACACCTTCCGCGCAGCAGCCATCGAACAGCTTCAGATCTGGGCCACGCGCGTGGGCGCGGGCTTCTTCACCAAGGGCGAGGGCGCGGACCCGGCCGCCGTGGCCTTCGAGGCCATGGAAGTCTGCCTGCGTGACGGGTATGATCTCATGTTTCTGGATACCGCCGGACGGCTGCACACCAAGGTGAACCTGATGGAGGAACTCAAGAAGATCGAGCGCGTACTGGGCAAGAAGCACGAAGGCGCGCCCCACCGCACCATCCTGGTGGTGGACGCCACCACGGGACAGAACGCCCTCTCTCAGACCAAGCTCTTCCACGAGGCCGTGGGCGTGGATGAAATCGTGCTCACCAAGCTCGACGGCACGGCCAAAGGCGGCGTGGTGGTTGGCATTGCCCTCGAACACGCCATCCCTATCACCTTTGTCGGCCTGGGGGAAAAGATGGAAGACCTGCGCCCCTTCAGCGGCGAGGATTTCGCCAAGGCTCTGCTGGTATAACCTTGTGCCGGGCGCACGGGAGGCCCTCACTCCCCAGCGCGCCCGGCAGCACAACCCTTCGGGCCATACCCCATGAACATCCCTTCACGCGATCAGTCCCTGGCACTGCTGGCCGAGCACCAAACCCTCAAGCCGGGCCGCATCGAACATTCCGTGGCCGTGGCCGAGCTCGCCATGCGCATGGCCCGCATCCTGGCGGCCAATGGCGTGCGCCTGAACCTGGCGCTTATCGAAGCAGCCGCCCTGCTCCACGATATCCTTAAAGGCGTGCCCGGGCACGACCGCGCAGGCGGCGACCTGCTGCGCTCGCTGGGCTACCCCGAGGTGGCCGCCGTGGCCGAAGTGCACACCCGCCTGGGCGGACGCGTCCCGGCCCAAAGCGACCCTATCCTTGAGGACGAGGTGGTCTATCTTGCCGACAAGAGCTATCGAGGCGTCCGACTGGTATCCATAGAAGAGCGTTACGGCATCTGGAAGAAGACCTGGGAGGCCGACCCGGTGAAGTTGGCCAGCCTGAACCACGGCGAACAGCGCGCCCTCACCGTCAAGACACGCATAGAGACGATTATGGGGCGCACGGTGGAAGAGGTGGCGGCAGACGCCCAATAGACCGCGCATGCCGCGTTCGCCTTTCTCCGTGTCTCTCTTCTGCGCCCGAGAGGAGGCTGGAGCGCGGCAACGTTGCGGCTAGCACCCAAAGCGTCAATATGGCCCTTACTTCATAGGAGCGCCATCGTGCGTCTGTTATCCTCCCCGGCTTTGGCGGCCCTGACTCTGAGCCTGGCCTTGGCTGCCCTCGGACCGCAGGCAGCCATGGCTCAAGAGCATATCGTTAAATTCACATCGCTCAACTGGCCGCCCTACACCGGCGAAAATCTCAAGGGACAGGGCGCGAGCGCCGAAGTGATCAAAGCGGTCTTCCAGGCCATGGGATATTCGACGGAGGTGGACTTCTTCCCATGGTCGCGTGGTGTGGAGCAAGCAAGGCAAAACAGAGACTTCCTCGGCTATTTCCCGGAATATTTCGCCCCTTCCATTGAAGAGACCTTCATTTTCTCCGATGCAATCGGTGACAGCCCTCTCGGTTTTGTGGAACTGGCCAGCGCACCGGTAGCCTGGAACACCTTGGCCGACCTCAAAGGCCTGACCATCGGCACCGTGCAGGGTTACGTGAACACCGAGGAGTTCGACCGCATGGCCGCAACAGGCGAACTGAAGGTGGAAGCCGCCATCGATGACCTGACAAACATACGCAAGGTGCTGGCCGGAAGGTTGCCCATGGCGGTCATCGACCGGAACGTACTTGATTATCTGCTAGCTACCGTCCCGGACCTGGCCGCCGGAAAGACCGCCCTGCAATTCAACAGGAAGCTGCTTGAACAGAAAGATATCTTCGTGTGCTTCCGCAGGGACGCGGAAGGGGAGAAGATGGTGAGGGTTTTCAACTCGGGGTTGAGGAACATCGACGCCGGGAAGATTGCGGCGGAGGCCATGCGGGGGATGGTGAAGCCGTAAAGGATTGCTCGCTTAACTGGGCCATGCGGAGCCCGACAGTCGGGCCAATGGGACATGGGGCGGCGGCGGATAGTCGGGCCACCTAGGACATGAGATCGAAGTCGCCGTGTTCCCCTGGGCAGGTGTAGACGTAAGGAGCGCCCCAGGGGTCTTTGGGGAGGTTGTCCATGTAGCCCTTGGGGGGATAGTTTTTGGGGGTGCGCCCGAGCCTGTCCCGCAAATGGCTACCCAATATGCTTGCCAGTTTGGCTGTAAACGCGTAAAAGCTTAAGCATATCGAGTATATATCATGGGGTACGCGAGCCATGGCCTACAACTTCCGCGCTTACAATCCTCACCAGTTGCT
>JBBRUD010000158.1:0-4986 GCA_038248065.1 Desulfovibrionales bacterium | reverse complement strand
GGGGGCCAATGGCCCCCCGGACCCCCCATATAGCTCCGCGTTGGCGAGCAACATATTGGGGGGGCCTGGGGGTGCCCTGCACCCCCAGCGGGGGGGCAGGGGGGCAGCGCCCCCATGGCTCCGGTAATTTTAGACGACCAAGGAGCATGCATGCTTGCTGATTGGACAGCGCTCTTTCCCCATATCGCCCTGACCGCCGGGGGGCTGGCCGTGCTGGGCGCGGCAACGGTGTGGCGCGAGCCGCCCAGGGGGCTCCTGCTGGGACTGGGGTTGGCTGCCGCGTTGTGTGCGGGGCTCTCGGCCCTGGTGTCCGGCGCGGTGAGCCCCACGCCCATGATTCTGGCCGGGGGGCTCTCCAGCTTCTTCGCCGGGTTGATAGCCGTGGTGACCATCCTCACCTTGCTGCTGGTGCATCGCTACGCTGCGACGCGCGGGTTTGCCGGGGACGCGCTCTACGGCCTTCTGCTCTGGTCGGCCCTGGGCATGCTGCTGGCGGCCACGGCGGGCAACTGGGTGATCCTGCTGGTGGGCATTGAACTGCTGTCGCTGTGCCTCTATGCGCTTATTGCCTTGCGCCGGGACGATCCCCTGGCTGCGGAAGCGGCTTTGAAGTATTTTCTGCCCGGTGCCATGGCTTTGGCCATCCTGCTCTTCGGCATCGGCCTGATCTATGCGGGCACGGGACAGCTGGATATTGCCGCGTCCCTTGCCGCCGCAACCTCCGGGGCAGGTTCTCCCACTGCCAAGGCCGGGCTGCTGCTGGCTCTGGTGGGCATCGGCTTCAAGTTGTCGCTGGCCCCTGTGCATATGTGGACCCCGGACGTCTACCAGGGCGCGCCCGCTCCGGTGGCCGCGTTTCTTTCCACCGGCTCCAAGGCCGCCGTGGCCGCAGCGCTGTTGCGCCTGTCCCTTTCCGCCGGGCCGGAACAGGCCGCGCTGCTTGATCCTGTGCTGATCACGGTGGCTGCGCTTTCCATGGCCGTGGGCAACATCACCGCCCTGTGCCAAGTGAGCGTCAAGCGTATCCTGGCGTATTCCTCCATCGCCCAGATGGGCTATGTGGCCATGGCCGTCCTGGCCGTGCGGGCGCAAGGCGCGCAGGCGGCCATGTTCTACCTGGGAGCCTACGTGGCCATGGAACTGGGAGCCTTCGGCGCGGTGGGGCTGCTTTCTGAGCGCGACACGGGTGAGAGGAACTCCGCGGACGGCGTGGGCGAAACGGGCTGCACGGGTGCTGTGGACGGCGCTGGCGAAACGGCAGGCCGGGTCGCTCAGCCCGCGGGCGGCGTGCGGGGCGACCGCGACAACCTGGACGCCTATAAGGGGCTTGGCTACTCCCATCCCTGGCGGGCGGGGATTTTGGCCTTGTGTCTTTTGTCCCTGGCGGGCCTGCCGCCCACGGCAGGTTTTATGGGGAAATTCGTGGTTTTTGGGGCCGTTCTCAAGGCAGGCTATACGTATCTGGCGGTGTTCGGCATCCTTATGGCCGTGGTGGCGTTGTTTTTTTATCTGCGCATCGTGGCCGCTCTGTACATGCAGTCCCGCGGGGAGGGCTCTTGCGCAGACAAGACCGAGGCTGGGCAACGCTGTGCGGATTCTGGCGGCGCGGGCAGCGCCATGGTGGCATCGCCTTGCGCGGGCTGTTCGCTTCCGGCTGCGCTGGCCTGCGCGGTCATCGTGGGCATGGTCTTCTGGCTGGGCCTGTTCCCTTCGCCGTTGCTGGAGCTGATTGCCAGGCTGGTTCCGGCACTGTGAACTGAGGCGATGGGGGGCACGTTTACAGCCCGTTGACCGCGAATTGCGGCCAACGGGCTGTTGTACATTGTAGAGATGCGAAGCTGGAGCGGCGGGCTGCGCGCTAATCCAGGTCCCTGGTGTAGCCAGGGTGGAGCTGGGCGGTGCTTTCCGGTCCCCAGGTTCCGGCGGGGTAGGACATGAGGTTGCTGTTTTTTTTCGGATCTGCCTGGCACATCTCCAGAATCGGGGTCATGAACCGCCAGCTCCACTCCACGGCGTCCTGGCGCAGGAAGAGCATGTGGTCGCCCAGCATGCAGTCAAGCAGCACCTTTTCGTAGGAATCCAGGGCCGGTTCGGTGTCGTCGGTGGTGAAATCGAAATGCATGGCCGCCGTGCGCATGCACAGTTTGCCGCCGGGGCGCTTTACCTGGAACATCATGCTGATGGATTCGTCGGGGTAGGCTTCCATGATCAGCCGGTTGGCAAGGACGTTTTCGCCGAGGAACCCCCGGAACAGCGAGTGGGGCACGGCCCGAAACTGCACCACGATGCGCGTGATCTTGCCGCCGAGGCGCTTGCCCGAGGTGAGGTAGAAGGGCACGCCCTGCCAGCGCCAGTTATCCACCGAGGCCCGGATCATGGCGAAGGTGGGGGTGGTGGAATCCGGCGCGACGCCAGGCTCGTCCCGGTAGCCGGGAACGGATTTGCCGTTGACCGTGCCGGGGCCGTACTGCCCAAGCACCATGCTGTCGAAACCGGCCTGGAGGTCGAAGGGCTTGAGGCTGCGGTAGACCTTCACCTTCTCGTCCTGCACCATCTGGGCGTCGAAGATCGGAGGGGCTTCCATGGCCGCCAGGGCCAACAGTTGCATCATGTGGTTCTGGAACATGTCGCGCAGCACGCCGGACTGCTCGTAGTAGCCTGCCCGGTGTTCCACGCCCAGGCTTTCCGCGCTGATGATGGAGACGTGATCCACATACTGCCGGTTCCAGACCGGCTCGAAAATGGAGTTGGCGAATCGGAACAGCAGCAGGTTCTGCACGGTCTGCTTGGCCAGATAGTGGTCGATGCGGAAAATCTGCCGCTCGTCGAACCACTCGTGCATGGTGTCGGTAAGCGCTCTGGCCGAAAGCAGGTCGCGTCCGAAGGGTTTTTCCACCACCAGGCGCGTCCAGTCATTGTCCCGGTTGCCCTTGTTGGAAAGGCCGGATCGGCCAAGCCCCACGGCCACGGGGGTGAAGACCTCGGGTGGAGTGGCCAGATAGAAGATGCGCCGCCCTTCGAGGTTCATATCCGTGTTCAGGCCCTGCAATAAGACGCCCAGGCGCTCGTAGCCCTCCTGATCGTCGTAGGCCATGTCGTGGTAGAAGACCCGGGGGCCAAGCACGTCCCAGTCGCCCTGTTTGAAGCGGCCTGTGGCCACCAGGCCTTCGCGCAGTTTTTCGCGGAAGGCCTCATGGCTCATGGGGGTGCGGGCCACGCCCACCACCGCGAAGCGTTCCGGCGTGGCGCCCAGGCTGAACAGCCGGGCCAGGGCCGGAAAGAGCATGCGCGCGGTCAGATCGCCGGAGGCACCGAAGATGACCAGCAGGCAGGGCTCGGGCCGGGCGGCCATGAGGCAGGTATCGTGCTCGTGTACCGAGGAAAGGGAAGATGGTGTATTCATGCCGCTCCCGGAAGTGCTTGATGGTATTTCGGTTGCTGAAATCATCCGCCCATCAGGGCGTTCCAGTCCGCCGAGAACTTGGCCATGCCCGAATCGGTGAGGGGGTGGGAGACGTCGTAGTCTTCCAGGGGGTAATCCAGTCCCAACTCCACGTAGGGGATGGGGGCCAGGCCTTTGGGGGCGTAATCGTAGTCCGGGCCGGGCACGGGCAGGCCTTTGTCGGCCCAGGCCTTCAGCAGGGAGAGCGGCGCGGTGATGATATCCGACCCCAGAGCCAGGGCGCACAGGAAGTGCTCCATGGAGCGCACGCTGGCGGTGAGCACTTCCACGTGGCTGCCGCCCTGCTGGAACATCTTGAGCACGTTGGCGATGAGGTTCATGCCGTTTTCGCCTTTGTCGTCCAGACGGCCGATGAAGGGCGATACGAACACCTGCCCCCGTTTGGCTCCGCGCGTGGCCGCGTGCACTGCTGCAGCCTGGGCCTGGGTGAAGCACAGGGTCATGTTCACGGGGATGCCAAGCGCTGTGGCCTGGCGGGCGGTTTCCAGTCCCTGGGAGCTGGCTGGCAGTTTGATGTGGCCGTTGGGAATCCAGGTGTGGCATTCCTTGGCCTGTTCCAGCATGCGCTCAGCCGGGGTTTCTGCGTCGGCGTACACTTCAATGGAAACCGACCCTTTGGGGATCAAACTGGATATTTCGCCCACGACGCCGCGATAGAAATCCCAGATTTCCTGCGGTCCGAAGGGGTTGCCCGAAGCCTTGCGGGCCAGGGCTTCGGGATTTTTGGCGATAAGCGACGGGTTGGTGGTCTGGCCGTCGAGAAAGCCCAGGGCGGCAATGGCTGCGCGGGCTTCGGCCGGATCACCGCTGTCGAGGAATATGCGGGTCTTTAATGCTTGGGGACGCATGGCTACCTCTCGGTAAGGTTGTAGGAGCGGTCACAGAAGAACAAGGCTTCCCTCTCTACAGCGTTTTCGGGGATAAGAGCAAGTCCGGTGTTTGCACCGGGAATACTTTCGGCTGGACCAACGTCCGGGAAAAGTCCAAGAGGGTTACTCGAAAGCACAACGTATAAGGCGCCAAGCGCCTTGAGCCCGGAGGCTTATATGAAAACCGGCGCGGCCAATCCGCCCATGCAGTCAGACGCGCCATCCGCTCCCCGCGTGTCTGTGACCCGTTATTCTTCCCTTGCAGCCATGAACCGCAGCGCAGCGTCCATCGTCGACAGTGCTGCACGCCTTTCCGTCCGGCAGCGAGGGGTGTTCTCCCTGGCGCTTTCCGGGGGAAAGACTCCGGCCCGGATGTTCGAGCTCCTGGCGGGCATCGGGGATTTCCCCTGGGCGGCCACGCATCTGTTCTGGGTGGACGAACGCCTGGCCCTGCCGGACGCGCCGGAGAGCAATTACCGCTTGGTGTACGAGAACCTGCTCTCCCGAGTGGCCCTGCCCAAAGAAAACATCCACGCCATGGTTGATTATTTGGGAGCGGACGCCTCCGGCGGGGGGGGGGGGGGGGGGGGGGGGGGGGGGGGGGGGGGGGGGGGGGGGGGGGGGGGGGGGGGGGGGGGGGCGGGCCGCGGGGGG
>JBBRUD010000157.1:0-5201 GCA_038248065.1 Desulfovibrionales bacterium | reverse complement strand
GGGGGCCAATGGCCCCCCGGACCCCCCATTTAGCTTCGCATCGCCGGGCATCGACGTGTCGGCGAGCAAAATATTGGGGGGGCCTGGGGGTGCCCCGCACCCCCAGCGGGGGTCAAGGGGGCAGCGCCCCCTTTCTCTTCTTCGGGGGCGGCATGAATGCAACTGTTCTTGACGACATAGCCACTTTACCCGTCACGGTGCGGGTGGTTGACCAGCTTGCGCTTCTGGATCTGGTGGTGCGCGTCTTCGGCCATTCGGAGAACACGTTCCCCCGGCTGGTGGCGGCGTCCGGCGCGGCCAGGGTGTTGCGCCAGATGGAAGTGGACAGCCATCTGCGCGACATGGCCCATAAGAACTTCCTTCCGGTCATCAAACATCATCTGACCAACTACGACCAGTTGTGGCAAGACCTCAAAGCCCGTCACGCCCTGGATTCCCTGGAAACAGGCACGGCCTGCGCCCTGCTCACTCAACGGATCAACGAAGCCATCGCAGCCAGGTATCCTTTTCTGGCGCGGCAGTGCGCCTTCGACACCAGCCAGGCACTGCTGGGCAAGACCGCGCAGTTCAAGAAAGAGGAGCCGTTGGGCATTCGGCTGCTGCCGGAAGGTCTGCTGGCACGCTTGAAAGATGGAAAGGAAGGGGGCGGGTAGCCCTCGCTGGCGGACTGCTGCGTCGTGGGGCACCAGCCGTGCCCATCCGTGAACCTTGACATTCCTGTTGGCCGCCTCCAGAAGAGTATCACCCGCTGGGCTGCGGTGCGGTAACACATCCGCCACACTGGGCTGCCAAAAGAGGCATGTATGGTCGCCCCGACCGCGTTTCTTCCGCAGGCCGGAGGCGGGGCAGTCGCTTGGGGCAACACATCAGGAGGCATAGCGTGGATAAAAAGACCCAGGAATGCCCGGTGAATTCCGGCGAAGGCAAATTCAGCTATGAAGCTGTTCAGGATAGCGCAGAGTTGGTCACCTATCTGCGCGCCTTGACCGACGGTTTTGAAAAGGGAACCATGCGCTTTGCCCGGAAGGGTTCTGCCCTCACGCTCAACCCAAAGGGGCTCATCACCTTCATGGTGGAAGCCAAGGGCAAGGACGGACGCATGAAGCTCAATCTCAAGTTTACCTGGCGCGAGTCCTCCAATGTCTCGGACCTGGACGAAGGAGCCTTGATCATCGAAACCAGGGACGCGGGCTGAGATGAAATTTTTAGAAGGCATCGAGGAGAACTTCCGGTTCATGGTGCTGGAAGTTACCAAGCAGATCGAGGCCACTCAGCAGGTGCTCGACAAGCCCGACCCGGACAAGATCCTCAAGATCGAAAACCGGGACGACTACATCGACAACCTGAAAAGCGTCATAGAGAACAAGTGCTTCTCGCGCATCCATACCGGTTTCGGCAACGACAAACGCTCCATCGACTTTGTGCGGGCGGTCAACATCATTACCAGCAATCTGGAACGGTTGGCTGACCACGCCGTCAACGTGGTCATGCAGGTGCAATACCTGCGCGACCCGGCCTTCCCGCGCCGCTACGACTACCCCGCCTTTTTCGATCAGGTGGAAAAGGCCCTCAGCCTGGTGGTGCGCGCCCTCTACAATCAGGATATCGCCCTGGCCTTCAGGATTTGCCGCTGCGAAGTGCAGTTGGATGTGCTCTTCAAAACAAATTTCGATAAGATCCTGGCCGACCTGCGCAAAGGCGAATCGCCGGAAAACTGCATCACCTGCCATAATATCCTGCGCTATCTGGAGCGAATGGGCGATACCATCCTGAACATCGGCGAGGCCATCATCTTCGCCGCCGTTGGCGAGAAGTTCAAGATCCACCAGTACGAGGCGCTTAAAAGCGCCATGGGTGAACTGGGACAGCAGGTGCCCATTTCCGACGGAGAGTTCCAGTCCATCTGGGGCACCCGCTCGGGCTGCCGCATCGGCAGGCTGGAGGGCGGCAAGAAAAACATCCGCACCAGCGGCGTGCTCTTCAAGGAAGGCAACGCCGCCAAGCTCTCCAGGGAAAAGGACAACATCGACCGCTGGGAATCCATTCTGCCGGGACTGCCCCCCACCATCCAGGCCTTTCACTCCGACGGCGACTCGGCCTCCATGCTCATGGAGTACCTGGGCGGCTGCACTTACCAGGAGGTGGTGCTCACAGCAGCCCCGGTAATTGTCAACAACGCCACGTTCATCCTGGAACAGACCACCCGGCAGCTGTGGCTGGAAACCCGCACCCCCGCTCCGGTGGCGGCGGGCTTCATCACCCAGTTGCAGGGGCGCCTTGAGGACGTGTTTCGCATGCATCCTGTCTTCCGCACAGAAGAACTTGAATGCACCGGTCTCTCTCTGCCGGGCTTCGATGCGCTGATGGAGGGCATGATTCTTCTGGAAAAGCGCTTCAGTGCGCCGTTTTCAGTGTTCATCCACGGGGATTACAACATCAACAACATCGTCTACAATCATGACGAGGAACGCGTGCATTACATCGACCTGCACCGCTCGCTCGATACGGACTATGTGCAGGATATCTCGGTGTTTCTGGTGTCCAATTTCCGCATGCCGGTGCTCGATGTGACTTTGCGCGCCCGCCTCAATTGGGTCATCGGCAGTTTTCTGCGTTTTTCAAGGCAGTTCGCCCTGGATGTGGGCGATGCCACCTTTGAAGCCCGGTTGTGTCTGGGGCTTATCCGCTCGTTCATCACCTCCAGCCGTTTTGAATTCAACTACCGGTTTTCCAAGGATATGTACCTGCGTGGTGTGTACCTGATGCGTACCATGCTTGCCTACGAGCGCAGCGGTTCGCCGTGGGAAAGCTTTACCCTGCGCAATGATGTGCTTACATACTGACCCTTCGAGGATACACCCATGAAGAATATCGGTGTTGTCGGCCTGCCCGGCGGCTGGTCGTCCGAGGCGCTGGCCGATGCCGTACACCGGCTGACTGGCTTTCGCCTGCTTATCGACATGGAGCAAGTGGCCCTGGATCTTGAGCGCGGCACGGCCTTTTTTCAGGGCCACGACATGGCCGCGCTCGACGGCATCATTGTCAAGAAAATCGCCCCGAGCTATTCGCCGAATGTGCTGGACCGCCTGGAAATACTCCGCTTTCTGGAGACCAAGGGCGTTCCGGTGTTCTCCAGGCCTTCGAGCATCCTGCGCCTTATCGACCGCCTGTCCTGCACCGTCACGCTGAGCGCCGCCGGATTGCCTATGCCGCCCACCGCCGTCACCGAGGATGTGGACGCGGCCCTTGCCCATGTGGAGCGTTTCGGCCGGGCGGTGTTCAAACCCCTGTACAGCACCAAAGCCAGAGGCATGGAGGTGATCGAGGCCGGCCCGGCAGCCAGGGGACGCATCGAGGCCTTCAAGGCTGCGGGCAATCAGGTGATGTACCTGCAACAGATGCTGCCCGCCCTTGAAAAGGATTTGGGCGTCACCTTCCTGGGCGGAAACTACCTGGCCACGTACGCCCGCAAGGCTGGCGGCTCCAGTTGGAACACCACTACAAGCGCCGGAGGCAAGTACGTACCTTACACCCCGTCCGGCCAGGTGATCGAAATGGCCCGCACCGCCCAGGCGCTCTTTGACATGGAGTTCACCTGCGTGGATATCGCTGAAACTCCCCAAGGCCCCATGGTCTTTGAGGTATCGGCCTTCGGCGCCTTCCGGGGGCTGCTCGAAGCCAACGGCATCGACGCTGCCTCCCGGTATACCAGCCATATTCTTGAGAAAATCGCATGAAGCCGTCATCCGCCCACGGTCTCTGCGCCTCCACTGTTGAGCGAGTTTCCTGCCCGCACCATCGGCGGAGGCACACGGCATACCCATGACTCAGCGCATCACCATCACGCGGTCGGCAACTTTGCCGGATCCCATCCGGCTGGCGCGGTGTCTCAAGGCCCCCGAACTGGGGCCGAGGGTGTTGTTTTTCAGCGGCGGCACGGCCCTGCGCGGTCTCTCGCGCGAGTTGGTGCGTTACACGCACAACTCCATCCATGTGATAACGCCGTTTGATTCGGGGGGCTCTTCGGCCAAGTTGCGTTCAGCCTTCAAGATGTTGGCGGTGGGCGATCTGCGCAACCGGCTGATGGCTTTGGCGGACAAATCCTTGCAGGGCAACCCCGCGATTTATGCGCTGTTTTCACATCGGCTGCCCAACGATCTGAGCCAGGAGGAACTGCGCGGGCTGTTGGATGCGATGATCCACGGGAGCGAGCCGCTGATAACGGCGGTGCCGGAACCCATGCGCAAGATCATCCGGGCGCACCTGGAGTTCTTTCGCCGCGAGATGGGCGACGGGTTCGACATGCGCGGGGCAAGCATCGGCAATCTGATCCTGGCTGGCGGGTTTTTCAACTACAACCGCCAGATAGATCCGGTGATCTACATGTTCACCATGCTGGTTGAAGCGCGCGGCATTGTGCGGCCCATTGTGAACAAGGACCTCACCCTGGCCACGGAGCTGGAAAGCGGGGAGCTTCTCGCCGGGCAGCACGTGCTCACCGGCAAGGAACGCGGTCCCATCACCCAGCCGGTGAAGCGGGTGTACCTGTGCGCCAGCCAGGAGGATACCCGGCCCGTCCACGTGGAGCTGCGCCGCAAGATGAAGGAGCTGATCGCCTCGGCCGATCTGATATGCTATCCCTTCGGCAGCTTCTATTCCAGCCTGGTGGCCAATCTGCTGCCTGGGGGAGTGGGGGACGCCATCGCCAAGGCCCGCTGCCCCAAGGTGTTCATACCCAACATGGCGGGCGACCCGGAGCAACTGGGATTGGGGCTGGGAGAATCCGCACGCCGACTGCTCGGCTATCTCCGGGGGAGTTGCGCCAATCCGCGTCCGCGCGAAGACCTGCTCAACTTCATGCTGATCAACAACGATACCAGCGTGTATCAACAGCCCCTGGATCTGGGACAGATGGCCTCCATGGGCATCCCCGTCATCGAAGCGCCGCTCATCAGCGCCAAAACCCGAAGAAATTCAACGAAAAAACCATCATCGAATACCTGCTGTCTTTCGTGTGAGACCGGGAAAATAAGGGGCTCTGCCCCTTGCCCCGCTGGGGGTGCAGGGCACCTTCCTACGGAACATAACTCCCCCTAAGCCTCTTTGAGGCAAAGGGGGAGTAAGCCAGACCCCCCAATTATTTTGCTCGCCGACACAGTTTACGCCCGAAAACGCTTAGTTATAAGGGGGGACCGGGGGGC
>JBBRUD010000156.1:0-5281 GCA_038248065.1 Desulfovibrionales bacterium | reverse complement strand
GGGGTCCGGGGGGACAGTGTCCCCCCGGCCGCCGGAGGCTCATGATACAGCGGACAATGCAATCTTCACCGTCCACATTGACCCCGGCAGCCGGAGGCTCTCCTCCCGGCTGCTTTCCCTAGCCCCTACGGCTTCTTGGCTTCACCCTCATGGGGCTTGGCAGGGGAGATCACCACAGGCCATTCCGGCTTGGCGGACCATTCAGTCCAGCCTGCGTCGTAGTATTTCACATTGGTGTAGCCCAGCAGCCGCGTGAGCACCCACCATGTCTGGGAGGCCTGATGGCCGGTGCGGCAGTGCACAATGACCGGAGAATCCTTGGCCGGTATCAGCGCGGCGTAAGCTTTCTCCAGCTCCGCCACGGGTTTGAGGCGGCTGATTTCCTTGGCGTCCTTCACCACGTCCTCGGAGAAGGGTCGGTTGATGGCGCCGGGGATGTGGCCTGCCCTGGCCTCGTCGGTTTTTGTTCCGGCGAAGTAGTCGGCCGGACGCACGTCGACAATCACGGTCTTGGGGTTTTTCATGGCCTCAAGCACGGCGTTGCCGTCCACGGTGAAGCCGTCGGCACCGGACGCTACGGCTGCGGGCAAAGCTGCCGCAGCGGGCAGGGCGGAATCCTTGGGCAGGCCTTCGGCGTTCCAGGCCTTCATGCCCCCGGAGAGGAGCACGTAGCGGCGATGGCCCACGCGCTCCAGGGCCATGGCCATGAGGGTGGAATCCATGGGGGCTTCACCGGGCACGACGACGATGAGGTCGCGCGGGGCGATGCCCATTTGGGCCAGAACTCCGTTGAGCATGGGTGCGGGCAGGAGCATGGAAGGCACGCCGCCGATATTGCCGCGCAGGCTGTCAAGCTGAAGCGACAGGCTGCCGGGAATATGGCCGCTGTTGTACTGGGGCTGGGGGCGCAGGTCGATGATCTTGAGGGCCGGCTTGCCCAGGTTGAGGGCCAGCCAGGCGGGTTCGGCCAGGCCGGGCAGCATGGCGGGCATGGCCAGCGGGGTGGGCCCTTCGGGTTTGAGCATGGCGTCGGGCAGGAAGAACTTACGCCACACCTTGATGGAGGTGGCCAGTTCGGGCGTCACCGGCTGTTCGCGCAGGGAGGCCGGTTTCAGGCAGTGCTCGAAGAAGCCGGTCAGCCCGCCGGTAAGCATGTAGACATTGGTGAAACCCAGCCGTGCCAGGGCGTCGCGAGCCTGAGCCGGGTGGGTCATGCCGTTGGAATAGAGCACGATCATGCCCTGATTTTTGTAGGGGGCCAGGGACTGGGGCAGATCTGCCAGGGGGATGTTGCGCGCCCCCTTGAGGTGGAAGTCCTCGAACTCCTTGCGGGAGCGCACGTCGACCAGCACCAGGGATTCGCCGCCAGCGCGCAGGCGCTCGGCCAGTTCTTCGGGTTCCATGTGGTCCTGTCCGGTCTGGATGTCGGCCAGAAGGCGGCTTTCGCCGACTTCGGCAGAGGCTTGCCCTGCCGAACCGGCGGCTGGGCCGCGATACGCCTGTGCCGGGACATTCGTGCGGGTCCCGCCGCCTTCCAGGGAGGGCAGATTGACGACCGCAAAGGCCGCCAGGACTAACAGGACACTGAACTTGGCCAGAAAGGGCAGGGACACGCCCGGTTTGGAGAGCGTGGGGCCGCGTTCGATCATTTCACTCAGCCAGAAGAACAGCACGGCCACGGCCACGAAGCCAAGGACCACGTACTGGTTGGGGACGTTCAGGCTTTGGTGCAGGAAGACTACGCCCCGGTCGCCCGCTGTGAGCAGGGGGGTCAGTTTGGGGAAGACCTCGTTGAAGGCTATGGAGCCACCAAGCAGGCCCAGGAGGTACACCAGGGCATCGACGCGCCCGGAGCCAAGGCCCACGGCGGCAGTGCCCGGACACCATCCGGCCATGGCGAAGCCCAGGCCCAGCAAGGCCCCGCCGACCGCCTGCCCCCCCAGCAATGTGGGCAGAAGATGCAGGCTGTCCATGCTGATGACGCCCAGGCGCTCGGCACCGATGAGGCCCAGCATGGCGGTGACCATGGCTGTGAACATCACCTTCACCACGGTCATGTCCTGGAAGGTGAATATTCCGGCCAGTCGGCGGGAGCTGCCGAAACCGGCGCGTTCCAGGCACAGGCCGAAACACAGGCCCAGGGCCAGGGCGGCGGCAAAGCCCAGCGGGGTGTTCAAAAGGCCGGAGGAGAAAAGGGTATTGATCATTTCCACTGCCTCCTGAACATCCAGCCCGTCAGATAGCCCGTGGCGAACAGGCAGGCCATGAAGACCAGGCTGCCCGTGAGCAGAAGCGCTCCGCCGGTTAAGCCCTGGCCCGAGGTGCAGCCTTGGGCCAGGCGGGCCGCGAAGCCGGAGAACCCGCCGCCAATCAGCGCCAGCAGCAGCCTGCGGGTGCGCGAACTGGTCAGGCCACGCTCGGCCTTAAGGGCGAAACGGCCCGAGATGATGGCCGAGAGCGCTCCGCCAAGAATCGCTCCGAGAACCATGTACACCAGATAATAGCGCATGGGGTTGGGGAACCACGGGCCGAAATAGACGCTGGATTCAACCCGGCCGGGCAGGATGAGGTGCTCGGACCAGGCGGCCAGCCGGGCGAAGGCTCCCGAGGCTCCAAGGCCCGTGCCCAGGATGAGGAAGGCCCCCAGCAGGGTGAGGCCCAGGAAGAATCCGGCCAGATAGGGGTTCATGGGCGGCTGCCCGTTTTGGGGCATGACGGCCTTGGACGCGGGGGCCTGTATCTCTGCTGGGCTTTCCGTCGGCTGTTGCGGCGGCGCGGCTTCGTCGTTGGGGGGGGTGTTTGGGTCAGTCATGGGTTAGCATCCTGCGTTTTTGTTGGCCGGGGGTTGCGGGGCCGGGGCGGGCGCTCCGGGAGAAGTATTGGCCGGGGGAGAAGCGGGCGCTCCGGGAACGGCGGTGCCGCCCTGGGCGTCAGGCAAGTTCTTGGAAGCCGGAGCGCCAGGGGTTTGGGGAGCGGTCGGAAGAGGGGTCTCCCTGACCACCAGACCTAGTTCTCGCTCTGTCCACCAGGCGACCATGCCGCCCTTGAGCACCAGGATGGGGCGGCTGGATTTCTGGGACAGCACGCCGCCCAGAGCCATGGCCGTGGTGCCGTCCTTGTCCAGTAGCACCAGCGGCGCGGAACCGGTGAGAAAAGCCGGGTCGGCGCTCAGGGTCTGGATGTCCAGGTTTTGTGCGCCGGGAGCTGTAAAGTCGGCGAACTCCGCAGCCGGGCGCACGTCAATGATTTCCAGCCCAGTGGGCGGTTTGGCCAGCATGGCGGCAAGCTCGGCAGGCGAGATGGCCCGTGGCAGGTTCTGTCCGGCGGCCTGAGCCGTGGCGCTGGCGCACAACAGGGCCAGACACAGCAACAGGGCGGCAAACCTGGGAATCGGCATCC
This sequence comes from Desulfovibrionales bacterium, assembly GCA_038248065.1. Lineage (GTDB taxonomy): Bacteria > Desulfobacterota > Desulfovibrionia > Desulfovibrionales > Desulfovibrionaceae > Fundidesulfovibrio. Next base: position 1,882 of record JBBRUD010000156.1, on the reverse strand, counting down.
CGGCCGTCGGGCGGGGCCGGAGGGAATGAATCAATATCTGCGCCGGGCCGGAGTGCGTCCGGGGCAGCGCCCTGGAGACCGGGGCGGCAAAAAGCGCGGCTGTTCGGTGCATGATGAACTCCTTGGCCCTGTTAAGTAGCATCGCCACGATATATTGCAAGTCCGCAGACTTTGCACCTTTCTTGTCCAGACGGGGCGTCCGGGCCAAAGGGCCTTGCCCAGAAGATTGATTGACGCCACCCGCGCCTTCTTTTATGCCCCGTGTGCAGCCTATTCCGCTAGAGGGGTACATGGTAGAACTCTCCCGTATTCGCAACTTCAGCATCATCGCCCACATCGACCACGGGAAATCCACCCTGGCCGATCGCATCCTTGAAGTTACCAAGGTCATCACCTCCAGAGAAATGCGCGAGCAGTATCTGGACAAGATGGACCTGGAACGGGAGCGTGGCATCACCATCAAGGCCCAGTCCGTGCGTATTCCCTATACGGCCAAGGACGGGCGCAAATATATCCTTAACCTCATCGACACGCCGGGGCATGTGGACTTCTCCTATGAGGTGTCCCGGTCCCTGGCCGCCTGCGAAGGCGCTCTGCTGGTAGTGGACGCCACCCAGGGCGTGGAAGCCCAGACTCTGGCCAACGTCTATCTGGCTCTGGACAACAATCTTGAGATCATCCCGGTGCTCAACAAGATTGACCTGCCCAGCGCCGACGCCGACCGGGTGAAGCAGGAAATCGAGGAGGCCATCGGCCTGGACACCACCAATGCCGTGTGCGTTTCCGCCAAGACCGGCCTCAACGTGGAACAGGTGCTTGAAGCCATCATCGAGCGCCTGCCAGCTCCCACCGGCGACGCCTCAGCGCCCTTGCAGGCCCTGATATTTGACTCCTGGTACGATTCATACCAAGGCGTGGTGGTGCTTTTCCGTGTGATGCAGGGCACGGTGAAGGTTGGCAACCGGGCCAAGATGTTCTCCACCGGTGCGGAATTCGAGATAACCGCACTCGGCGTGTTTTCCCCCGGCCCCATGCCCATGACCGAGTTCGGGCCTGGCGAGGTGGGTTTTCTGTGCGGGGCCATCAAGAACCTCCAGGAAGCCCGCGTGGGCGACACCATCACCCTGGCCAACAACCCCTCGCCCACGGCTCTGCCCGGTTTCAAGGAAATCAAGCCCATGGTCTTCTGCGGGCTCTACCCCGTGGATGCGGGCGATTACGAGCAGCTCAAGAACGCCCTGGAAAAATTACAGCTCAACGACGCAGCTTTCACCTTCGAGCCCGAAACCTCCCAGGCCCTGGGCTTCGGCTACCGCTCAGGCTTCCTGGGCCTTTTGCACATGGAGATCGTGCAGGAGCGCCTGGAGCGCGAGTTCCAGGTGGAGCTTATCGCCACGGCCCCCTCGGTCATCTATAAGATCGAGCGCCAGGACGGCTCGGTCATCTCCATAGACAATCCCTCCAAGCTTCCCAAGAACCAGGAAGTGGCGGCGCTCTACGAGCCCTTCGCACGGGTGGAGGTCCACGTTCCCAACGAATACGTGGGCAACGTCTTCAAACTCTGCGAAGAGAAGCGCGGCATCCAGAAGGATATCCGTTACATCACCGCCAGCCGTGTGATAATCACCTACGAGCTGCCCTTTGCCGAGATCGTCTACGATTTCTTCGACCGCTTGAAATCGGGCACCAGGGGTTACGCCTCTCTCGATTACGAACTCATAGACTACCGGGCCTCGGATCTGGTGAAACTCGACATTCTGCTCAACGGCGACCCCGTGGACGCCCTGGCCCTGATCGTGCACCGGGACAACGCCTATTATCTGGGCCGCGAAGTGGCCCTGCGCCTGAAGAAGGTCATCCCCCGCCAGATGTTCGAGGTGGT
>JBBRUD010000155.1:0-5315 GCA_038248065.1 Desulfovibrionales bacterium | reverse complement strand
TCCGTTAACATCGTCATATTAAATCTTGTTAACCATGTATTAGCTCCAATACTTCCGTGTTGGTTCGTGCTGTTTAATATTGTTTCTTGGTTGTTTATATTGGCTTTATTGGTGCATATTGAATAATATTGTACCAAACATTATCATGTACATTTATGTTATCAGTGGACGTGACGCTTAACTTTGGACAATATTGATGGCTCGTATCCTCAGGCGTTATCATTGTGAGGCACGAAATAGTTGCGTGTCCATCGGAAACAATTTCAGGATTGACGGAAGCACAAACACTGATATGACAATCGGCAGTGTCATTGTTGTTACGCATCGTGCTTATCACAACTAAATAGGCTGTCTGTTATGAAAAACCTGAGTGATAATATTATGTCATGTAGCCTGTTTTCTGGCAGGAAAGAAAGAGATTTGTTTGTTTCAGGAGTAATGCTTTATCCTGATGGGTCAGATGATAAGATATATAGATATGTTCTGCATGCAGCGATGTGGCACCTTGGTAGCAAGTGTGCTGGTGATGGCGAACTCCGAGATACTGCATTGAATTGTGCAGGTTCGGGAAACTCTGAAATTTATTTGCAAATGGTGCGTTCTGTTGGTGGGTGGCATAAAGTTTGGGAGTATCTGTCTAACAGGCAGCAAAAAAATCCATCGATAGAGATTGATACACGGATTAGTAATGCGATGTGCGCTGCTTCTGTTTTCATGTACGCTATTGATAATGGGGTTAGTCGGCATGAGTCAGTCAGGGTTCACTGTGAAAACAACCAAGAACGTGTTGATGGCCTCTGTAAATTATACTCATGCCCTGGACATAGTAAGCTGAACGAAGACAATATAAATTCAAATATTTGGAATAACTTCAAGAATTCTGTGCATATGTGGGCTGCATTGACACATTTTTACCAGTTTAACCAAGCAGACATGGATAAATACATTGATTTTGACATGTTAGTTCCGATATTTGGTGATACGGTTGGTGATCCTTTCCGTATGTTCCTTGAGATTGCATAGCAGTACAGGCAAACAGGCATATCATTTCGGGCTCAGCACTCTGATGTCCCATTGCTCTCTCCATGTAACACCTGGGTCATAATCCCGTAGCCATTCGGGGAACAGAAATTTTTCGAGATATTTTGCTCCAAAGCAATCAACTGTGCTCTCCTTTGCTGAGTTTAACCCGGTAAAGGAGAGCCCTATGTTTCATGATGTACCCAAGCGAGCTTTAAACACCCAAGAAGCAGCTACCTACCTCGGTCTCAGCCCTGGCACCCTGGAAGTTTGGCGATCCCTTGGCAAAGGGCCTCGGTATCGCAAGTTCGGTCGCCGTGTGCTCTATGAAATCAAAGACTTAGACGCCTATTCCGCTTCACGGATAGTCGAAACCCGCGACACTGCCAAAATCCTGCGAGGCTCCCATGCCTGAGCAGGTCGCATTCGGCAGGCCTGTGCTTTTCGATGAGCAGTCGCCACGCCCCATTCCCACAGATATCCTGCCTGGCGTTATCGGCGGCTTTGCCGCCGCTGTGAGCACCTCCATTCAAGTCCCCTTCGAACTGCCACTGCTCAACGCCCTCGGGGCGGTTGCGGCGGCCAGCCAGCGCAAATTCCGCGTTCTAGTCCACGAAGGTTATTCCGAACCCCTCAACATCTATGGCGTGGCCATCCTGCCCCCCGGTGAGCGCAAAAGCGCCGCGAAAGACGCGTGCCGTGCTCCGCTCCTGGAATGGGAGCGCGAACAACAACGTCAGACCGCCGAAAGTCTCAAATACGCGCATGCCCAGCGCCAAGTCCAAGAGGAATTGATCCGCGTCGCCATCGCCAAAGCCAAGCGCTGCCAGGAATCCGCCGATCAACACGATTTGATCCGTCAGGTGGCGAGACTCCGTGAGGAAATGGAGTTGCTGCCTGTGGCTCCGCGCCTGCTGGCGGACGACGCAACTCCTGAAGGTTTGGCGGCCCTCATGGCCCAGCACGACCAAAGAATTGCTATGATCGAGGCCGAGGGCGGCTTTCTGGACATCCTGGCGGGCCGGTACAGCCATGGCGTTCCCAATCTGGATGCTGTGCTCAAGGCCTGGAGCGGTGAGGCCGTGCGCATCGATCGCCGCCATGCCGAACCCATTCTGATCGAGGAGCCCACCTTAACCCTCATTCTCAGCGCACAGCCCGATGTTTTGGCCGGTGCCGCCCAAACACCTGCTTTCCGTGGACGCGGCCTACTCGGACGGATGCTCTTTTTACTGCCGAGAAGTTTGGTCGGAACTCGATCGGTGGAAACCTATCCAATCCCCCCGGACCTGGGTGCGAAATACAACGCCACCTTGCGCAACCTGCTCCAATTGCCTTGGAACAGGGATCCCCACGGCAACATCGTCCCTTACGTGCTGCCGTTGAGCCATGAGGCGCGATCCATCTGGTACGCCTTCGCAAACGTCATTGAAAACGACCTTGCCGACGAGGGGCCGTTGAGTCGCATGCGCGATTGGGGCGGGAAACTCACCGGACAGGCACTGCGTCTGGCCGGGCTATGCCACGTCACCCTTCACGAATCACCCCAGCACCATCCTATCGCCGGACAAACCCTCGAAAGCGCAGTGTGCCTCGCTAAACTGTTGATCGAACATGCCAGGGCAGTTTTCAATCTCATGGGAGCGGACGACAGCATCGAATGTGCGAAGACGATTCTACATTGGCTTCGGCAGGATCGACTGGTGTCCTTCACTGGTCGGAACGCCCTAGAGAAGGTCAAGGGACGCTGGCCCAAAATGGTCCTGGTGAACATGGGGCTGACAATCCTTGAAGAGCGTGGTTTTATCCTCTCTCGGGATCACGTGGCGGTTGGCAGGGGGCGACCGTCACGCACGTTTTTGGTCAATCCCTGCATCCACGTCGATCATGATGCGGAGGCATAATGCGCCACGACCTCACCCCACAACAAACGACGTATAGCGCAATATTCGCAAAATTCGCACAAAAGGCTTCGACAGGTCCACGTGGGATTTATGCGAATTTTGCGAATTTTGCTCTTAGATGTATTTTTTCTGTTTCTTCCTTGGCGTCTCGTCAGAAATCAGCGTCTGTCTCGTCTTACCCTGGTGCATCTGCCGGACGTGACGCGGGCCAGTCGGTTTGGAGCAAGCCATGTTTTCGCTTCGCTCAAACGTCTTGCTCTGCGAGGCTTCAAGGCATCACCGCTCCGAACGAGACAGACTGCAACGCCTTAAGAGCTACCGCAAATGCTCGGGGCTTCGCCCAATGAACAGCCTACTCCAAGGAAGAAGGCGAAAGGGAGGACGACCCAAAGGCGACCCTTCCGTCGTGCGTCGCATCACCATCGGCGTCCGCGTCAATGCCGCCGAATTGGAAATCCTACGTATCAAGGCAAGCCACATGGGCATGAGCCCTGCACAATGGATGCGCACCGCCGCCCTTAGGCGTCAATTGCCACCTCCTCCCGTGCCAGAAGCCAACCGCGCGGCCTATGCCGAGCTGACCCGCCTTGCTGTGAACCTCAACCAGATTGCTCGGGCTGCAAACGAAGGACACGCCGTGGTTTCGTCCCATATCCTTCTTGGAGTGCGCCAGGAGATCATCCGCCTTCAGCGCGCATTGCTGGGGGAAGAGCGGTGATAGCCAAGCTGATCAAGGGCAAAGGCTTTCGGGGCGCGGCGGAATACGACCTGCAACCCGGCAAGAGTGTGTTGCTGGAAACCAATATGGCCGGGTCAACACCCCGTGCCCTTGCCGCCGAATTCGGGGCCATGCGCGCCATGCGTCCCCGGTTATCCAAGGCAGTCTGCCATACCAGTCTAAGCATCCACCCTGACGAGCGGCTAACCGACGGCCAGTGGTGCGAGGCTGCCCACGCATGGATGCAGGGCATGGGCTTCATAAATAACCAATACGTCATCAGCCGCCACACCGACGCTTCCCATCCGCACATCCATATCCTGGTCAATCGGATCATGTTGGATGGCGCGGTGGTCAGTGATGCTCATGACTTCAAACGCCAGGAACCCATCATGCGCCGTCTTGAGCGGCAGTTCGGTCTGCGCATGGTGTTATCGAGTCAGGAGGTGCCCCGCGCCTCTCCTACCAAGGGGGAATTAGAGCACTCTCTGCGCACAGGGGAAGCGTCGGCGCGGATGCGGATGCAAGGCGCAGTGGATACGGCATTGGACCGCGGGTGTTCGCTGGACATCTTTCGAGACAGGCTCGCCCAAGTGGGAGTAGAGATTCGTCTCAACGTTGCAGGCACGGGTTACGTCTCGGGAATTAGCTTCGCGCTTGAAGGCGTTGCCTTCAAAGGGAGCAATCTTGGCAAGGGCTATACTTGGAATGCACTTCAGCAAAGAGGTTTACGCCATGAGCAAGACAGAGGAAATCCGCAACAGGAGCATGGGCCTGGGTACGGATGGGAGATGGGGAGGAGCCGTGAGGACGCAACAGATACCGGAATCGGAAGAGGCCACCATGCTCCAGGACAGTCTTGCTCTTTTGAACAAGCAGGAATTCCTTCGAGCCAAGAGTACGTCGGAGGTGATTTCACTCTTGCAGAGTTTGCAGCGGGACATAACGAACGCGAGCGAGAGTGTGAGAGCGTCCGCTCACGAAGTCAGGGGCTATCCCGTTGAAGTGGTCTCGCAGTTTTCCACACGACTTGAGGTTTGTGTTGCCCGTTGCGAAGATGCCGCAAAGCGGGCTGGAGAAACGTATGACAAGTCAATAACAATGTGCGTAAGGATGGACAAAAACTGTATGTGGCTACTTTTCACAAGTAGTGTTTTTGTCAGCTTGATCATGCTTACAGTATTTGTAGTGCTGCCAAAACTCTTTGGCTGATAGATGCTGAGCCGGGGGCCGTCGACAGACGGCCCCCTTTTTGATGGCTCGCACGTACGGCCATCCCGAGATTATCCAACAAATTGAGTAGGGTTTGTTCAAGCCAAGCGGCGCGAGTCTCTCAGGCCGGTGTTGACGACCTTGGGGAGGGTTTATCCGACACTTGCTTCACCGATGGTTTAAATGGAATGAGGTTAGGTTTTAAAGCAGGAGAATGCTGTCCCCCTTGCTGCTGATCAAAGAAGTCATTCGGTGGTTTTCTCGTCGCGTTGAGACATATTTCCCCAGACCGACCGGCTGCTTTCCGCTATCCCCGGTCTCAATAAACTGCTATTTGAAGAAAACACGGCTAAAATCAAAATCTCCGGTTTTCAGATCTTGCGTGTAAGATCATCGCGCATGGAGTACAAGCATGGCAAAGAGAAAGTCCGTAAAGCCTGTCCCTCAAGAAGATGCTCCTG
>JBBRUD010000154.1:0-5570 GCA_038248065.1 Desulfovibrionales bacterium | reverse complement strand
TCCAGGGCGGCCTTTCGGGAAACAATACATGCCTGAAACTCCTGATAGAGCCTCCCGCGTTCTGGACCTCGGTGCAACGGCCGGGCTATGAACGTTTCATTCTCTGGACATTGCTCCATGGTCAGGTTCGGCGGGACATAGCCTCCAAAGCGCCGCGTAAGCATGCTAAGGGACAATGAACGGTCGAGGCCGCTGGCCTTGATTGCATGTCTCCCATGACGATCCTTGATGACCATGCCATTGCAGTGGGGTTTAATCTCCATCCCGTACTGAGCAAACACTACATGTGCCTGTCCCCATTCCGTAGCATGGCGAAGGGCCTCCAGGATGCGGTCTCGCCGTTCCTTGGCGTATCCGTCGAACGACTGTTGCCCCGTGTGCGCCTCTACCGTCGCTGCAACCGGGGTCAGTTTGGGGTCCGTGTTCTCAAGGGAACGACCGTTGTCGATGACCAAGCCGTACTTCTTCTCCAGGGCTCGGCATATTTGATCCCGCTTCCAAAAATCACGATATGGTTCATACCGGGTCAACGTCTCTGGGTGGATCATGTTGTAGGCTACATGCATGTGCAGGTTGTTGGTGTTTTTGTGGACACCACAATGCCGCTGGTGTTCCTCGAAGCCCAGGGTCTTGGCGAATTCAGCCTCGACCTCTTTGAGAATGTCCGGCGTCAGCTTTGCCTCGTCCTCAGGACGGAAACTCACGATGAGGTGGTATGTCTTCTCCTTTGTAGTCCTGTTGTTTAATATCTGCGTACTGACGACCTCCTGGATCGCCAGATCATAGTCATCGCCTGCCCAGCACCCTACACACCAACACAGGATGTTTTGTTCTCCCGTTTGTCCGGCAGCGGCGATATAGTTGGCCAAGCGGCGGTAGTTATCGTTTTGGGGTTTCCGGGCGATCCGTCGACTGATCATGACTGCATTCTCATGGGTCGCTTAAATTCTGGACACTTTGGCTTTCAGTTCGCGTTGGCGAACTTCGATTTCGCGGAGCACTCGCCGTACATCTTGGTGAAGTTGCTGGAACTGCCCCTCCTTGTCGGAGAGACACAGCTTGAATAGTCCTCCCAACCTTCCGAGGTCGGCATTGACTTTGAGCAACTCACGCCGTGCCTGATGATTTTCCAGACTTGGAACCGGTTGTCCGAGGCAGACACGCTTTGCGAAGGTGGAGAGGGACAAACCAGCTCTGTCAGCACTCCCCTGGATTTTTTCATATTCATCTGGCGTCAAATAGGTTTTCAGCACGGCTTTCTTTGATGGCATCATGGTCTCCACTTCCAATGTTCATAAGCGTTGAGCCGAAGGCGAATAAGCTGAAGCCCCGCAGGGCAGGAGGTGAGGTAGGCCTACCTCACCTGTCCTGCCTTTAGACCCCATTGTTCCGTATTCCATCGTTTTGTATTTTACGAGAGCAGCCAGACTGATTTGAACAACATTGAGAAAATTTCAATTCACAACAACATAAAACAATATGGACCAGCAAACATGTCATTTCAAGCAATATGATTCACACATCGGACTAACTTTCAGTAATAGCGTTCAATACCATGGCATGAAAGTTCAATTTGTCTGATTATTACGGTGCGTACGACGGATATTGAGGTCAACGTGGAGGGAATGTGGGCAGACTCCGTGCGAAGTTCGATTTTGTTTGGATTTCTAAAGCCCATCCTAGGGTTTAGGCGGTCCTTCTGAGGGGGGAGGATGAAAACGAAAAAGCTCCCGATGCCGAAGGGGCTGCTGATCCCTCTTCTTGTATTCTTGCCTCTTGGGATTTATGAGCGACACCTACAGGCCAACCATGCGACACTTATTTGGGCAAACGAAAGCGCAAAACGAAGTTGACGCCATACGAAGTATGACCAAGGCGGTTTCAGTCTGGTCCTTGGCGCTTCTGGGTAGATTTTTAGGGTGAGAAGTCGGACGGAGTAGACAGGTCTAGACTGCGAGCCCTTACGGCTTGCTACGATTCAAACAACGATGCTTTGTTACTGCTCTTGGCCCGGACTGTATCCCGGTGAATAGCCCAGAGCTTCGTTCGTTCGCCGTTGGGCTTCCCGTGCGTCCAGGCCAGTTCGAACATGGCTTGCCCAGATGGAGTTCCATAAGGTGGCACGCTGCGCTCTGGATTCCCCGTCGTGGTAGCGTTTGAACATGGGCTTTGCGCCAGACACAACGCGCCGCATGAAGTCTGCCTGTTGATGGGCACCCATATGCGGCCATTGCAGGGGCGGGTTAATGCGGCCACCCTCGGGGCGGGCTAATCAGGCCACCCCCTGGGCGGGTTAATCGAGCCACTTCCAGCTGTCGCCCGGACTTCCGAGAAAAGCTATCCCCTCCGAGACCAATGTTGAGGAGGAATGGATGGCCAACCGGAGGTTCGCAGTGCATGAGATTCGACATATTCTTGCCCGCATGCGGCTCGGCGAGTCCGACCGGGAGCTCGCCAAGGCCCGGCTCATGGGCCGTGACAAGGCTGCCAAGCTGCGTCTTCTGGCCCGAGAGCACGGCTGGCTGGACATAGCCTCGCCTTTGCCCGGCAACGACGTCATTGAAGGGATTGTTCGGAAGAACTCTCCGGTTCAGTGTGCTCAATCTCTGGTTCTTCCTTACGCCGAGCAAGTCCTGGCTTGGCACCAGCAGGGCATCCAGGCCACGACGATCCACGACGCCCTGGTAAGGACGCACGGCTTCACCGGCGGCTATGACTCGGTAAAACGGTTCCTGCGCCGCCAGAAGAAGGAAGGGCCTCCGGCCACGGTCATGCTCGACCACAAGCCCGGGGAGGTGGCCCAGGTGGATTTCGGCTCCGGGCCGAAGATCGTGGACCTGGCCACGGGAGAAGTCCGCGACACCTGGGTATTTGTCATGACCCTGGCCTGGAGCCGCCACCAATACGCCGAGGTCGTCTGGAACCAGAAGGTCGAGACCTGGCTGGGCTGCCATCGCCGGGCCTTCGAGTTTTTCGGCGGCGTCCCAGCGAAAGTGGTCATCGACAACGCCAAGTGCGCCATCACCAAAGCCTGCTATTACGACCCCGAGGTCCAACGCTCCTACGCTGAAATCGCCGAGGGCTATGGCTTCCTTGTGTCCGCATGCCCGCCCAGAGATCCGCAAAAGAAAGGCATCGTGGAATCCGGCGTCAAGTATATCAAAAACAATTTCATGCCCTTGCGTGACTTCCGCGATCTGGCCGACGCGAATCGCCAGCTTCAGGAATGGATCATGTCCACGGCAGGCAATCGCATCCATGGCACGACCAGGGAACGGCCGTTGACGCGGTTTGCCGAGACCGAGCGCCACTTCCTCAAGGCCCTGCCGGATGTGCCCCCCGAGGTCGTGGCCTGGGCCGGAGCTAAGCTCCACGGCAACTGCCACGTTCAGTTTGAGAAGGCTTACTACTCCGCGCCGTTCAGCCTAGTCCATCAGCGTCTCATGCTGCGCATCGGTGAAACAACCGTCCAGATCTTCCATGAGCACAAGCTGGTGGCCGTTCATCCACGCCAGCGCCATCCGGGAGCCAAGTCCACGGTGGCCGGGCACATGCCACCGGAGGCCCAAGCGTATCTGATGCAAGATCCTCAATGGTGTCTCCAGAAGGCTGAAAAGATCGGCCTCATGTGCCTGGAACTTGTGGAACAACTCTTCGCCTCGCGAGTCTTGGATAACCTTCGGGCCGCCCAAGGCGTTCTGCAACTGCGCGGGAAATATGGGGCCGCGAGGCTGGAAGCGGCCTGCCGTCGAGCGCTTGAACATGGCACGCCGCTCTACCGGGCCGTGAAAACCATCCTGGAAAAGGGCCTGGACATGGAAACCGGGAATCCACGGCCGTCACTCCTGTCGGAGGCCTACAGGGGCCGAGGCCGTTTCTGCCGCGATACCCGCGAAATGCTGCAATGAAGGAGGAAAATGATGAATCCCATGCCTCAACTTGAGCCCATGCTGAAGCAACTCCGGCTTTCCGGCATCCTGGACTCCCTGGAGCCCCGGAACCGCCAGGCCATTGAGGACAAGCTCGCTTACACGGATTTCCTGGCCCTGCTCATCCAGGATGAAGTCGCCCGGCGGGAGCAACGGAAGCTGACTATGCGCATGCGCCGTGCTGGCTTCCAGAGCCAGAAGACCTTTGAGAGCTTCGATTTCGCCTTCAACCCGTCGATCAACAGGGCGCAGGCCCTGGACCTGGCCACCTGCCGCTTCATGAATGAGAAGGCCAACATCCTCATCGCAGGCCCCTGTGGCACGGGCAAGAGTCATCTGGCACAGGCCCTGGGCCACTCTGCCATCCGCCGCAGCCATGACGTAGCCTTTCTGAACCTGAGCAAGATGCTGCAACAACTCCAGGCCGCTCGGGCCGTGGGAGGTTACGACAGAAAATTCCAGTACCTGACCACGGTGGACCTGCTCGTCATTGACGACTTCGGCCTCAAGCCGCTGAACATGAACCAGGATGAGGACTTCCACGACGTCGTGGCCGAGCGCTACGAACAGCGAGCGACCATCATAACCAGCAACCTGGACTTCGATGAATGGGGAGAGGCCTTCCAGAACAAACTGCTTGGCGCGGCCACCATCGACCGTCTGCGCCATGGCGCTTACCGCGTCATTCTCAACGGGAAGAGCTACAGAACGCCGAGAGCGGAGGAATCTGCTTGCGCAACAGAGGGATAACCTTCTAACAGCAAAGGAAAGTCCGAGCCGACTGGAAGCTCAACTGACTGGCCTGATTAACCCGCCCATCCCTGGCCGGATTGGCCTGCCCATCGACAGTCTGCCAGCTTGCGATTGGCCTTTTGCGCCTTGCGACGCAGCGCCTCCGAGGCTCTGGCCCTTTCCCGCCGCAGCATCGGCCCAAGGCCAAGCCAATCAAAAAACGCCGTGGTGATGATCCGTATGGCCCGGCATCCGAAATACTGGCCTTCATTGCTTCGGCCCCGTGGCTGTGTCACCTGCATGAACCCGGCTCGCTTCAATTGCCTGATGGCCCGTTCGCAACGTCGTTTGCCCAGGCCTGAGTCGCGAACGATGGCTTTCATATCGATGTCGATGAATCCGTTGGCCAGGGTCGGCACGCCCAGAGACAAGGACGCCAGCTCTAAATGGGATAAGAGCGTTTCCGTGACCACAAGGCAAGCCTCGCGGCGCTCACTTCGCGCCTTGCGGTCAGCCGGGGCCAATAGCGGTGGGCATCTCTTCGGATGGTCATACCAGGCCTTGGCCCGCTCAGCGGCCAGGGACAGGATGCGCGGCAGGCCGCCCTTGCCCTTGCGGATGGGACGCACGGGATCAAGCCGAGGATTCCTCGGATCATGACCGCAACGGTTCCCACAGAGCAGACCGGCGAGAAAGGGGACCCCGGACGGGGCGGCAGTGCCAAGAGACAACAGCCGCACCTCAGGAAAACTCGAAGAAAATTTTCCTTTCCGGGACTATTCCGGGACCAGATCGGTTTTTGGGCAAAAATAATGGGTCGCATGCTGGGGTAAAAACTGCATGCAACCCATTGATTTTCCTAGTGGAGCCAGCGAGGAGATTCGAACTCCTGACCTGCTGATTACGAAT
>JBBRUD010000153.1:0-5683 GCA_038248065.1 Desulfovibrionales bacterium | reverse complement strand
GCATGATGTAGCCCAACCAGCAGTTCCCACTTTCTGTCGCGCCGACCTGCGCGCCCTTCATGAAGACCACGCGCCGGGCCGGATGCACCGCCGACAGCGCGTCCATCACGTCTTTCAGATATGGCGTGCGGTTGGTGCGCCAGCCCCCCAATATTTTGCGCACCGGCGCAGTCATCGCGCGCCGCTGCGTAGCTACTGCGGGGGTCCGGGGGGGCGCTTGCCCCCCCGGCCGCCGGAGGCTCTGCCTACGCGGCTTACAACATCACCAGTGCCTGGCTGGGGTCGGTGTTGGCGGCTTTCCAGGCCGGGATCACCGAGGCCAGGCAGGAGATGACCGCCACTCCGGCCAGGGTGAGGGCCAGGTGTTCCCACTGGAAGGCAAGGGAGGCGTCTGCTGACATCTCCAGCATGTCCATGACTTTGAAGCTGATGCCGAACCCGCCGAAATAGCCTGCCAGCCCGGCCAGCAGGCCGATGAACAGGGCCTCCAGGCAGAATATGGAGAACACCGCCGAGCGCGCGTAGCCAAGGGAGCGCAGCACGCCGATCTCGTGCTTGCGTTCGTTGACAGCGGCCAGAAGTGAAAGGGCGATCATGAAGCAGGCGGTCATGAGCAGGATGACCGAGACGATCAGCGCCAATTCCTGCACGAAATGGATGGTGTACATGCGGGCCTTGACCACCTTCTGCATGGCAACGATGTCCACATCCGGCAGCTTCTGGGCGATCTGGGCCACGATGTCGTCGATGGGGCAGCCTGAACACAGGGCGGCCACTTCGGCGAAATGGATCTGCCCCTGTTTGCCGGTGACGGCCTGAACGTCATCCAAGCCTGCGAAGATGACGTTGTCGTCCTCGGAGCCGGTTGGGGTGAGCACTCCGGCCACCTGGAAGGGCTTGCCTTCCAGGGTGACGGTCTCGCCGGTCTTCAAGCCCAGGCTTTCGGCGGCTTTGGAACCGGCGAGCACCTGGAAGGGTTTGTCCGGGAAGGCTCCGGTGACGCCCCAGTAGTTCTTGATGAGCATTTCTTCGGGCCAGTCCACGCCGATGACGGCCACATGCTGGCCCTTCACCTGGCTGAGCACGATGAGCTTGGGGGCCACGGCAGCGATGCGGTCCTTGAGTTCGATGGTGCGCACCTGGTCCACCTGTTCGCGGGTGAGGTGCTTCACGTCAAAGGAGACGCTGCCCAGGTTGAAGCCGCCGTAGCCCACGGAGAGGGTATCCACCTTGGGCTGGAGCATGATGTTGGCTCCGTAGGCGGTGAGTTTTTTCTCCATGGAGTCGCCAACGGCTGTGGACACGTAATTAAGTGCCACCACCGAGCAGATGCCCGCCGCGAAGACCACGGCCAGAAGCAGGGTGCGGGTCATCTTGCGGCGCATGGTGCGCAGGGGCAACGTGAGGATATTCATGTGATGCTCCCGGTCTTCAAAGGATTGCGGCTATTTGAAGTACCGGACGCCTTCGGTAAGATCCGCCTTGCTGATGACCACATGGTCGCCCTCGACGGTATTTTTCACCGGATGCGGGTTGCAGCCACCCTTGACCATGCCCACCCGGCTGACGTGGAACTTCTGGCCGCAGTTGACGCAGATCATGAACTCGCCGTCCTGCTTATAGCCTTTTTTGGCCGGGAAGCAGACGTCGCAGGCGTCCAGTGCCGAGCGGATGGTGCCATCCGGGGCCTTGACCAGGAAATATTTGACGGTAACGCCGTCGGCGTCGAATTTGAAGAATTTGGCAGTGCTGGAGATATCGGCCACCGGGATCTTCACCACGTCGTCGGCCGCGCGGGCGGCGGGCAGCAGGGCGGCGGTCAGGGCGAAGACGGTCAGGGCGGCCAGAACCAGAAGCGGAAGAGCGCGTTTCATAGACAACCTCTCGTAATTTTGCGGCGTGGGTGAAGCCCGCCGGAGGCGGCGAAGCAGACTGGCAAAGTAAACACGGACGGCGTTCCGTCAACGTGCGCCCACGAAGCAGAAAACATGCCATACCAAGAAAGTATGGTATTGTGATATGTTGCGGTTTAATAGGAAATTGTTGTGCAGTTTTTTGCACATTTCCCCGATACGCTGCGGGCGGGGCAGAAACAGGGCCGCAATGCCGGAAGTTGCCAGCACTCAGGTCGAAAACCGGCCGGAGCGGGCGTTTATGCCGCCCTTCGTTGACATCGCCTTTTGAAAGGCTTACCTGCCAGCCACATCAAAACCGAGTATTCACGGGCTTTGCGCGGGAAACCGTCGGTCCGTTCAGGAGGCGCCATGTCCGTCATCACCCGCTTTGCCCCCAGCCCCACCGGGCATCTGCACATTGGCGGGGCGCGCACGGCCATCTTCAGCTGGTTGCTGGCCCGCCAGAGCGGCGGAACCTTCCTGCTGCGCATCGAAGATACCGATACCGTCCGCTCCGACGCCTCCATGACCGAGGGCATCCTGGCCTCCATGACCTGGCTGGGCCTCGATTGGGATGGCGAACCCATCTACCAGAGCCAGCGGTTCGACATATACAACGATTACATCGACACCCTGATGGCCACCGGCAACGCCTACTGGTGCTCCTGCACGCCGGACGAGGTGGAGGCCATGCGCGAAAAAGCCAGGGCCGAAGGTCGCAAACCCAAGTACGACGGGTGCTGCCGCGAGAGGGGTCTCGGCCCCGGACCGGGCCGGGTGGTGCGCCTGAGAGCCCCCCTCGCCGGAGCCACACTGGTAAACGATTTCATCAAAGGGCCGATATCCTTTGAGAACACCGAACTCGACGACATGGTGTTGCGCCGCTCGGACAACACCCCCACCTACAATCTGGCCGTGGTGGTGGACGACTCCACCATGGGCGTCACCCATGTCATCCGGGGCGACGACCACGTGAACAACACTCCCCGCCAGATTCTCATCTATAATGCTCTGGGCCTGCCTCTGCCCGCGTTCGGCCATGTGCCCATGATTCTGGGCGCGGATAAGAAAAAGCTCTCCAAGCGGCACGGGGCCACCGCTGTGTTCGAGTACCAGAGCGAGGGCATCCTGCCCGAGGCCATGCTCAACTGTCTGGTGCGCCTGGGCTGGTCCCACGGCGATCAGGAGCTTTTCACCCGCGAGGAGCTTCTGAAGAGCTTCTCCATCGACCACCTGGGCATATCCGCCTCGGTGTTCGACCGCGAGAAGCTGCTGTGGCTCAACCAGCACTATATAAAGGAATGTCCCCTGGAGCGCCTGCGCGCGCTGCTGGCACCATTCCTGGCCGCGCGTAATTTGCCCGAGGCCTCTGCCGGATACATGGACGGCTTTCTGCCCATGTTGCAGCCGCGCTCCCGCACCCTGGTGGAACTGGCCGAGCAGGCCGAGATCTTCCTGGCCCCGGATGACGCCCTGCCCATGGACCCCGCCGCCGTGGCCAAGTTCCTTACTGCCGAGGTCAAACCCCATCTGGCCGCCCTGGCGGAAATCTTCGCCACGGTCACGCCCTTTGCCCACGCCGAACTTGAAGCCGCCGCCAAGGCCTACCTGGAAACCAACGAGCTGAAATTCAAGGCCATCGCCCAACCCCTGCGTGTAGCCCTCACCGGCCGCACCGCCAGCCCCGGCCTGTTCGAGACCATGGAAGCCCTGGGCAAAGAGAAGGCACTGGCGCGGTTGGCGCGGGTGTAGCCCAGCCGGGCACCCCCTGGGGGCTGGGGCAGGCCAGCCGTTTTGCAGCGTCCTTCCCCCTGTTCGTGCCTGCGCGTTGAGTGGCACTGGCACTCCTTAATTGACCCCTCCGGGCCGCTTCCCCTGTGCGTGCCCCGTGTCTAGTGCCTGCTGCGCAGGAAGAAAGCCGTGGTCATGGCCACGTTGAACAGGCTGATGCCGATTCGCAGATGCTGCGGCTTAATGCGCCGGGCACACCGCGCGCCGCCATATCCGCCGAGTACGGCTCCGGCAAGCATGATGCCGCATTGCTCCCACCAGACCAGTCCGGTTGCGGCAAAACAGGCAACCGCCGCGCAATTGGCCAACCCAACCAGCAGGGTCTTGGCCGCGTTCATTGCGCGGACATCCACAAGCCCGAAGACGCTCCACGCGCCCATCATCATGATGCCGGCCGCGCCGCCGAAATAGCCGCCGTACACGGACAAGAGGGCCTGAACTGCCAGTATCGCGGTAGGGCTGCCAGTGCCCGCCAGAGGAAGAAGCCTGCTTGCCCTCGGTCCGAAGGCGAAGGTCAGGGTGCCCAGCGCCAGCAGCCAGGGGATCATCTGGTCGAAGAATCGCGCCGGAGTGGCGTACAGAAGCAGCGCGCCTGCCAGCCCACCGGCCAGGCTGGTCCAGATCATCGCTTTCAGGGGCGCGCCTTTGAAGGCGGTGCATTCCTTGCGGTAGGCAAAGGCCCCGGCGAGGCTGCCGGGAAAAAGCGCCGCCGTACTGGTAGCATTCGCATAAAGCGGAGGCATACCTCCATACACGAGGGCAGGAAGGGTGATGAACGACCCGCCGCCAGCTGCGGAGTTTATTGCCCCAGCAACCACACCAGCCAGAAATAAAAGTATATTGTGTTCCATGAGTGCAATCTCTTGGAGCTTGCCCAGATGGTCAATGTGGAATATTTTACGCAAGCATATGTTCCATACGAAGGCTGACAGTGGGGGGAGCGTGGCCATGCGTTTTGATCTTACCGATCTTCGGTTATTTCTGAATGTGGTGGAGGCCGGGAGCATAACCGCAGGAGCCGACCGGGCATATTTGGCGCTGGCTTCAGCCAGCGCCCGAGTGCGCGGAATGGAAGAGGAGCTGGGCGTTGCCTTGCTTGAGCGCGGCAGGCGGGGGGTGCAACCGACAGTGGCCGGGTGGACTCTTGTGCAGCATGCCAAGGTGGTTCTGCACCGGGTTGCGGATATGCGCACCGCCCTAGGCGAGCATGCCAGCGGGCTCAAAACGCAGATCAGGCTCCTGTGCAACACCGCAGCCCTGACAGGGCACCTTCCAGAGCGCTTGGGGCCGTTTCTTGTCCAGAATCCGCATGTGCATATTGATTTGCAGGAGTACGCGAGCGCGGAAATCGTCCACTTGATTGCGGCAGGCAAGGCGGAAGTGGGCATAATCGCAGATTCCGTCGAGCACGGCATGCTCGCGACACGTCCGTTTCATGCCGATCAGCTGGTGGCGGTTGTTGCTCGCCACCATCCGCTGGCGGACAGACAGACGGTCGATTTCAGTGAAGTGCTTGGATATGCGTGCATCGGGCTCATGAAGGGCAGCGCCCTCCAGGACCATCTTGACGGCCATGCGGAGCGTCTGGGCGTGCGTATCAACTATCGCATCCGCGTGGCCACATTCGAGGCTATTTGCTGTTTGGCAGGGGAAGGCGCAGGCATCGGGGTCATGCCGGAGGCCGCCGCGACCTGGGGCGTTCAGGCGGCGGGGCTGCGGGCCGTGCGGCTCAATGATTTGTGGGCATGCCGTCAGCTGTTGATTTGTGCAAAGGATTTTAGTGCGTTGCCCCTGCACACCCGCCGCCTGCTTGAGGCCATCGCCCCCTGAACGCGCCTTCATGGGCCAGCTCCCCCCCCTATTGGGGGGGGGCTGGGGGTGGCATCCACCCCCAGCGGGGTGGGGGGCCGATCCCCCCCCCCACTTTTTACAACCAATACGGAAAGTTAAAAATACTAAAACACAACACGCCGCAGAGGGTTTAGGCGTCGGGGCCG
>JBBRUD010000152.1:0-5894 GCA_038248065.1 Desulfovibrionales bacterium | reverse complement strand
CGGGCCGTCTGTCGGCTCAAAGGCAACAAATGCGGCGTTTGAGGTCGCCTCGGAAGACTTGACCGCTTATTTTGGGGTTGGGATTGAGTGTTTGCGGTGAATCAGTCACTTACACGCGAAATGTCTGAAGGACAGGCTCTTAAGGAACGCGGTAATTTACGGGCCCGGCATACAGCAGGACGTGGCTCCAAAGCCTCTGGCAGATATGGGGGGGCAGGCGTCCGTGCGATATGGCCTTTACGTGATGGGCCGGGCGAAATGTGCAGTCCATGCGCCCGCAGCCTCTCCTGCACGCCTACGTCCTCAGCCGGGTTTGCGGGCCTCCACCAGGCAATCCATGGCTTCGCCGTGGCGCAACTGACGCACGTCGATGAATCCGGCCTGTTCCAGACCTTCCCGGACTTCCTGCAAGGTGTAGCAGTCGCCGCCCGGAGTGTTGACCAGCATGTTGATGGCGAACATGGCTCCCGCGGGGGGCCGGGTGCGGGTTTCGTCCATGATGTGGTCGCGGATGAGCACCACTCCGCCGGGGGCCAGGGCCGTGCGGATGCTGGTGAACAGGCGCAGGTTCTGTTCCGGGCTGTTTTGATGAATGATGGCTGAGAGCAGGGCCAGGTCGCAGCCTTTGGGCAAGGGGTCTTTGGTAAAATCGCCCGCAGCCAGCTCCACGCGCTCCAAAAAACCGTAGGCGGCCAGGTTTTCACGGGCCATAGGCAACACCTGGGGCAGATCGAAAATACAGGCGGTCATGGCCGGATTCTGCCGGAGGAAGGCCATGGTGTAGGTGCCTGAAGCGCCGCCGATATCGAGCAGTTTGGTGAAAGAGGTGAGGTTATAGTCCTGGGCAATGGCCTCGGAGAGCTCTCGCCCGATGGCGTGCATGGCCCCGATGAAGGCCTTGCGGGAGGCCTCGTCATGCTCGGCTTTGGGGCCTGAAGCTGGGGTTTTGCCGGTTTGCACCATTTCGGTGAGCCCGTTCCAGGAATCCCACAAGCGGTTGAGGTGCAGGAGTATGGGCAGAACGCTTTCGGAATGGCGGGCGGAGTAGAAGGCTCCAGCCGGGCTCAGGCGCAGCAGGTCGCCCTGTTTTTCCAGAACGCCCAAAGCGGCCAGGCAATCGAGCAGCCGCGTGGCGGCCCGTGTATCCAGGTGGAGCTTCTCGGCGAGTTCCGCAGCGGTTTGCGGATTGCCGTCGAGATGGGTGAAGATGTCGAGCTTGGCGGCGGTGAGAATGACGCGGCTTTTCATGAACCCCCGCGCTTCAGCCAGGGCCTTTTCCGATGGTGTCATGTCAGCCTCCTCATGTTGGGCACATCACGTATTCCAGACGCAAGGGTGCGGCAATCCGAGTCAGGCCTTCTTGCATGCGGCATGGCTGCGGTCCAATTCCTTGCGCAGGTAGAGAATTTCGTCGTTCATCTTGCGCAGGCGGGCGGCAAGAATCTCGGAGAAGATCTTGTAGAGCACCACCTGGTTGGCCAGCTTGTTTTCCGGGTCCATGCCGTAAAGTTCATCTGCGTTGACGATCAGGCACAGGGTTTCCGCCTGGGTGGTTATGGTTGCGCTGCGGACGTTGCCGTCGATCACCCCCATCTCGCCGAATATGTCGCCGGTGCGGCGCAGACTGTTGATACGGATGTTGCCTTTGCTTACCAGCACCTGCCCGTGGACCAGGAAAAAAATGCATCTGTCGCAGTCGCCCTCGCGGATGATGACCTCGCCGGGGCCGAACTTTCGCAACTTTGCCCGCTCGATGATGTGTTTGAGGTGCTCGGCGTCAAAAAACTCCAGCGTGGGCAACTTGCACAGCACATCAAAGATTTTCTCGACATCCTGGGCGCACGGGTAATCCTGCATGGAGTCTCCAGAAGTTGCGGGCCTTGAGAAATCACCCTTTTTGTATGCCGGTTCCAGACCAAGGAATCAAGTGGCAGTCCACAGGCGCGCCAGAGCAGCCAAAGCGGCGAACGGCGTGCGAATCCGGCTTGCCCGTGCGCCTCGCGGGCGGCCAGGGGCAGGCGCGTCGGTGACAGAGCCACCGTCGGCAAAATCAGCAAGTCGGGCAACAGCGTGGAAAGCAGGCGAGCCGACGGGCCGGGCCGCTTGGGCTTTGGAAGGGCTTGGGGGGCCTGTGTTGGGTCCGGTTTCAGCATCTCTGAAGGTATCGGGGCTTCATGGGTGATGAGGGAGGGGCGGGTAAAAGGCTGCACCAAAGTGTCAGCCGCCGTTATCTTCAATGCAGGCTTTAAGCAGTGGGATATTGATGTAGAAAATATCATAGAGATTGTAATACATAGCCCCATTTTCTCTAACAACGTAGTAGTTCTTGAACGTGCCGTTGGCCGCGCATTTGGTCAGCTTGCCGTATGTGTCTTCCAGGTCGCACAGGACATCTTCTGAAGTGTTTTTGGATGGCTTGGCCTGTATGGCCAGCACGGCATTCCTGTAGAAGTGTACAGCCAGGATGTTGCGGCTGTTAGCTGGAAACTGCAACGATGTGACCATCCTCTCCTGTTCTGCACCGGCTTTGCTGCCCCGCAGCGTGGCGCAGTCTGTGTGGTGCACGTCAAAAATCTTGCAAGCGTAGTTGACGAACCGGATGGTAAGATCGGGCAGGCGCGTGGGGTTGGGGCAGTTGAGGGCGGCCTTGACCTCCTGCGGGTTCATGCTGAAGGTTATGTCCTGGTAGCCCTGGATTTCCTGGGCGCGCGCTTCGGTGGCCAACACGAGCAGAAGGACCGCCAGGACGGCCGAAAGCCGCCGCAAGGGAAACATCTTGGCCCGCCTGCAGGAGAGGAACGGGAGGCCGCCGTCCATGGAGTGCATGGTCATGTCGAAGCCGCCGGAGTTCCCGTTGCTGTCGGGTTTGCAGGCGCGTGGGGGGTAGCCGGAGCCTCTGGTGCTGTCGGGCTTGTCGATGCGGATAGATCCCCCGGTGCCACCTGAGCCACAGGGGCTGCTGGAGTCGTCTGTGCGTCAGCAGGCTGGTTCAGGGTGGGAACAGCGCCTTTGGTGCGCTCAAGTTCCGCCATGTAGGCTTCGTGGATGCCTGTGGATACGAAAAGGTCGTGCAGGTCCGGGTCTATGTGGCCGTCTTTTTTCATGAATCCGAGAATGCGAAGGGCTTCGGGCAGGCTCATGGGTTTTTTATAGGGGCGGTCCGTGGCAGTTAAGGCTTCGAAGACGTCGGCGATGGCCAGGATACGGGCCTGCAAGGGTATGGCGCCACTCTTCTGGTGGTTCGGATACCCTGTGCCGTTGATTTTTTCGTGGTGGGCCGCGGCGAAGAACGGTACGCGGGCCAGCTTTTTGGGAAAGGGGATGGCGTCCAGAATGCGTTGGGTCATCACGGCATGGCGTTCGATAACAGTGCGCTCCTTGCTGTTGAGGCTTCCTCGACGAATGCTCAGGTTTTCCAGCTCGTTTTCCGTGAGCAGGGGAATTTTCTCGCCGTTGTGCGTGAAGGTCCGCGATGCGATGGCCTGCAGCCGGGCGAGGCTTTCGTCGCTGACGAATTCGCCGGTGCTGTTGCAGTCAAGCACGAAGGCCTCGTCCTCTTCCAGATGGGCCAACATTTCAGCCTGATCGGCCTCCAGGTCAGCCAGGGCTTCAGGAGTGGCCCGGCCCTGTTCATACAGGGCCAGCCGGTCGCTCAGGTTTTGAACGGTTACGCAGCTTTTGGCCAGGTCGAAACGGGTGGTCACCAGCTCGACGCGGTCGCATACGGTTTCGAGTTTGGTGCGTTTGTCCACCATGTATTCCGGGGTGGTAATCTTGCCCACGTCGTGCAGCCAGGCCGCAAGGCGAAGCTCTTCCAGCTCATCCTGATCCAGGTAGGTTTCTTTGTAAGGGCCGTCGGCGGCCTGGTTGACGCTTTGGGCCAGCATCATGGTCAGGGTGACTACACGGGTTATATGACCGCCGGTATAGGGCGATTTGCAGTCGATGGCCGTGGCGATGCTTTTGATGAAGGCATCGAAGAGGGTTTTGAGGTCGAGGACCAGCTTTGCGGTGGTCAGGGCCACAGCCGCCTGGGAGGCCAGTGAGGCCGCCATTTCTTCGTATTCCTCGTGAAAGGCGATGATCGTGCCGTCCTCGGGGTTCTTGGCGTTCAGAAGTTGCAGCACGCCGATTATGTCGTTTTCGTGGTTGGTCAGGGGCATGACCAGCATGGATTGCGAGCGGTAGCCGGTGGCTGCGTCGTATTTGCGCGGCCCGGTGAAATCGAACCCCTGGGCCTGGTAGACATCCGGGATGTTGACGGTTTGTCCGGTGATGGCCACATGGGCGGATACATTGCCGTGGTTGGGCTGGTCGTTCACGGCCAAGGGCACCGGAGGCAGGGTGATGGGCTTGCCGCTGGTTCCGCCCTGGCGCACGGCCAAGGTGTCGTTTTGGAGGATGGCGAAATCCAGATGGCTGCCTGCGTCGTTGACGATGTAGAGCGTCCCCGCGTCGGCATAGGTAAGATTACGGGATTCCTCGACAATCATCTCCAGCAGTTTGTCGATATCGCGCTCGGCGGAGAGAGCCATGCCGATTTTGCCCTGGAGCTTGATGCGGTCGGTGTGGTGGGTGGTGAATTCCCGTACTTCCCGCAGCATGGTGGCCATCAGGCGGTGCAGGCGCTGCTGCGAGAGGGAGCTGCCGCTGGAGATTTCCAGACACGGGAAGGCGTTTAAAGCCGCTTCATCCAGTACCGAATCTGCCATCGTCGCCTCCCAAGTGTTGCCGTTCAATGGCAACTCAGGATGCCAGTCGTCTTCCTGAGCCCGGAGCAGATTTCTTGGGCCAGGAAGAGTGTCATGATACTCAACAATCCACTTTAGCGGGTCAAATGCCAAACGGTCAATCTACATCAGGCGTTTGTGAAGCCCGCCTGCTTCACTGGGGGATCAGCTTCCGGCCGCATTGGTGCCTTTTCCATTAGCCTTTTCCCGCTTTCTGATGTCATCGAAGCGCTTGCGCACTTCGGCCAAGCCGTTACGATAGCCCTCGGCGTCGCCGTAGGAAAAAAAGTAGCGGTAACGGCTGTGCGGGGCAGTTAGCTTTCTGGCGTGGCGGATGGGGCACCAGTATTGTTCCGTTCTGGCCGCCACCTCGCGCACAAAGGCGATAAGCCCGTTGAAATAACTGCAATAGGCGCATCCCAGCTTTTCGATGAGGTTCAGATACTGCAACTGATGGCGGTCCATGACGATGTAGGGGCCTCTTTTCACCATAGGAATGCCGTAGACCGGAAAGCAAATCAGCTGATAGAGGCTGACCACTGCGTCCATGAATATTGCCGGAAGCAGCGCGAAGTAGATCACCGGGATAGTCAGCATGCGCATTGTGCCCGATTCGTATGCATATTCCGACCATGTGGCGGCCAGTTTGCGGTGGCGCTTTTTGACCTCGTCGCTGAATCGCACCCGTTTTTCCCGGATGGTGTAGAGGAATTTTTCTTCCTTTCTTTCCAGCTCCTTGGCCAGTTCCTGGGTCAGTTCTTTTTCCAGAGCTTCCATTCTCTCCAGGATGTCATCAAGTGTGGTCATGGCGTCCTTTCATGCGCGAAAATTTGAGGTTTCATCGCACAGTGCCCGGAATCCGGCTGTGCCGCAACCAAGCTTAACCCGGCATGCTCCCAAAAATGACGCAGTGGGATTTGCTGTTGGAAAAAACCTTGGAATTGTGCCAAGGCTAAGCTATTGAAAAGAGGCTGGAGTGCCGTGGTCCGCATCGGGCGCAGAGGCCTCCGGCGGCCAGAGGGGGCGCTGCACTGCGTTCGAGACGGGCTGCTACGCATCTGCTAGCATCCGTAATCCCCCTCTGGACACCCCCGCGGGGGGCCATTGGCCCCCGGACCCCCCATAGAGCTTCGCGTCGGCGAGTGAAAATATTGGGGGGGCCTG
>JBBRUD010000151.1:0-5932 GCA_038248065.1 Desulfovibrionales bacterium | reverse complement strand
GCGGGGGGGGGGGGGGGGCGCGGGCGGGCCGGCGGGGGGGGGGGGGGGGGGGGGGCGCGCGGCGGGGGCGGGGGGCGGGGGGGCCGGGGGGGGGGGGGGGGGGCGGGCCCGGCCCCCCCCCCCCCCCCCTCACTGTTCTTGGTCCGCTGTTTTGTTCTTGGGGGGGGGGGGGGGGGCCCCCCCCCCCCCCCCCCCCCCGGGGCCACGGGGGCAGCGCCCCCGTTCTTACTCTTCTCTTACAAATATTCGACGAGTTTTTCGCTGGTGCTTCTGAGGCGGAAGCTCATGAGCCTGGCGATATTGACGACCACCTTGAGGGCCAGTGCTTTATGTTCCGCGCAGAGTTTATCGAACATGGGCCGGGTGAGCACCAGCAGGATGACGTTCTGCCTGGCCGTGGCGGTGGCCGAGCGGGGCGGCCCTTCGATCAGGGCCAGTTCGCCGAAGGCCCGGCCTGCGCCGATGGTGACCAGCGGCTTGGCGGAGCTGTTCACCGAGCGCTTGGTGATGCCGATGGAGCCATCCAGGATGATGCCCATGGAATCGTCGGCATCGCCTTCGGAGAAAATGATGTCGCCCTTCTTGAATCGGCGCGAGGAAAGATAGTTGCACAACAGAGCGATGTCTTCCAAGGAAAGGTCTTTGGCCCAGGTGGAACTGTCGAGCATGTCCAACAGTTTCGGGCCGGTATCCGGGTGGTTGAGCAGGTCTTCTCCGCAGGGCAAAGTCATGGCAGCCTCCACGGCTCTTTTGCCACAGTGTGCGGAAAACCGCTAGACCGGTGTGGCCTGTTCCTCTTCCTGGCGAAGGACGCGGCGCAGCACTTTGCCCACAAGCGTTTTAGGGAGATCCGTTCGGAATTCCACGGATTTCGGCGTTTTATACCCGGCAAGTTTTTCTTTGCAAAATGACTGAACTTCCTGTCGGGTGAGCGTCTGGCCCGGTTTGGTCACAATGAACACCTTGACCACCTCCCCCCGCGTGGCATGGGGCACACCGATGGCCGCCACATCGGCAATTTTGGGATGGCCGTGCAAAACTTCCTCGATTTCGCGGGGATAGACGTTGAAGCCCTGGGAGATGATCATATCCTTCTTGCGGTCTACGATGGTGAAATAGCCTTCGTCATCCATGACGGCCACGTCGCCGGTATGCAGCCAGCCGTCGCGCAGCGCCTCGGCGGTATCCTGGGGCCGCCTCCAGTAGCCCTCCATGATCTGCGGTCCTTTGACCACCAGTTCGCCCGGCTCGCCCGGCGCAAGGGACGTAACGCCGTCGGCCAGGTCCACAATTTTGGCGTCGGTATCCGGGAAGGGCAGGCCGATGGAGCCTTGCTTGCGCTTGCCGCGCAAGGGATTCAGGTGGGTTACCGGGGAGGCCTCGGTAAGGCCGTACCCCTCGATGATCTCCGCCGAAGCAGCCTCCTGGAAGCGCCGCATGGCTGCAAGCGGCATGGGGGCCGAGCCGGAAACGCAGTAGCGGATGCTTTTGAGGTCGTAACGGCCAAGATTTTTCTGCTGCAACAGGGCCATGTAGATGGACGGCGTGCCGGGAAAAACCGTGGGTTTGCTGGCATTGATGGCCTTGAGCGTTTCCAGGGGGTCGAAGCGGGGCAGGGTGACCACTGTGGCGGCGATGGCAGTGGCGAAATTGACGCAGACCGTCAGCCCGTAGATGTGGAAGAAGGGCAGCAGGCCCAGAAAGATTTCCCGCTGGGAACCGATGGCGTGCAGGATGGATTGTGCTTGCCGCACATTGGTATTCAGGTTGGCGTGGGTAAGCATCACGCCCTTGGCCTGGCCGGTGGTGCCGCCGGTGTATTGCAGCAGGGCGGGATGGGCGTAAGGGTCGAAATCCGGGATGTTGGCCGCGTCGCGTCCCTTGAGCAGTTCCGTAAAGGGCCGCACGCGTGGGGACTGGCGGTCCAGTGCCGGGAGCTTGCCTTCCCGCCAAGCCTTCAATGCGTAGAGCCAGTTCAGGGGAAACGCCAGCCCGCCGGAAACGCGGGTGATGAAAAACCGTTCGATGCCCGATGCCAGAAGCAACGTCCGGTGTCTGGCCCAGAGAAGGTCCAGGGTGATAAGTATCTTCGCCCCGGAATCCGCGAGGATGTGGCTGAGTTCCGACTCCATATACAAGGGGTTGATGAGCACCCCGGTGGCCCCGGCCTTGAGCGCGCCCCAATAGCTGATGAGGGTCTGGGGCAGGTTGGGCAGCATGATGCCAACGCGGTCGCCGGGTTGAACGCCTTGGCGTGTCAGGCCCATGGCCAGCCTTCCAGCTCTGTCGTTAAGCTCCGCATAGCTCAAATGATAGTTGCGGAATTTCACGGCGGCCCTGGCAGGGTGATCCCTGGCGGCGCGATCCAGCAGCGCCGTGAGGGGTTCCCGGTCGTACTCCAGGTTCGGGGGCACGGCAGTGTCGTAATGGTCCAGCCAGGGCATGTTGGTGGCATTCATGGTTCTCAGAGTACCATATCTGCGGTTACGCAACAATGACGCAGGTGAAGGCTTTACGGCCTGTAGGGGAATCTGATACTGAGCCATCTTCGGTTGAGGCAATGAATATGCGCGACATCAAAATTGAACACCACCCCAGCCCCGAGCGCTTAAGCGCACTGGGTGTGTGGGATTGGCCCATCTGGGAAAAGGAAGTCTCGGAATTCCCGTGGTCGTATACGTCCACGGAGATTTGCTATTTCCTTGAGGGCACAGCGTTGGTCACCCCCGAGGGCGGTGCGGCGTTGAGCCTGAGCAAGGGCGATCTGGTCACCTTTCCCACGGGGATGCACTGCACCTGGAACATCACCCAATCCGTGCGCAAGCATTTCAATTTCGGTTGATCCGCCTCATCTCATTTTCACTAACGCCATCAGGCAATGCATACGAAGGCGGCAAAGGAGCGGCAATGAGCACCATTTCACAGTTCATGGAACTGCACTTCCGGCACTTCAACGCGCGGGAAACCCTGGACGCGGCCAAGGCCTGGAATCAGCTCCTAGACGACGGCGGCAAAATGTTTCTGACCATGGCCGGAGCCATGAGCACCGCCGAGATCGGCATTATTCTCTCCCGCATGATCCGCGAGGATAAAATCCATTGCGTGTGTTGCACCGCAGCCAACCTGGAAGAGGACCTCTTCAACCTCTTCAACCACAACGAATACAAGATGGTGCCAAACTATCGGGATCTTTCTCCCGAAGCGGAGCACGAACTCTATGACGCCGGGTATAACCGCGTCACCGATACCTGCATCCCCGAAGGCGTTCTGCGCCAGGTGCAGCGCGAAATCTCCAAACTGTGGAAGAAGGCCGCCGATACGGACAGCCCCAAATTCCCCTATGAGTTCATCTACGAACTTTTGGACATGCCCGGCGTGGAAGAGCTGTTCCAGGTTCCCCGCGAGCACTCCTGGGTGCTGGCCGCCAAGGAAAAAGGCCTGACCATCTACACCCCCGGCTGGGAAGACTGCACCCTCGGCAACATCTTCTGCTCCGAAGTGATGCGCGGCAACGTCAAAAGCCACCGCGCCATCCGCGCCGGCACCGAGCAGATGGAACACCTGGCCAAGTGGTACATGGAAATGGCCGCAGCCAAGACCCCCATCGGCTTCTTCCAGATAGGCGGCGGCATCGCAGGCGACTTCCCCATCTGCGTGGTGCCCATGCTCATCCAGGACATGGAACTGGAAGACACCCCCTTCTGGGCCTACTTCTGCCAGATCAGCGACTCCACCACCAGCTACGGCTCCTATTCCGGCGCAGTGCCCAACGAAAAGATCACCTGGGGCAAGTTGGACATGCACACCCCCAAGTTCATGATCAATTCGGATGCCGCGATAGTCGCGCCGTTGATATTTAGCTACGTGCTGGGCGAGTAGACGGGGTTACATTTAATAACTTTGCAGGGGCCGTGTCCTTTTGAGGATGCGGCCCCTTGTTTTGCGCCTCTAGATTGATATCGAAGTAACTCTCAAGGACCACCACCCCATGCCCTCTCCCTCTATTGATCAGGCCCAGTCTCTCCTTCGTTCCGTCTTCGGTTTCGACGCCTTTCGCCCCGGCCAGGAGGAGGTCGTTGGCGCGGCTCTGGACGGGGAGGATGTTCTTGCAGTGATGCCTACCGGCAGCGGCAAGTCGCTCTGTTTTCAGCTTCCGGCGCTGGTTCAGCCGGGGCTTACCGTTGTCGTGTCGCCGCTTATCGCGCTGATGCTCGATCAGACCAGCCAGTTGCGGGAATACGGGGTGGAGGCTTACAGCCTGAACTCCTCCCTTACGGCTGCGGAACAGTTCAAGGCTATCCACGGCATTCAGGAGGGCACGGTCAAGCTGCTGTATATGGCCCCGGAGCGGCTCATGCGCGAGGACACCCGCACGTTGTTGCGCGATGCCGGGGTGCGCTGCATGGTGGTGGACGAAGCCCACTGCGTCTCCCAGTGGGGGCATGATTTCCGGCCGGAATATCTGGGCCTGCGTGAAGCGGCCGAAGCCATGGGCAACGTGCAGATTCTGGCTTTTACGGCCACTGCCGACGCTCCCACCCGGCGCGACATCGTGGAGCGGCTCTTCACCCGCGCGCCGCGCATCTTCGTGCGCGGATTCGACCGGCCCAACATCCGGCTGGCCATGTCCCCCAAGATCAACGCCAAGCGCCAGATCCTGGAGTTCGTGGCTCGCCACGACGGGGCTTCGGGCATCATCTATTGTTCCTCCCGCAAGGGCACGGAAGAACTGGCCCGCGCCCTGCGCGACGCCGGAGTCAAAGCCCTGGCCTACCACGCGGGCATGGAGCAGCGCGACCGCCAGGCCAACCAGACCGCCTTCCAGCAGGACGACGGGGTGGTCATGGTGGCCACCATCGCCTTCGGCATGGGCATCGACAAGCCCGACGTCCGCTTTGTGGGCCACGCCAACCTGCCCAAGAATATTGAGGGCTATTACCAGGAGATCGGCCGGGCCGGGCGCGACGGCCTGCCCGCGTCCACGCTGACCCTCTACGGCATGGACGACATCCGCCTGCGCCGCTTGCAGATTGAGGACGGCGAAGCCTCGGAAGACCAGAAGCGGGTGGAGATCCAGCGGCTGAACGCCTTGCTCTCCCTGTGTGAAACCCCGCGCTGCCGCCGCCAGACCCTGCTGGCCTATTTCGACGAACTCAGCGAACCCTGCGGCAACTGCGATCTGTGCGAGACCGGCTGCGAGGTGTTCGACGGCAGCGTGGACGCCCAGATGGCCATGTCCGCCATGGTACGCACCGGCGAGCGCTTTGGCACCGAGCATCTGGTGAATGTGCTCACGGGCAAGCAGACCGAGGTCATTCTGCGCCACGGCCATCACGAGCTTCCCACCTACGGCGTGGGCAAGAGCCGCAACACCAACGAGTGGCGCTCCATCTTCCGCCAGATTTTCGCGGCTGGGCTCATCAGTCTCGACATCGTCAACCACGGGCGTTGGGCCATGACCGAACTCGGCTGGAAGGTGCTGCGAGGCGAGCAGGGGGTGGAACTGCGCAAGGACGTATTGGAAGCCCGCCAAACCGCCAAAGGCAAGCGCAAAACCCCCAAGGAAAGACGGGCCGCAGGCGAAACATCCTCCTCGCCCATGCTGCTGGCCCTCAAGGAACTGCGCCGCGAACTGGCCCTGCAACACAACGTGCCTGCCTACGTCATCTTCGGTGACAAAACGTTGCTGGAAATGGACGCCTACTCCCCGGCATCCTTCAGCGATCTGGAACGTATCCACGGAGTGGGGAAGGTGAAGCTGGAAAAATACGGGCAACGCTTCCTCGACGTCATCGCCGAATCCATGGGCCGAAGCTGACCAAGCGCCGGAAGGCGTAGGAGCAAGGGGGCGCAGCCCCCTTGACCCCCGTGGGGGGGGGGGCGGCCCCCCCCCCACCCCCCCCCAAGGTGGGAGCGGGGTCAGAGCGGGGCG
>JBBRUD010000150.1:0-5996 GCA_038248065.1 Desulfovibrionales bacterium | reverse complement strand
GGCGAACACCACCGAGAGAATCAAAGCCTTGCTACCGCAGAACATCGATAAAACCCGCCTCATCACCACGTAAGCTCATCAGCACCTTCTGACTCAAGCCCAATGCACCCGCAAGAAGGGGCCGATTAGACGCTTACGGTTCATCACCTTCGTCGGCTCCGATCTTGAAATTCGAGACATGAGTGCTTTGGTTGCCGTGGCGTACTTCGAGCACGAAGAGAAGCGCCGGACTACCAGCGCTGCCATGAAAGACCTTTCGATCTTGAACATGGCATGGAAGTGGGGGGGTAAAAACCGGAGGTTGCCCAAGGAAAACCCTTTTAGACTCACCGGCAAGCACCCTATTGTCCGCGACCAGGGAAATACCCTTCTGACATCGGCGTGAAAGAACTGTGGCCCCGCCCAATTCGTACTTGATTACTGAGCTTTTTCAACATGTTCTGTGGACACGAGTGGCCATGGAATCCCGTAAGTGGACACGTGTTTTACACGCGATTTACACATGCCTGGTTTCTTCTTGGTGAGGGGTTGTTTTAACTGCTTACGGACATCATCCTCTCGATGACGGCACGTAACTCAGTAATGTCCGCTGGCTTGGAAATGTAGTCGTTCATCCCCGCCGCCAAAAACTTCTCCTTGTCACCAGCCATGGCATACGCGGTCATGGCAATGATTGGAATGTCGGCATAAGATGCACCGGAAGCCCGTATCAACTTTGTCGCCTCCACTCCGTCCATGACGGGCATCTGGATGTCCATGAGGATTAGGTCGAATGCTTGTTCAGAAAGGCGCTGAAGGGCTTCCTGGCCATCCACTGCGGTGGTCACGACATACCCGGACTTTTCAAGCATCTTCTTGCCGGAAAGCAAGCTTATCTTATCATCTTCAGCGAAGAGCACTCTGAGCCGTGTTTCGACGGTGGGTTGCGCGTTCGGCTGAGGTGACGCAATTAGCCCTTGTCCAGCACTCGGGAGCTTAAAGGGCAAGGATAGATAAACCGTCGTCCCTTCCCCCGGAGCGCTGTCGATCGAAATGTCACCACTCAAGATACCCACGAGTTTGCGAACGATCGAAAGCCCGAGCCCCGCCCCCTGGAAGCGTCTGGTATATGACCCTTCGGCTTGGACAAAAGGCTCAAAGATGTCTTTGAGCCGGTCCGGAGGGATACCGACCCCAGTGTCCTGCACCATAAACAGAACTTTCGCAGGAGATTTACCCGGCAATGTTAGGGGAGAAGCCTCGATGAGCACCCGGCCTTTTTCGGTGAACTTGATCGCGTTGCCGACCAGATTGAAGAAAATTTGCCGCAGCCGTGCTTCATCTCCGAGCAACTTTGGAGGCAACTGTTCATCAATGACAAAATTCAGCTCCAGGCATTTTTGCTTGGCGGGAGCTTCAAAGAGCTCCATGACGGACTGCTTTTGGTTCATCACCTCGAACTCTACTTCTTCGATCACCAGCTTGCCCGCTTCGATCCGGGACAGGTCGAGGATGTCGCTCAAAAGCCGGGTCAGACGCCTGGAAGATTGTATCGCCGCCAGAAGGTACTCCTTCTGTTCCACGGTCGGCCTCGTAGTCTCCAAGAGCTGTAGCATGCCCAACACGCCGTTGAGCGGAGTGCGTATCTCATGGCTCATGTTGGCCAAAAATTCGGATTTTGCCACACTTGCCGCCTCAGCGGCCTTTTTGGCCTGGATTAGCTTTGCCTCTGACTGCTTCAACCCTTCGATGTTGGTGCAGGTGCCGAACCATTTGAGAATGTCACCGTGTTCCTCGAATATCGGTACGCCGCGAATTAGCCACCATTCATAGGCACCGTCCGCACGGCGAAGTCGGCTTTCGAGCACATAGGCGGCGTTATTCTTCGTCGCATTTCGCCAAGCTGACATGGCCGCCTGCTGGTCGTCGGGATGAAAAGGTTTGTTCCAGCCGTTACCATAGCTTTCTTCCAACGTCAGCCCTGTGTAGTCGACCCATTGTTGATTGAAATAAATGTTCGAACCGTCGGGGGAACAGACCCAAACAATCTGCGGCATGGATTCGGCCAGCAAGCGGAATTCATATTCTTTCCTTCTTATCGAATCTTCCTGTTGCTTGCGTTCGGTGATGTCGAGAAATACCACGATTGCGGCGACAATTTGCCCCTTGTCATCCAGAATAGGGGCCGCATTGGCGAGTACAGTGCGCCATTCATCGCCGGGTCGCTTGATTTTGAATTCCTCGCTGACATGTTCCCCTTTTAGAAGGGCGCGGGTCAGGGGCACATCTTCAGCCCGGTAGGGAGTGCCGTCAAGATGATGTATCTGCCAGCTAGAAACATACGTTTGGATATCTACGCCATTGACGAGTTCATCCCTTTCACCGCCTTTTATGCCCAACCCCGCGTTATTGACGTAACGCAATCTGCCATCTGGGGCGTCGGCAATGGCGATGCCAGCCGCGCTATTGTCCAAGGAGGTCTGAAGGATTGCCTGCGTTTCATGAAGCTTAGACTCCATTAACTTGCGCTTGGTGATGTCTCGAATTGAACCGGTCATACGCACAGCCAGACCTTGCTCATTCCACTCAGCCTTTCCGCGCGATTGAAACCAGCGATAATCCCCTTTTTGGGTTCGCATTCGGAATTCGATATCATAGGGGGTGCGTTTCTCCAGGTGAGCCTTAGCGGCGGCCTGAACTCTCGGCAGGTCTTCAGGATGCAGCAGGGATAAAAATGAATCCCTGTGGTTGGGCAGTTCATCCTCAGCGAACCCCACCAATTCCTTCCAGCGGGGCGAAAGGTAATTCTCGTCAGTCAAAATATTCCAATCCCAAATGCCGTCAGTAGTGCCGCGCACAGCCCTCGAATAGCGTTCATCACTTGCCTGCAATTCGGCGGTTCGGCTGGCCACCTCCTGCTCCAAGTTATTATACAGATGTGCGTTGCGCAGGATGAGCGCCAAGATCGGCGACAATCGCTCCAATGTGCTTATGATGGATTCGATACCGTGAGCGTCCATTACGCCCAGCAGGAAAATGACGCCGATGCGGATACCCGCATGCTGGAGAGGCACCACCACTGTGTCTCCCAGCCCCAGACCTCGCAACAAGTCACCTCCCGACTCGGGCGGGCTGTCTGGATGGATATACGTAACCGTCTCCATATCGTGGCTAAGTAAGGCGAGATGGTTCATCTCCGGCATGAGGGCCATTTCACGGCGGCGCTCGGGGAGCACGGCGAGGAGCTTGTGGGTTGCCGCACCGGATAAGTGAGTACATTCCATGATGACCACGCTGCGCATGGCCAGGAGTTCGCGAACCTGGCTGGCGATGTACTCGCAGCAACGACCAGGCGAGTCAGCCAGCGCCATTACGTTCGTCACGATGTCCGCAAAGAGCAGCGCGAACGCTTTGTGATCAGATCTGCGCTCCTCAAGCATGCTGTTCAAGCCTACTCAGCCCGTCGAGCACCCCAGCTTCTAACTGCTCAAGCCCGATGGGCCGCACCTCCATGGGCATTTCGAAAAAAGCCTCAATGTCCGACAATGTCTTGCGCGGAATCTCGACTCCCCCCGTGTCCAGGTACATCAGCCGCTTGTGCATTTCGTGCATGAACTCCCTGGCCAGCGGCTGTTTTTTGAGGCCCAGTTCGATCCGGAAGACGTCCTCCCATCGCGTGGTCCACTCCGGCAGGAAGAAGAACACCCCCTCACGCCGCAGTTGACGATAAGTGTCATGGCCAAGGATGATGTCGCAGCAGTTGACGCCCCTGACCTTACGGATGTTCGGCCTCGCAGCCAGCTCGCCCATATGAGGACAGCAGTCGCCATACACCAGCAGCAAGCGGCGGTCCTCGTTCTTGGCCAGCCCCATAAGCATCTCGTCGAGCTTGCCCGGACGCATGTGCATCATGGAGTCCAGAAAGACCGGGCGCACGTGTCCAATAATAGACGGGCTGAGGCGGGCAAGCTCCGCGCGGAAGATGCCGCAGCTTACGAGCAAGGTCTCTCTACTCGCGGCATTCATGGCCTCTCCTTGGCGAAATCGCGCACGGCCCTGCCAACGGCCTTGATGGTCTCCGGCGAGGTGCTTAGCGGCACATCCGGTCCGCAAGAGCTGAATATGAATCGTGGGTCCGCAGCCCTCTCCACCAAAATCCCCTTGGTGCGCTCATAGGCTTGCTCTGGAGAAAGAGAAGGCAGATGCGGGCCGCTCAGATTGCCCAGGAGCACAGGGACATCCCCTACAAAGCCTCTAGCTTCGGCGAAGCTGTCTCGGTAGTCCAGGACAAAACCAATCACATTGGGTAGTTCCTTGAACATATCCAGATGCATGGCCAGCGGGCTCCCTCCGTGATGAAAGATGATGGGGCTGGGCACCCGGGAGAAGGCCTTGTACAGATGAGGGAAAATGTGCTCGCGCACCATCTTCGGAGTGAGGAAGCGCGGGTTGGTGAACACAGCTGGCGTGAACACAAAGCTCGCCCCAGCCTCAATCAGTGCAGAGGCAAGGGCAACGAAGTGCTCGTTGGTTCGACGGAGCAACTCGTCTCTGATTTCGGGATTGAAGAGCAGGGCCTCGATCCATTCGCCTATAGTCACCAGCAGGGCAGGCAAATCAACAGGCGCGGTGATAACAGCGGCGATGACCTTGTCGCGGCCAAATTCGCGGGACATGAGTCGAGTGGATTCGATGAGATACTGGAGGCCGGGGTCGTGAGCCAGGTCTGGCGCGAGCAAGGAGGAGAGATCGCTCAGCCCCTTGCATGCTGGGCGGATGACATTGGGCGGAGCGTTTTCAAAGTGCTTCAAAGTGCAGCCAAAGGCTTTGGCCTCTAGGGTAAGGGCGAAGGGAGTGCAAAGTATGTCTGGGTCAACGAGGTCTACCACGGCCTTCTGCCCGGCCAGATACTTTTCTGGTTCGGCAAAGTAGCTTGACAGAGGACAACCCGTGAGTCTTGCACCATAGAGACTCATGACAAGAGCAAAGGCTCGTTTGTCCGTTGGCTCGCCCTTCACCGCCGCGAAGACGCGTTCCAGGGAGTTCATGACGCGCCCTTTTCAGCTTCAAGAGACCTGGCCCAGAGGATGTCGAACAGGGCCGGAGCTTGGATGGCGCTAGCGCATGTTCCGTCTCCCCCCAGGGAGTCCACCAGTTCCGGTCTGTAGTTGATGACCGCCCCGCCTATGGCCAACTGGACTCGCCCGGAAAGGCCTCGCCTATCCAATTCCTCGCGCACGAGGACGATTGTCTCGGCTGTGGTCAGCATCATGGCCGAGACCCCGGTGATACGCGCGCCAAGTTCTTCGGCCTTGTCCACGAACTGTTTAGGAAGCACATCGTTGCCGAGGTCAACCACCTCCCAACCAGCGGCAGCAAGGAAAATCCCAACCATCTTCCGCCCCAAGGCATGGTAGTCGTCCTCAATGTTGCCGAGGACCACCGGCCCCTTGCGTTCTCCTTCAGGACATGGAGATATCTGTGCCATCTTGAGCAGGATGTCCTCGGCGACTTTTCCGGCCACATATCCCTGAGCCACGGACAACTTGTCCTTGGCCCAGCTTTCACCAATCTCCACAAGAACAGGCTCTAGCACCTCGTGGACGGCGAAGTCGAAGCCGTTGGCCTCACCCACGGCGTCGAGAAGTGCCACGGCCTGGTCACGTTGTGCCTCAATAATGTGGTCGAACAAATTAACGCGGAGGGTCTGGATGTCTTGGGACACGTGCAACCTCCATAATGAGCCGTTCAGGTCGGTCTGATTTGGTCAAATCACAAAATGTACTCTATGACAAACTATTGCCTATTTTGCGAACTCTTTGCAAGCGAGTCGTATCGCCTGGTGGCACTGGGTCACCCGGCGGAGCTTCCCTTCATGTTTTCCCTTCAGAGTACCTTGCCAATTTATTTATTTCATCCAAATATTATGATAATGCTCAAGAGAATTGTATCGACTTCACGCATTCGCTGTCGAAATCCCTCTTGACTTCGGCACAAAGCCGCCTGGCACGCTAACT
>JBBRUD010000149.1:0-6117 GCA_038248065.1 Desulfovibrionales bacterium | reverse complement strand
GTACATTGAGAGTCAGGACGTTAATAGTGACGATGGCTTCAAAGTTGAAGGGGATGACCAAGGATAATCGGCTGCAAGCCGATCCCTCCAGCTTTAGCTGTTAAATGAAGCCACCGCCTTCAGGCGGTGGAGTATTCACTAGTATGTCCCGCGCCGTATCCGGCGGAAGCGGAGTGCGGCCCGCACCCTTCACCCCGGCTGTAGCCGGTGTCCACCACAAGGAGTGATCCATGCGCTTCAACACCCACTGCCATGTGTTCAACCTCCAATCCGTGTTCACGGAAGGCACCGCTTTCATCCTTGAAAAACGGTTGAAAGGGCACGGCATCTCAGATGAAGCCGTTCAAGACTTTGTGAAAACACTGAAGAAATACATTGCCCATGGCGGCGGTCTGGATGACGTGGGTCTGGATCATCACGCCTTTTCCGAGTCGCCCAGGAGCTGGCTGGGGATCGCCAAGGAAGTGATGCAGGCCTTACATCTGGCCCTGCTCAAGAACATGGACCTGGTCACCGATGACATGGTGCTCCAGTTTCCGCATGTCGACTCGGATGTCGCCTTTGTTCCCTTGATGATGGACATCCTCATCGAGCAACAAACAGAAGCCGTGGCAGGAGACATTTTCGACAACCAGGTCGCGGGCACGTTGCAACAGATTTTGCGTTATCCTGGCCGGATTCTACCTTTTTACGCCGTGAACCCCTTCCGCTATGAATTTGTAGGCAAAACCCAAAAAGCGCTGGATTCCGGCGGGTTCGTGGGCATGAAACTCTATCCTTCCCTGGGATACGACCTTGATGCCCCAGGCATGGACGAGGTGTTCCAGTATTGCAACAAAAACGATATTCCAGTGTTGATGCACTGCAACGATGGAGGGTTCAAGCAGGATTCGATCTTCGTCCCCAACTGCGATCCCAAAAAATGGGGGAAGCCCTTTAGTCCAGATGGGTATCTGGAGAAGTACCAGAGGCTGAAGATCTGTTTCGCCCATTTTGGAGGCCAGGAGAACTTCGTGAGTGATGATGGCCTCACCAATGGCTCCTGGACCCACAACATCCTGGAGATGATGCGAGAGTACCCCGGGCGGGTCTTCGCAGACGTTGCATACCATTCTGCCGCTTTGGATGAAAACACGCGTGAGTCTTACTTTCACAACCTGGGAACGATACTGAGTAACCCCCGTTATCGGACACAGGTTTTGTGGGGTACGGATACCTGGATGCTGCGCATGGTGAGCAGGGAATTGGCTTTCTGGGGTGCCTTCATGCCCCGCGCCGTCACCCAGGACGACTTTGCGCGGATGTGTTCGGAAACCCCCCAAACCTTCCTGGGGATTGACGCCGCGCATCCCAAACACAACATACTCAATCATATGAGTTATTTGAGGGCAAACGTCGCCTGGACAAAGGCCCAGGCCCAGGAGTGGCTGAACAAGGCCGCAAGCTGAAAAGCGGCGGGCGCGTTCTGCTCTCCAGGGCGCGCCCGCTGATTGTACGCATACATACAGCATAGAGATCCAGACCAGGACGCCTGGAGGCGCATGCTGGCACAGGGTTGATGGCCTCCGGGGCGACACTGTGGTGCGCTTTCGCATTCCAGGCAGCCGGAAGCCGTCTCGTGGGGTGAACGTCCCCCGCTCTTGACCGTTGGGGGCCGTGAAGCTACGAAGGGTGCGGAAAATCAGGATGCGGCCATGGCGGTTGCATCCGCCGCCATCGGCGGGTTGGCTGCCGCCATTGGCGGGCCGGCCATCGCCGTGGCGGGCGGCCATGAACCACCGCACCGCAAGGACACCCCATCCCTCGCGACTTAAACGCCCCTCTTGCCTGCCGGACGGGCCGGAAACCCCTCTCCTGGCTCTGGCTTGCTGCCGCCCTGGCGGCAACCGCCGGGTTCTACGTGCTGGCCTACAAGGGCGTGCTCTGGGTTCCGGGAGCCATATCGCAGAACTGGGACCAGACCTTTCCGGCTTTTGCCTCGCAAATCCGCGCGTATGGGTCCATATCCAGCACCACATGGAACGCCCTCTTCGAGATGGGCGCGCCCGCGCCTATGAACGGCCTGAGCTTTTACTTCGACCAGATCGCGCGCCAGGGCCTTTCCGGGCTGGGCGGCGGCCTGCTGGCCCGCTGGCTGAACCTGGCCTACGCCCTGGCCGGGGCGGGCGGCTTCTGGCTGCTGTGCAGGCGGCTGGGGCTCTCCGGGCCAGCAGCTCTGGTTACCTGCATCATCTCACAGTTCAATCCCCGCACCTACGCCCTGGCCGTCAGCGGGCACACCGAGGGCGGGTTCGCCTACGCCCTGGCCCCCTGGGTTATCGTCCTGGCGGATGGGGCCATCCGGGCCATCATGGCTGCTGCTGATGGGAGCGCTAGCCACTTAGGTTCACTGTCCGGCATCCAGGCCGCGAGCCAGCCCGGCAACCGGGCCGCCAACCTGCGCATGTTCCTGGCCGGGAGCCTCGCTGCGGGCATGGTGGCGGCTCTGGCCTTCTCTTCGCCCTTCGGCATCACCCTGGCGGGGTCGCTGCTTGGTCTGTACGGCGTGGCGGCCATGGCCGCGCACAAAAGCCTCAAACCCGCCTGGGTGCTGCTCATCATTCTGGCCGTGACCGCGAGCCTGCACCTCAACTGGATTCTGCCCACGGTCACGGGCGCGGGGGGAGCCAGGGCTTTCAAGCACAACCTGAGCGTGGAGGACGTCCAGGCCGAATACGTCCACAAGTACCGGGAGTATTCCATACCGCCCAGGCAGGCCATGATCGGCCATACCGACAACCTGGGCATGGGCACGGAATACGCCTATCCGGTGGAAACGCCCCGGGACGCCTGGTGGAAACCTTCGGCCTATGCCCTGTTGGGCCTGGCCTTGCTTGGCCTGTTGTGCCCGGTGGGCAACCGGAGCCTGAAATTCTTTGCGGCCTTCTCGCTGCTGGTGGGGTTCTGGCTGCTGACAGGGTCCAAGACCCTGCCGGGCATGTTCCTGTATGAGGTTCTCCTGGCGCGAGTGAAGGTGCTGTTTTTCTTCATGGCCCGGCCCACCCGCTGGCTGCTGGTGTATTATTCCGCCCTGGCCCTGCTGGCGGGACTTGGCGTGGAGGCCGTGCGCCGCCGGACCTTCTGGACCTCCCATCGCTGGCCGGACCTGTTGCTGGCCGTGCTGGTCCCCGCCGTGCTGGGCGTCTACCTGTGGCCCTGGTGGTCGGGCCAGCTTACGATCCCCAAAAACGACACCACCCAGACTATGGCCCTGACGCCCCAGCCCCTGCGGCCCGAGGAAGAACAGCTGGTGGCGGCGGTCAACGACGATCCCGGCATCTACCGGGTGACGGTCTTCCCCACCATTTCCAGCCCCACGGGCAACATCCCGGCTGCGCCCGCCTCGTCACTGACCCGCAATTTCGGCATGCTGGGCAAGGACTCCCTGGTTGGCCCGGCCTTCATCGGGCAACCTTTCGGCTCCTTCCTGCTTTCGCTTGCTCACCGGCAAGCCGTTTCCACCGACGCCTACGGTCGCCTGCTGGGTCTTGGGGCGGTGCGCCGGGTGCTTTGGGACAAGCAGGAACCCTATCTTTCCTACATGGATTTCGGCTGGATGCCCCAGACCAAGCGCGGCTCCGAGACGCTTTCCGACCCGCGCGGGGTGCTTGCTCCTTTCCTTGCGGTCCAGCGCGACCTTGTGCCTGACCCGGCCTGGACCTTTGGCCCCTTCGTCACCCTGGACAACACCGACGCCTTGCAGAGGGTGCGCGCCGTGGGCAGCGCTTCCCTGGCCGCCGGAGGCTATCCCCTGCTGGTGAGCCTGGCCCAGTTGGAGGAGAATATCCCGGCCAGCAAGGCTCTGCTGTTCGCCACCGACCTGGACAGCCGGGAAATCGAGAGCCTGGGCCGGACCTGTCGGGGGCTTTACGTGCACAACGACGCCTGGCCCGAACTGCTGCTGCCCTTCCTGCCCGAGGGGAGCTGGCATCCCGCCTGGCAGCCCCGCGCTGCGGTTCCGGGTGGCTGGCGCAAGGCCGCCGAGCGCTGGCATCAGGCCCTGTGGCTTTCGGGCTCGCCGCTGGACGGTCGGGCCTTGTGGAGCCAGGCCAAAGCGGAGTTGTCCATCCCTCTGGTCAGCTCTTACGGCGGTGCCCGGGGCTCCGGTTCGCCGGGGGCTTCCGGCTCCGACCTTCGCACCCCTGGTTCAGGGGAATCAGGGCCGCTGGCTGGCCCCTATCGGGTATTGCTGCGCGCGGCCAGCCTGCCCGGCCAGCACGGCTTGGACATTCGTCTGGGGGGCGTGCCCCTGGCGGCGACGCAGTCCGCCAGCCCCTACGATGCGGGATGGCGCTGGTTCGATCTCGGCGTGTTGGAGCTTGGCGGCGATCAGGCGCTCACGGTGTCCGCCCGTGGGCGCGGGGCGGTGGTGGCCGGTGCCCTGGCCGTGCCGGTGGCCCAGTTCCAGGCCGCTCTGGCCCAGTTGGACGCCAGTTCCCCGCCCGAGGCCGGGACCACGGTGCTGGCCGAGGCCGAGGCCTGTGTCGATACCGGCCTGGCAGGGCAAGAATCCCCGCCCGCCCTCGCCGGACAAGCGTCTGCGCCCATCTCAGCCAATCAAAAAAGCGCGGTTGGCCGAACTGCTGCCGGAGCGGGGAGCATGTCCGGCATAGGCGGGATGGAAGGTGTGCCCGGCGGCCCGTACGCCACTGTGCGCGATATCGCCCTGCTGGCCCCGTCCGAGGCGCTGACAATGACCACACGCGACCTCAAGACCACGGATTTGGACGGCTCCGGCCTTGGGCTTCTGGCGGCGGAAGGCGATACGCCGGGCGAGGCGGTCTTCCGGGTGGACTTCCCCAAGGCTGTTTCGGGCTTCAGCCTGGTGAGCTACCCCCGCCTGTTCGGCGACCCGGACGGCGTGGCCTATGCCCTGGCCGAATGGTCCACGGACGGCAGGGAGTACCATCCCCTGTACCGGCTCAACGGTCGCACGGACGGCAAATGGGAACACGTCTACGAGCGGCGTGAGGAAGTCTCCGTGGCGGTGCGCGCCACCCGGCTGTGGCTGCGCTTCACCCTGCGCCAGGCCCAGTTGCCCTCCTTGGGCAATGCGCCCAACCAGCCCATGACCCTCACCGTCACCCCGGCCGAGCCTTTTCCCGGCGCGCCCTCCCAGGGGCAGGCCGTGCTGCTGCCCGCCGCCTTCAGCCCTAAAAGCCCGCGCTTAGGCCCCCACGCGGTGCGCGCCCGGCTGCTCACCCCTCAGGGGCCGCGCTGGCAGGATATGGGCGTCTTCGAG
The DNA here is from genome assembly GCA_038248065.1 of Desulfovibrionales bacterium. Classification (GTDB taxonomy): domain Bacteria; phylum Desulfobacterota; class Desulfovibrionia; order Desulfovibrionales; family Desulfovibrionaceae; genus Fundidesulfovibrio. The sequence goes on along the minus strand of JBBRUD010000149.1, from coordinate 836 downwards.
CCCAACGGACAGGGAGTTTTTCACATCGCGCTGGACCGCTCCGGCCGTCTGGTCCGGGCTGGGGGGGAGGGCGGGTTGGCGGATGTGCCCTCTTCGAGGGCGAAAGCGGGGACTCAGGGCATTTCATCTGTCCGCGCGGGTTCAGCCCCGGCAAAGTCGGGCGCTCAAGGCGTTGATGCGAAGCTGGTGGCGGCTTCGCAGGCAGGCGAAGCACCCGGAGCCCTGGCCTGCGACCTCTTCGAAATTGCCAGTCTGCCGCAACAGCCCCTTGAGCCCCCGGCACCGGCCCTGGAGACCATCCGGCAAAGCCCGGCCCGCTACACCAGCCAGGGGCGCTTCCCTGCCGGGGGGCTGCTGGTGTTTTCCGAGTCGTTCCATCCTGCCTGGCAGGCCAGCATGGGGGCCGGTCCCTTGCCGCAGGTGAAGACCTTCGGCTCCATGAACGCCTACCTTTTGCCCGGCGCGCCCACGGATACACTAGAACTTGCCTTCCAGCCGGAACACAGCATGGACCTGGGCATGGCCATCGTCAGAAACATCTGGGCCGCCCTTGGAGTGCTCGTGGCTGGGCTTCTGGTCTGGCAGTTGGCAGCCAAGACCAAAAAAAGGCAGGCCGCCCAGCGCTGATACGCCCTGGCGGCCTGATACCTCAGCCTTCAAGTTCTTCCCCGTCATTTCCCGGAGTTTTTCAGCAAGTATATGGCCCCGCCCCGGAGTCAAGAGTCAAAGCCTTGGGTCAAGAAATGATTGGATGCAAACGTATATCCGGCGTCTTGCCTTATGGCAGCGCCCCGATGGATTATCCGCGCTTCCGTCCCTCATCGCTGCTTCGGCCT
>JBBRUD010000148.1:0-6346 GCA_038248065.1 Desulfovibrionales bacterium | reverse complement strand
CGGGGGTGTGGCGACGAAGTATCTGGCCAACTACCTTGGTTGGCGGAGATTGTTCGAGCGTTTAGGCGAAAGCCTGACCCCGAAACGGGCACTAATCATGTCCCTTGGGTAGCTTCAACACTCAACGCGAACAGAGCCTTAATAATACCACTTTACCATATACAATATTTATAATAAAATTTGAAATATTATATGACTATTTATAAATTGTCAATTATACGTATAATATTACTGTCATCAGCCCTTACACATTTAAAAAGGCCGCCCGTTGCCGGGCGGCCTTTGCTCGTCACAGGCTGGGCCTGTTATTCTACCAGTCGCTCTTGGTGAAGCCGTCTTCCACGCCGAAGCCCACTTCTTCGGGCTCGGCAGCGGCAGCGGGAGCGCCGCCGGCAGCGCCGCCGCCGGAGACGGTGACCACGCCGTGCTTCTTCACGTCTTCGATCATCTTCAACAACTCATCGACCTTGCCGATGTATTCGTTGACCTTGGCCAGGGGGGCCACGATGAGCTTCTCGCTCTCCTGCTTGGAGGAATCCTCGAAGCGCTTCACAGAGGCCTCGGCAACCTTCAGTTTGGCGGTCACGTCGTTGAGCATGGCGGTCTTTTCAGACAGCTCGGCGGTCAGCTTGGCCACTTCGGCGGTCTGGCTCTCAGCGGTGGACTTGTAAGTGGACAGCTTGGCGAAGAGCGCGTTGATCTCGCCCTGGGTGTCGCCGGGCAGCTTGGGCACGGAAACGTTCTTGCCGGCAGCGGAAAGCTGGGCGGCAGTCATGGCGATCACTTCGGGGTGCTGCTCGTAGATCCAGGCTTTGGCGAGTGCGCCGGCGAAAGGAGCCAACTCCTCGTCGATGGCGGTGTCGGCCATGTAGCCAACCAACTCAACCACACCCTTCTTCTGGCCTTCCTTGTCCACGCCCTTCAGGTAGGACATGAAGGTGTTCATCGGAAATACTTTGGTCTCAGACATGTGGAGTTCCTCCTTTAGATCTGGAAAGTCTTTTCAGCATCACGGGTGAGGGGCAATCTGCCGCTCACACGCGCATACACCAGGGCCGTGGTCCGATAGACCAGATGCCCCAGCTTGGTCCAGGGCAGGTACGCGATCAGCATGAAGACGCTGATCAGGTGCAGATAGTACATGGGGTAAGCCAGCCCGGCCACATTGGCCAGACGCAGCAGCATGGAACCGGCGCCGGTGACGGCCACGGCCCAGATGACGCCCAGCAGATACCAATCGTAGAAGGACGAACCGAACTTCTGCGGATCGGCATTCAGGCGGCGGCGGGTGAGCATGGTCAGTCCGTAGAAGATGAGGCCGGTGCCGACAAGGGCCAGCATCTTCACCGGGTGCCACAACGGCATGGGGGTTTCGCCCACGGCGTGCAGCCAGTGGAAGCCGGGCACGTAGGAGCCCCAGTGGCCCACGGCCACGATGCCGGTAACGATGCCCAAAGCCACGAAGGCAAACATCAAGGCCCAGTGGCCCTTGAAGCGTTCGGTGTTGTCCTTGCCGCAGTCGTTCCACTTGCGGTGGGTGATCAGCTCATCCGTGACCACGTCGATGATGGCCTGGATGATGGTGGGCTTCTCACGCTTCTCGCCGATAACCATGGTCTCGGGCAGGGCCTTGAAGCTGTTCCACATGGTGGTGACAGCCTTGAAGAAGGTCCAGGCCACGAACACGGCCACCAGGCCGAAGAGCGGGTCGATGGTGGTGTCGCCGGGGAAGAGCTTGCCGAATCTGATCGGCCCCTCGGGGATGGACAGCCCGTTGGTCATCAGCCAGATCAGGCCGTAGAGAATGGCCGGAACGGCTGCCAGCTTGGGCAGGCCCTTGGAGGAGCTCATCCACTCGCCGATGCAGCTGGGGGTGGCAAGCTTGCGATAGGTCATGTTGCGGATGGCCGCCAGGGTGTCCGCGGGCTTGGCGCCGCGCGGGCACAGGTCCGAGCAGGTTCCACAGTTGTGGCACAGCCACACGTCGATATCGGTCATCAACCTGTCTTTCAGGCCCCACTGCGCCCAGATCATCTCCTTGCGGGGATAAGGGTTCTCAGGCGGGGACAAGGGACAGGCCACAGAGCAGGTGGCGCACTGGTAGCATTTCTTGACCGAGTCGCCGCCGGCGGCCTGAAGCTCCCGGACGAAGCTCGGATCGGGTTGTATCCGGACCGGTGAAGACATAAGCGGGGCCTCCTAATAGCCTTTGAACGGGTTGGGACCCATTTTCACGATGGCGCTCATGAACTCGTCGATCATGCCGGGCACCTTGTCGTACTCGTCTATGGCCACCTGAAGCTGATCCACACGCTCGGGTTCAACACCCAGGCGCTTGAGCGACTCGGAGATGTTGTCCTTGCGGCGGTTGCACAGCTCCGAACCCTTGACAAAGTGGCACTGGTAGTCGTCGCCGAACTTGCAGCCCAGCAGCAACACGCCGTCAATGCCCTTGGACATGGAGTCGGCCACCCAGACGGCGTTCACCGAACCCAGGCAGCGCACCGGGATGATGCGCACATAGGGGCTCCAGGCCTTCTTGCGGACAGCGGCCATATCCAAAGCAGGATAGGCGTCGTTCTCGCAGGCCAGAATGAGCACGCGGGGACCGCCTTCATCCATCTTGGGCGGAACCTGCATCTCGCGGATCATGGAGCCGATCATGTCGATGTTGTAGTTCTCGAAGCTGATAACGCGCTCGGGACAGGCACCCATGCAGGTACCGCAGCGGCGGCAGCGGCTGGGGTTGGGCATGGGCGTACCCTTGGGATCGTCATCAAGTGCGCCGAAGGGGCACTCTTCCGTGCAGCGTTTGCACTGGGTGCAGCGCACGAAGTTGAAGATCGGGTAGCTGCTGTCGCCGGAGCGGGGATGCACGGCCACGCCGCGGTTGGCGGAGGACACGCACTGGATGGCCTTCAAGGCTGCGCCGGCGGCGTCTTCGGCGGCCAGGGCCAGACCCATGGGCTGGCGCACTGCGCCTGCCGAGTAGATGCCGGTGCGGCGGGTTTCGTAGGGGAAGCAGATGTAGTTGGAATCCGCATACCCTTCGAAGAGGTTCAGGTCCGGGAAGGCCAGGCCCTGGCGGTATTCCAGGTTGATGACAGGCGAGTGGGCCGTGGTGGGAACCAGAGCCGTGGGCAGGACCACCAGGTCGGCTTCGATCTCGATGGACGCGCCCAGCAGGGTGTCGGACATGGAGATGACAACCGAATCGCCGGAACCGGCCTTCACGCTGTCGATCTTGGCCTTGGAGAGCATGATCCCAGCGTTATCCTGGGCGGCTTTGTAGTAGCGCTCGTTGATGCCGGGCACCATCATGTGGTCGTAGAAGATGTAGGCCGCAGCTGCGGGGTTCTTCTCCACCACATAGTTGGCCTGCTTCAGGGCCACCAGCGAGTTGAGTTCGGAAGACAGCGCCAGATGCCGCTGGGATTCGAGGTCGCAGAAAGGCGCCGGGCCTTCCGCTGCCTCACCTTCGGCCGGCGGGCTCTGGGGAGTTTCAGGCTCGCATTCCACCACCACGTCGCGGGGACAGGACTCGGTGGAACACAGGGCGGTATTGAGGATGAAGGCCACGCGGGCGGCGGGTTTGCCGTCGGAGGGACGGGTGATCGCACCGGCCTTGGCCATTTTTTCGAGTTCGGCAGTGGTGATGACGTTCTTGATGACGCCATAACCCAGGGGCTCGAGATACTTGGTATCGCCAGGCACCCAGCCGGTGGCCAGAACCACGGCCCCGATCTCCAGGCTCTTTCCGCCTTCGAGCAGGGCTATATACTGGCCCGGTGCGCCGGAGAGCTTTTCAACCGTGGTCTGGGTAAGCACTTCGATCTTGGCGGTGTTGCGCACCTGCTCGATCAGCTTGGTGACGCCAGGGTCGTGGGCCTCGGCATAGGGGTAGCTGAGCGGGAAGGTCTTGTAGAAGTTGGCCGCTTTGCCGCCGAGGGCCGCGTCCTTTTCCACAAGCACCACCTGGTAGCCCAGGGAGGCGGCGGAAACGGCCGCGTTCAGGCCCGTCCAGCCACCGCCAAGGACCATGATGGTCTTGAAGGTATCAAGGGCCGCCGGGGTGGGCGGGTTGGACTTGGTGAGTTTGACCACGCCCATATTGGCGTACTCGTTGCACATGATCTGCAGGTCGTTGATACCCTTGGCCGTATCCACCGCGCCGACGGCCTGGTCGAAGGACCATACCGCCTGCTCGCGCAGGTTGACCCGCTCCACCTGGACCGCGTCGTCAAACTTGAACACGTCCCATTTGGCGCGCAGAGTGCAGGCGCACAGACAAACGGCGTCGAGACTGTTGGCCTCGATATCCGCGTCGATGACAGCCTTGCCCTCGGCAGAGCACAGGATGGGGTGGGTTTTTATGACCGGACACTGCGGAGACCACTTATTCTTTACCGCGGTACATACGGCGTCCAGATCGACGGCTTCGCCGATGCCGCAGCCGCCGCAGACGTACACGCCTATTTTCTCGGCCATGAAAGTTTACCTCCCCGCAACCGTTTGAATGGCCTTGAGCGCCGCGCCGGTGGCCGACTGGGCCGAGCGCATGACGTCCAAGGGCAGCTTGGCGCAGCCCGTGGCGATAATGCCCGCCTCGGTCCCGCCGATGAAGAAGCCTTCCTCGTCAACCGGGGCGCTCACGGGCAGCTTCTCTCCGGCAACGGTGGGCTGCATGCCGGTGGCCAAAACCACCAGATCGAATTCCTCGACGTTCTTGAGCCCCGACTCCACGTTTTCCACAGTGGCCAGCACAGTGCCGCCAGCAGTCTGGGAGATCTCGGCCACCTTGCCCTTCACCAGGGAGAGCTTGGGATCGGCGGAGACCTTCTCCAGGAATTTCTGGTAGCGGCCCGGAGTGCGCAGATCGATGTAGAAAACAGTGACCATGGCACCGGGAACGCGCTCGCGCACGTAGGTGACCTGCTTGAGCGAGGCCATGCAGCAGATGTAGGAGCAGTAGTTGAGATGGTTCTCATCGCGCGAACCGGCGCACTGCACAAAGGCGACGCGCTTGGGCGCGGCGCCGTCAGAGGGCCGCAACAACAGGCCGCCCGTGGGACCGTTGGGGGCGCACAGACGCTCCATCTGCATGTTGGAAATGACGTTGGACAGCTTGCCCGCGCCCAGATTCTCCAGCTTGGACATGTCGTAGGGCTTCCAGCCGGTAGCGTAGACCACAACCCCGACCTTGTAGGTCTGGGTGCGTTCCACATCGGCCAGGTCGATCGCCCCGTACTTGCACGAGGCCTCGACAGTCTTGGCTTCGGCCTCGGAACATTTGTCCTTCTCGAAGACGTAGCGCATGGGAAAAGCAAACACATTGGGACGGAAAGCCACCTTGCGCATACCCATGCCCAGGTCGAACTCGCAGGGAACTTCGGTTGTGGCCGCGTCAACGCAGGCGTTGCAACCGGTGCACTTCTCGTTCACATAGCGGGGCTTCACGGTCACGTTGACGTCAAAATCTCCGGGAGTCCCGGAGACCTTGTTCACCGTGGCCATGGTGAGCACCTTGACCTTGGGATTGCTGCGGATGCGCTGGAACTGAATTTCCAGACCGCAGGAGGGGGGGCAGAGCTTGGGGAAGTATTGGTTGAGTTGCGCTACTCTGCCTCCCAAGTAGGGATTCTTTTCTACGAGGATGACCTCGTACCCCATCTCGGCGGCCTCAAGGGCAGCGGTAATGCCGCTGAAACCCCCGCCGACCACCATAATCGCGTTGCCAGACATTGAAACCTCCCTGCTCGGATTGACCTCTTACGCGGTCAAACGGCCTGATCCGGGTAATCGCTCTTCAACCATCGGTAATTTAGCGGCATCTCCGTATACTGAGCTTGAAGAGGCATACACAACTTGCGCAACTTTTGCTTCTTTTGCTGCGTGCAGGAGCTTAATAAATCCAGTGACGTTTGAGTTGTGAGAATTTATCGGATCCTCAATTGATCTTGGAACAGAACCTAGTGCCGCTTGATGGAGCACAAAATCTACTCCGGTCAAATTAAAAGAATGCAGATCCTGAATATCTAGTTTTAAGAAGTTAAACGCTGGGCCTTTAAAAGGAGCCAAGTTTTTCTCAAACCCAGTTGATAAATTATCTATTCCAATAACGGTCTGCTTAAGCGAAAGTAGTTTCTCCACAAGGTGCGAGCCGATAAATCCGGCGGCTCCAGTTACGCACCATTTTTTTGGACTTGCCTTTAACTGTTCTTGAACTAGTTCGTATTTAGTAGTCACTATAACGACCAATATTGTAGGTGTTTAAACTCTATAGCACTAAACTGAGATTTCACGTCCATTACTATCCCGCCCGGCCTTAGAAAAGCGGCAATAGACT
>JBBRUD010000147.1:0-6761 GCA_038248065.1 Desulfovibrionales bacterium | reverse complement strand
TCCAAACCAGATGAAGGTGGATCGAGAAGACCGTGTGTGAACCATGGCGATAGGCACTCATGGCGCGAAAATACCCAAAGACGGCTAAAGCTGCCACCTAAAGGTGGGGGTTTTGCCCCTCCCAAACGGGGACAATAAAAATCTTCACGGCCAAGGGTCGTGATGCGTCCTGGAACCCCGTAGATGTCACCTCCGTGAGCCCGGCCGATGGCAATACGGTTTCCGCCAAAGCCGCAATTGAGCGCCAGGGCAAGGCCATCGGCACAATCGAGGTCGGCTTCACCCGGAAATTCGTTAAAGAAGAGTTGGAGCGGATGCTGTGGACATCAGCCATCGGCACGCTCATCGTCGATGGCGCGGTGGTGGCCATTCTCTATCTGGTCATCACCATGATCGTCATCCGGCCCCTTGCGTCCATGCAGGACTACGCCCGGACAGTCGGGTCTGGGAATTTGGCCTGTCGGGGGATGACCGGCTATTTCCTCGGCGAACTCGGCGCGTTGAAGAGTCACCTGGAAGCCATGGTTTGCAGCCTCTCCGCCCACCTGGAGGAGGTGCGCCAGAAGGGCCTGGAGGCCGCCGAGAGCGCCCGACAGACCGGCGAGGCCCGCGATGTGGCGGAGCAAGCCCAAAATCGAGCTGAGATGGCCAAAAAGGAAGGCATGCTCCAGGCCGCGCAACAGCTTGAAGGCGTGGTAGAGATTGTCACCTCCGCTTCAGAAGAGCTTTCGGCACAGATAGACGAATCCAGCCGGGCCTCGGAGGAACAAGCCCGGCGCATCGGTGATACCGCAGCCGCAGTGACGGAAATGAGCGCCACTGTGCTTGAAGTGGCCAAGAACGCTGCCGAGGCCGCTGAAACTTCGGATCAGGCCAGGAACAAGGCGACGGAAGGCTCCAAAACCGTCGATCAGGTGGTCCAAGGCATCGGCGAAGTACAGAAACAGGCCACAGCCCTCAAGGAAGACATGACCGCCTTGGGACAGCAGGCTCAGGGTATCGGGCAGATCATGACCGTCATCTCAGACATCGCTGACCAGACCAACTTGCTGGCCCTGAACGCTGCCATCGAGGCGGCCCGTGCGGGCGAAGCAGGACGCGGTTTTGCCGTGGTGGCCGACGAGGTGAGAAAGCTCGCGGAAAAAACCATGCTGGCCACGAAGCAGGTTGGGGACGCCATTCGTGGCATTCAGGAAGGCGCGCGCAGGAACATCGTCAATGTCGAACATGCGGTAAGCCTGATTGCCAACTCTACCGGTATGGCCGGAAAATCTGGCGAGGCTCTCAAGGAGATCGTGGCGATGGTGGATGCCACAACCGACCAAGTGCGCATGATTGCCACGGCATCGGAAGAACAATCAGCGGCCAGCGAGGAAATCTCTCACGCGGTCGAAGATGTCAGCAGGCTTTCCGTTGAGACAGCAAGCGCTATGCGCCAATCGGCAGAAGCGGTGAGCGCAATGGCCGAGCAAACCCAAATTCTGCGTAACCTTATCGAACAAATGCAGGAGACAGGCGGCATGGAGCGCAAACCGCGTTTTGCGGATGCACCCAAGCCACTGCCCTTAAGGACGGGTGTACCCTCTCCCAAAGCGCTGTCACCCGGAAAGCCCCCCGCCCGGCTTGCCAGTGGCGCAAGAAGGGAGTTGTTTAAATGAGTCAGCCCCATAATATTCTCCTCGAGTCCGGTACCAATGAACTGGAAATTGTTGAATTCTACCTCGACGAAGAAACAGAAGAAGGTGGCGTTTACAGGAGTTATTTCGGCGTGAACGTTTCCAAAGTCCTGGAAATAATACTCAAACCCAAGGTCACCGAGACGCCCAATACACCTCACGCGGCGGTTACCGGTGCTTTCAACCTGCGCTCGCGCATCATTCCGCTCATTGATCTCTCGGTCTGGCTGGCCAAACGGATGGTCAAGACAGAGGCCGCCAAGGTCATCGTCACAGAGTTCAACAGCGTCACCAGCGCCTTCCTGGTGTCGGGCGTAACTCGCATTCACCGTCTCAGTTGGGAGCAGGTGGAGCCGCCCAGCGGGTATGTGGCCAGCTTCAGCGGCAACAGCTTCACTGGCGTGGTCAAATTCGATGACCACCTCGTGCTCCTGCTTGATATGGAGAAGATCATCTGGGATTTGAATCCGGCCCTGGCCATGCGCGAGGACCATGCCGCCGAGGCCCAGGTGGTCTCCACGCCGGAATACGGCTACCGGGCCTTAGTGGTGGACGATTCCACCTCCATCCGCAAGATGATCGTGGCCACCTTGCTGCGCGACGGCTACGAGGTGATGCAGGACATCAACGGCCAGCAAGCCTGGAACCGCTTGGCCGAGATAAAGCGCGCCTGCACCGAAACGGGTGGGAATCTCCTGGATGTGGTTAACCTGGTGATTTCCGACATCGAAATGCCAACCATGGATGGCCATACCCTGTGCAAACGCATCAAGGACGACCCCATCCTTCGTGAACTGCCGGTGATACTTTTCTCGTCGCTCATCAACGAGAACCTGCTGCACAAGGGAGAATCCGTGGGTGCTGACGACCAGATATCCAAACCGGAGTTGGCCACCTTGACTCACCGGGCCAAGGCGCTCATCGATCAAAAAAATATGCAACGGGCGAGCTGAGCGAGGGATCTGGACCGGCATGCAGATTCATCCCAGGATGCCCTTGCTGATCAGGCAGGGCTTTCCCCTTCAATGTATTTCACATGCCCTTGCGAAATCCCGGCGATTTTTTGAGCTATTTCTTCGGGTGAAAGAATAAAATCAATGAATCCGCTGGCTATCGCGCTCTCTGGCATGTCCGGCTGCTCGGCTGTATCGGGCTTTTGCGCAATGGTAATCCCCCCCACCTCTCGTATGCCGCTCAGCGCAGCTGCCCCGTCACCGTCATAGCCGGAGACAATGACGGCGATAAGTTTGCCATCCCAATTCTCTGCCAGGGAACGCAGAAAAACGGTAATCACGTCTGGCCAGCCACGGGGCTTTGATATCGGCTTAAGGATGAATTCACCATCGAGAACGTGCAGATCACGTTTTTCAGGGATGATGAACACATGGTTAGGCTCGATGTCTAATTTCTCTGTGATCAGTTCAACCGGCATTTTGGTGGAGTATGGGAGGATTTCGTGGAGGTAGGTGGCCACGGTTCTATGATGATTGACGATGACAATTGCAACACCCAGGTCAGGAGGAAGGTTTTTCAGTAATCGAATGTAGGCGTCGAGGCCTCCTGCCGAGCCGCCCACGCAGACGATGGGAAAGTCTTTTGCTTTGCCTTTGCAGTTCATGGTAGCCATACACCCCCCCCTGGAATTATTAATCATAAACACACAATGGCGGAATGTATATGCATGACGAGAGCCAGCTGCCCTAGAGCATGTACAAATTCCGCTTCCATTTTTAGCTGAACAACATTTGCACACGCAAGATGTCCCGTCAATGCGGGAAGGAGTTGCGTCCAAGCGTTACCTGGCTATGTGATACCATCAGTAACCGAGAACGCGCTCAATCAGACCCCCAAGCAGCCTATTAAGAAAGCCCGTCCTGGGTTTTCAACTCCGCAATGATGTGACTTATTTCAACTATTGCAGTCTATTGCCTTACAATCTGCGGACAGTCCTGGTCCGCTCGGCCTGTTTTGCAACAGACTGCTCACCGCCAGTGCCATCTGATTGCGTCCCCCCACTGACCTCCTCCCCAAGCTGAGGATACCCTCCCCGGGAAACTCAACTTTCCCCTTGGAGGATCACATGCCGTTAGCAGATTTTCAAATCATAAGCACATACACCCGCTCCCAAGCTATCTCCGACGGTGTCCTCATCGACATCACCCCCGCCACCGCAGAGCATGGCTTCAAGTTGCACGCAGTCGTTACGTCAACGCTCTATCACTATTATCTCACACCACCCGAGGGTCTACAGGGCAGCGGAGGGCAAAGCCTTACGGGTCGGCTCTTCCCAAAACCCAAAAGTTCAATCATCCCGCCGCATCCCTCACTCATCAAGCCCCTCCGTTTGCCCATATTCCCTGCCCAGGGGTATCGATGGTTGCGCCCTAATCACTCAATCGCGTCCTTTCTAGCTGTTGAAAGGGTATTTATGAAATCTAAAATAGATGATTCGTAAAAAATAATTTGTCGCAATTCCAGTTGGTTGAACGTGTTTTGTTATTAATTCAGCCCTGGAGTAAGCACAAATGTTTTGAAATCGCTATGCAAGGTCACGCAGATGTAGTATGCAACAGATTGGATTCGTTCTTCCTCTAGGACGTGCATTGATAATGGGTACATAGAGCAGCGAGTTTGAAAGCTTCTTATTGGAAGGCGGAAGATTGAGGAGGGAGCGCCAGGGAGGGTGCCCTCCGCAAGTCCCTGAGTCCCCATGAATAATCTGGGAAAACTGCTTTTTGAATGGCACTGCAACTTTAATGGAGGCTAATATAATGTCAATATTACTTATAATCCTGGTACTTGCCCTGATAGGCGTGGTCCCCGTCTGGCCGCATAGTCGGTCATGGGGCTATGCACCGGGAGGTGTAGTCGGAACAATACTGATTATCCTTCTGGTTCTTTTCTTGATGGGCAGGCTCTAGAGATGCGCAGCTGACCTTGTAATTATGATTTTTCAACATTTTAACTATGGAGCTCATCATGAAATTTGCACTGAAGCCCAATCTCGTGGCCATGGTATTGTCTCTTTCCATGTTGGCAGGTGTCGCGTTCGCACAAACGCCTGTTGTGGGAACCATTGGCGTCCCCGCCGATCAAATCAGTGTCCTTGCAAAAGGCTGGAGCATCAAGAAGGACATCATGTCCAAGGATGTCTTCAACGATGCTAACGAAAAAGTGGGTGTCATTGAAGATATTGTCGTTACACCTGAAAAGGCTCTGTCCTACGCCATCGTCAGCACCGGCGGCTTCCTGGGCATGGCGAAACATGACGTGGCCATTCCCGTCAATCATTTCAAGGTTGTTAACAAGCGCGTCATGTTGCCTGGCGCAACCAAGGAAGCCGTCAAGGCAATGCCCGAGTTCAAGTACGCCGACTAACCGTTTCCATGGTGCCCTCGTGGCCGTACGCATGAGGGCACTCATCGAATTCGACATAACAGATGGGCGTTTCCCGCCGCCCAGCCATATGTTGGGCACCATTCACCGGTATCCATGAAAACAGCGTAGACGCTTGGGAAAGGTTTTACGGGCCTGGCTTCCCGGAAAGTAAGGATAACCTCCTCAAACCGGCCAAGCAAAACGGTGCAGACGAGATTGTGCTTGGCTCTATAAAGAATTTTTCCGTGAGGCATTACGCCAGCCAAGCCGATCGCACGAAGGATTCGGCGAGAAGCAATAGTTTTCACGCCAAACCCTACTAACCACAAGGAAAATACGATGCTCAGAATTGTATTGCTCGTGATAGTAATCCTGCTGCTGCTTGGTTCGATTCCAACATGGCCACACAGCATGAATTGGGGGTATGGACCAAGCGGAGGCCTAGGACTAATACTCGTGATCCTAATAGCACTGATTGTAGTTAAAAAACTTTAACAAGTAAATGGAGGACATCAACATGGTACGTCGTAATGTTCTTTTCGTATTCCTTTTCGCTTTCTTACTGGCCGCTTCCGTGGGCTTCGCCGCCACCTCATCGACTGAGACTACAGGCGAGTACATAGACGATACTGCCATCACCGCGAAAGTGAAGGCGGGGATCATGGAAGAGTCCACCTTAAAAACACTCGACATCAAAGTCGTGACCGAAAAGGAAGTCGTCACCTTGACAGGTGCGGTTCCCACCAAGGCCAACATCACCAAGGCGGGCGAGATCGCCGTTCAGGTCAAGGGAGTGAAGTCTGTCAGGAACGAACTGCAGACCAAATAAAGTTGTCTTGGCATAAACAATCAACCGACAATGCGACAATGGCGTCCACGTGCTGTTCAAGAGTTTAACGCAGTAAATTGATCAACTCTCGAGCCGCCAGAAGAAACCGACATACAGAGACTTTTACATATTCGGCTAATGCGAACGTAGCAGGCTATGTGCCGCGCTCTTGCTAATTTTAAATAGGTATAACCTTACAGGAGACAGTTATGAATAAGAATCAAGTTAAAGGACGCGCCAAAGAAGTGAGCGGTAAGGTTAAGGAAGTCACCGGCAACGTCGTCGGCGACAAGAACCTGGAAGCCAAGGGCAACATCGAGAAAAACGTGGGTAAGATCCAAGCTGCCTACGGCGATGCTAAGAGCGACCTGAAGAAAGGCAATTAACCTGTATATTGTGGAAGGAGATAGACATGAATTACGAAGAACGTGACACCTTGGGAATCTACAAAGCCAAAAACCACAAGGGCCCAGGCCCCTTCATAATGGGTGCAGACACTCTCGTTGGGAATGATGTCTACAATCATAAGGACGAGGCCCTGGGCGAGATCAAGGAAATTATGTTGGATATGAGCACCGGTAAAGTGGATTACGCGGTGCTGTCCTTCGGCGGCTTTCTCGGCATGGGGGAGAAGCTGTTCGCAGTGCCCTGGAGCGCGCTGACCCTTGACACGAAGAATAAGCGCTTTTCGCTCAGTATTGATAAGGAGCATCTCAAGAAAGCTCCTGGATTCGACAAAGACAATTGGCCCGACATGGCCAGCCAGGTCTGGGCTAAGGGAATCCATACGTATTACAGCACAAAGCAGTAATCGAGCGCATTCCGAGCTTCAAGTTCTCCGTTTTCTCCTCCACGTCTATACTTGGCGTGGAGGAGCT
>JBBRUD010000146.1:0-7051 GCA_038248065.1 Desulfovibrionales bacterium | reverse complement strand
TGCCCCCCCCCGGCGGGGGTCAAGGGGGCAGCGCCCCCTTGCTCCTATGGGCCCTAGTCGAAACTGAGCCCTTCGACGATATCCAGGCAAGCCTGGGCTTTATTCAACGTATACAGATGGATGCCGGGCGCTCCGCGCTCCAGCAGATCACGCGCCTGGGCCTTGGCGTAGGCCACCCCAACCGCACGAACGGCTTCTGCACCGCCTGCGGCGTGGGCTTCTTCAAGTCGGGCCTGATACGCGGGAGGTAGGGTCGCCCCGCACAACGAGACAATACGCTTCACCGAAGCCAGGTTCAAGATGGGCAGCACGCCGGGAATGATAGGCGCGGTAATGCCCTTGGCCCTGGCCTTGGCCACGAAGTCGAAATAGAAAGCATTGTCGAAAAAGAGCTGGGTGATGACGAAAGAACCGCCACTGGCGATTTTCAGGTCCAGAAAGTCAAGGTCAGACTCCAGCGATGGAGCCTGCGGATGCTTTTCAGGATATCCGGCTACGCCGATGCACATGGCCGGATAGGCCGCGTGGATGAAGGCGGCCAGATCCGAGGCGTGTTGAAAGGCGGCATTTTCGGCCTTGAAATCCGCCTGCCCCTGTGGCGGGTCGCCGCGCAGGGCCAGCACGTTGTCGATGCCAGCCGCGCCAAGGGCGTCCATAAATGCTCGCAGGCTTTCTTCAGAAGCGCCCACGCAGGTCAGGTGGGCCATGGGGTTAAGCTGGAAGTCCTGCTTCAGGCGGGTCACCAGTTCCAGGGTGTTGACCTGGGTGGACCCTCCAGCCCCGTAGGTGACGGAGACAAACAGAGGGTTCAGCGACGTAAGCCGCTCAACTTCCTGAAAAAAAGCAGGCCAGGCTTCTTTTTCCTTGGGGGGGAAAAATTCCAGGGAAAGAAAGCGTTTGTTTGGTGCCAACAGCTCGCTGATGCGCAAAGACGGCTCCGTGAGAAATATGCGTTACACGCCCGAAAGCGCAGGAAGTGCTTGAAGATCCACTACGATATCCAGGTCCGCCTCCAAAAAGGCCAAGTCGAGGGCCTCGGCAGGTGTCACCCAACTGAGCCTCTGGCCTTCCAACGGACGCGGAACGCCTTTGAAAGCACGGATATGGAAAAAATACAAGCGCACGGAGCCGCGCGGATAGGTATGCTCTTTCTCGCGCCAGAACTGCGGGGCCTGAGCAGTGATGCCGAGTTCCTCGGCCAGTTCGCGGATCATGGCCTCTTCCAGAGATTCGCCCGGCTCCACCTTGCCGCCGGGGAACTCCCACATGCCCGCGTGGCGCGTGCCTTCGGGCCGCCTGACCGCCAGATAGCGATCCCCCTGCCAGATGATGCCCGCCACCACCCGCATGGGCGGCTTGGACGAAGCGGACACACTCACAGGGCCTCCCGCCTGGCCTCCAAGGCGGCGATGTCATCTTCCAGCGTGCCCATCTCCAGCACCAGGACGTCACTTTTGTCCTTCAAGACATGATACTCTTTGGAGAGCTCGGAGAACTTGGCTGCGTCGGCGTAGGTGGCCGGGTCGGCCATGACCTGCTCCACTTCGGTCTGGCGGGCCAGCACGGTTTCCAGTGCGGCCTCGCGCTTGGCGTAGCGTTCCTTCAGGGGTTTGAGTTCCCTGGCGATGGCGTTGCGCTCATCGGCCTGGCGGCGCTTTTCGGCCTGGCGGATCTCCCGGCTGTCGGTCTTTATCTTGGGCTCCTGTCCCAGCAGGCAGGCCTGGTGGGCCTGTTCCTTCAGGTGGCGCTCGTAGGCCTCGTAGCCGCCAAGGAATTCCGAAAGGCCGTCATGCCCCACGGTCCAAACGGTCTCGGCCGCCTCGGCCAGCAGATAGCGGTCGTGGGCCACAAACAGGATCGTGCCCTCGTAATCGCGCAGGGCCGCCACCAGGGCTTCGCGGCTCTCCAGATCCAGGTGGTTGGTGGGTTCGTCGAGCACCAGGAAGTTGGCCCGGGCCAAAAAGAGACTGGCCAGCACCAAGCGGCTCTTCTCGCCGCCGGAAAGATCGCGCACGAAGCGGTCGAAATATTTTTCGCCCAGCATGAACAGCCCCAGCACGGCGCAAAGCTCCTCGGTGCTGGAACGCGGGTCGGACAGGCGGCGGATTTCGCTCATCACCGTCTCGTTTTCCCGCAGGATTTCGGTCTGATGCTGGCTGAAATAGCCCATGCGCACCAGGGACCCCATCTTCACCGTCCCGCCCGTGAGCTTGTGTTCGCCCACGATGCATTTGAGCAGCGTGGTCTTGCCTGCGCCGTTGGGACCGGCCAGGGCGATCTTCTGGCCCCGGTACAGATTGAAGGTCAGCTTGGGCCACAGGGACTGGCCGCCGGGAAAGGCGAATTCCAGCTCTGCGGCGGAGAGGATGTTCTTATCCGCCCTGGCCGGCGTGGGCAGTTTGAAATCCAGGCTGCGCGCTTTCTGGACAATGCCACCGGCCACGGTGGTGAGTTCCTTTTGCAGCTTGTCCACGGCCTTCAATTTGCTCTGGGCCTGCCTGGCCTTGGTGGCCTTGGCCCCGAAGCGGCTGACAAAGGCCATCTGGCGACCGATGGCCTGGGAAAGCTGGTTGGCCTTGCCTTCCAGTTGCAGCTGGGTCTGGGCGCGCCAATCCAGACAGGCGCTGAAGGTGCCGGTGCGGGTGACGGGTTTGTCCCCGCCCAGAAAGAGCACCTGGGTGCCCACCCGGTCCAGAAAAATACGGTCGTGGGCCACGAACACCAGCACGCCCTGGAAACAGAGCAGGTATTCCTCCAGCCATTCCACGGCCTCGATGTCCAGATGGTTGGTAGGTTCGTCCAAGAGCAACACGTCGGCCCCGGCCACCAGCACGCGGGCCAGCTTGGCCCGCTCACGCCAGCCGCCGGAGAGCAGCCGCACCGGTTTGGGCCAGGCTTTTTCGTCAAACCCAAGGCCCGAGAGAATGGCCTTGGCCCGGTGTTCCGGGTTGTAGCCCAGGGCGTGCTCCATCTCGGCCTGGCGCACGGAAAGCTCCGCAAGGGCCTGCTCGTCGTGGCTGAGATTGGCCCGCTCCCACTCGCGCCAGAAGTCGGTCCAGGAAGGCAGCGCGGACATCACCCAGGAGAGCAGCGGCTCGTCCAGGTCGGCCCCGGCCAGTTCCTGGGCCACATACCCCAATCGTGCGCCCGGCGGCAGGATGACCCGACCGCTGTCCGGTTCGGCCTCGCCCGCCAGCAGGCGCAGAAATGTGGATTTGCCGCAGCCGTTAGGCCCGACAACGGCCAAGCGCGTGCCGCCTGTGGCTTCCAGGGATAATCCCGCCAGGAGGTCGCGACCGCCCAGGGATTTGGAGAGATTTTGAATAGTGATTTTGGACATGACGGGAAAGTTCGCCGCGTATATGCGCCTCCGCGCGTGCTTGTCAAATCCAGGCCCCGACGGTAGCTATGACAATCCATTTTTCAGGAGTCCATCATGCCCCACGGCGTTCTGGTGAGTGATTTCGACGGCACTATGACCTCTGATGATTTCTACAAGCTGGTGGCCTCCCGCCTGCTGCCCCCAGACGCCCTCACGCCCTGGCAGGACTACCGGGGCGGGCGCATCACCCACTTCACCGCGTTGCAGACCATCTTCAGCCGCATCCGCGCCACAGAGGGACAGCTTCTGGACCTCATCGGGGATATGCTCCCGGACCCGCAACTGGGCCTCTCCATTTCGCGGCTCCGGGCCGCAGGCTGGGAGGTGGTGGTGGCCTCTGCCGGGTGCGACTGGTACATTGACCGCATTCTCGCCCAGGCAGGCATCACCGTGGAAGTCCACGCCAACCCCTGCGAGCACGCCCCGGATGGCTCGCTGGACATGCAGCCGCCAACCGCGTCGCCGTTTTATTGCAGCGCCACCGGGGTGGACAAGGCGGCCATCGTCCGCTTTCAGCAAGGCCAGGTGGCCACTGTGGCCTTTGCCGGAGATGGCTACGCCGACCTGGAGGCCGCGCTTTTGGCCGATCCCGCCCTACGCTTCGCCAAGGCCGACCTGGCCTCGGCTCTCACCGCCAAGGGAGAGGCATTCCGACCCTTTGAAACATGGTCCGACGTAGCGCAAGAACTTCTTTCCAAAGGAGGTGCGTCATGATCCGCGCCAAACAGATCACCGTGCCGGACCTCGTGCGCATCAAACCCGGAGCCCTTGACCGTCTGGGCATCTATCTGCGCCGGGGCGGCCATATGCGCGTGCTGGTACTGTGCAGCCAGGGGCTGCCGGAATCCATCAGCGTCACCGCCCGCAATGGACTGGAACGGGAAGGCGTCGAGCCTGCGGACTGGGTCGAGGTTGCCGACAACAGTTTTGAAGACGCAGCCAAGGCTTTCGCACAACTGCCCCCCAAAGTGGCGGCCATTGTGGGCTTGGGCGGCGGCAAGGCTCTGGACATGGCCAAATATCTGGCTTTTCTGGGTCGGCTGCCCTATTTCGCCGTGCCCACATCCCTTTCCAACGACGGTTTCTGCAGCCCGCAGTCCAGCCTGACCCTTGGCGGACACCGCCGCTCCCTGGCCGCCTCGCTGCCGCAGGGCGTGGTTATCGATGTGGACGTCTGTCTCAGCGCGCCGAAGCTGCTGTGGCTCTCCGGCGTTGGCGACCTCGTATCCAAACTGACCGCCGTCCAGGACTGGAAACTGGCCTTCCACCACCGGGCCGAACCCGTGGACGACCTGGCCGCCCTGCTCTCAGACGCCACCGTACGCCAGTTTCTGGCCGCGCCGCGCTTCGACGTCCAGGGCATGGGCCTTTTAGGCACAGCCTTGATGCTCAACGGCATCGCCATGGAAATGTGCGGTTCCTCACGCCCGGCCAGCGGAGGCGAACACCTGATATCCCATGCGCTTGATTCCATGGGCCAGCGCCCAAGGCTCCATGGCATACAAGTCGGCCTGGCCACGTACATCGTCAGCAAGCTTCAACTTGGACCCACCGCAACCATCGACGATCTGTTCGTCCAGACCGGTTTCTGGGACGCCCTGCGCAACGATCCCTTATCGCGCGCCCAGATGCTTGAGGCTGTGCGGCTGGCACCCGGCATCAAGGAGGATTTCTTCACCGTGCTTTCCCTGAGGGACTGCCTGCCCGAAGTGCGCCGAATCATCGACGAGGACCCGCGCCTGGATGGCTGTTTTACGGCTTGATTGGTTTCACATGGCTCCGCCCCACCCATTGACAATAATTACTATTTTCACCGTAGTGATTGCACAATCATTCTGGAGTCAACTCAAGAACCCCGTGGCACGCCGACTGACGCTGAGCACGGTGTCAGCTCACGAACCGGGAAAAAGCGTGCGTTGCGAGTCGACAATGCCGTTCTGTCCAGGACAGTACCAGCCTGCCCAGCGGAGATATCAGAAAAGAATGCAAAACCTCGTTCTGCCAGTGGAAACTGGCCCCAAAACGACTCTTATTGTCAACAGATCATAGCACAAAACAACGCACACGAATATCATCTTGTGGTTAATCATGCCACATGGACGTTGCTTTGCCGAAACGCTTTCCAACTTAACCCAAAAACTAATTTCAAAATTGATTTTATACTAAAACTGAAATCAATATTTTTCATATTATGTGCATTTAAATACTTCCTAGCAATTTGACAAATGATTCATAATTCCTTCTTCTTTTTTCTCCAAGTGTGATACAGTTACTCCTCCTAGGTTTCTCGGCATGGAGTTTCGCGACCCAAGGGGGCACCGATGCTGGAAAAATTGAGAAGGCCCAACCTGAGGAGGAAATGGCCGATCTCATTGAACCGTATGCGCACAGCCTCGACACCTCAAAATTGGGCTGCCATACCTCCAAATCTATTGGAATGCGTGAAATCTGGGGTTGATTAGCCAAGGCGGCGAAACGCGATGGCCATGCAGACCTCCCCCAAATTCTCTTCGCCGCCGAGGAGCGCTGGCATGCGCGTGAAGACGCTCATGAACCCAACACGAAGCAGGTCCGTCATATTTCCTACTGAGAGTGCATTCGCCAACTCATTTTTACCATGATGCTGACAATGGCTGACCTCCGCTTCGACTCTTAAACGTATAGTCTTACCCAGGAGGATCAAATGAAGTGGTTCTATGATCTCAAAACGTCTGCTAAAATCACATTTTCATTTCTCGTGCTGACAACGGCCATGGTCGTTGTTGGGTACATTGGCATCAGTAAAATGTCGGCCATCAACGACATGGCTGACCAGATATATCAAAAGGAACTTCTTGGCATATCCTATGTAAAAGAGGCGAACATCAACCTCATTTATATCGATCGGGCGATGAAGAACCTGATGCTAGCGACAACCAAGGAAGACCGGGAGTTGTATTCCAAAAGAATTGGTGAATTTGACAAGATGTACCGCGACAATATGGAGAAGGCCAGACCGCTCTTCTATACCGACAAGACCAAGCAACTCCTCTCCAATCTGGACAGAGCCGTGGCCGATTACCAGCCCATAATGACAAAGATCATTAGCCTGGCCAAAGAGGACGCCCTGCAAGATAAGCGTGAATCCGTGACGCTTTCTCAGAGTGTTGGGCGGGAAAAGCTGAACGTGATCGATGACACGCTGACGGAATTGACCAGGGTGAAGGAGGAAAACGCCAAAGACTTTTCCCTTGAGACGACCCGGACATACGATTCCAACCGGCTTCTTCTCATTCTGGTGGTGGTGTTCAGCGCCCTGTTCGGCATCGCGTTGGGCCTGATCATCTCAAAGGCCATTAGCGCCCCCCTGCTGCGGGGCGTCGAATTCGCCTCGGCCGTTGCCGACGGCGACCTCAACCAGACCATCGACCTCGATCGCAAGGATGAAGTTGGCCAATTGGCCGACGCCCTCAACGGCATGGTGTCCAAGTTGCGGGAGATCGTGGCTGAGGTGCAGGCTGGCGCAGACAACGTTGCCACCGGCTCCACCGGTAATCCTCCCCTTTTTAGGCGGTTTGAAAAGTAGCGGCTATGCGGCCGATCTCAGTTTTTGCCTCGGGGTAATGCCGCCAATGCCCATGTTGGGCCGTTCGTTGTTGTAAGTCCAGAGCCACTTGGTGGCGTAGTCCC
>JBBRUD010000145.1:0-7263 GCA_038248065.1 Desulfovibrionales bacterium | reverse complement strand
GGGGGGCCTGGGGGTGCCCTGGACCCCCAGCGGAGGGCTAGGGGATTACGGATGCTAGCCTCGCGGAGGCGGAGCAGCCCGTTTCGAACGCAGTGCAGCGCCCCTTGGCCTCCTAGCCTTCTCCGGGCGGCCCGAACTCCAGGTGGATTCCTCGCAGCACGGCGGTGCTGGAATTGATAACGCCGGACCCGTCATCCAGCAACTCGACAGCCACATCCAGCGTATCTCCAGCGGCCAGGGGGCCGGGCAGATCGAAGGTGAGTCCTTTATCGGCGGGTTGCGCCGGTAGGAGCGGGACTTCTCGGCCTTCACGCGTGGTTGCGCCGCCGAGGCGTTCATCCGGGCCGAGCACGGCTATGGCCTGCCAGCCCGGGAGGCGCGGGGAAGTCAGCGCGGCCTGCACCCGGCTATGTGGCCCGGTGACCAGCCCTTCAAGGCGGACATGCATGTTGGTTGCGGTTGGAGCGAGGAGTTTGAGGCGGTAGAGGGCTGAACCTGCGTGGGCCTTGGCCAGGGGAATCAGTCCACCGGTATGGCCCAGCGTTTGCGCGACGCCCTGGCCGGAGACGACGCTTTCCCCCAAACCATGCATATCAAGTGAGTAGTTGCCGGGTCCGGTGTGCTGCCACGGCGCAGGGGCAGTTGGAGCGGCCTTCTTGAAAAGGGCGATCTGTCCGAAATCGCCGTTGATCTGCCCGGCTTTGAAAAGGCCCATTTCCTGAGGCGCGAGGGGATGCCAGAAGCTGCCGTCCATGAAGACGTTGGCCACCTGCATCCTGGGGCTCGTGGGTCCGAACGCCACTTGGGTCCGGCCCTCGCGGCGCAGATGCCAGGACAGGGCCAGCACGAGATTGGGAGATTCCGACTGCAAGAGAAAGGATTCTTCGGCGTTCAACCGCCGGGCCGCTTGGGCATAGTTCTCAATGTTGGCTCGCACCGTGGGAAGATCCGTGGCTGTGTAGGCCCTGAAACCGAACACCCCGGCTGCCAGGAGCAAGGCCAGGGCCATACTCAGGCCCGCCAGGGCGCGGGGGACTTTGAAGTTTTTGGCTACGCCAAGCAGGCCGTCGACGGCCAGGCTGACCGCCAGAGCCATCAGCAGGAGGTAGCCCGGCAGGGTGGCAAAGAGGTAGCGCACCAGGTTCATGGACTGGCTTTGTATGGCCATGGCCAGCGCAAGGGGGAAAGCCACCCAGCCCAGCAGCGTCAGCGCTGCACGGGGAGCGCGGACGCAGGCCCCGAACAGCCCCGCCAGCAGGAGAAAGAGCACGAATTGCGGATTGCTGCGCTCCAGACTGGCCTGGGGTCCGGCGAACTGCGTGAGAAGCACGGAAAGTTCGGCAAATCCGTAACTTCCGGGTTTGCTGGAGCCCGTCCCCCCAAGCACGCCCAGAATGCCGGAGGGCAGCAGCCAGAGCGCGAAAATCAGGGCAGGAACGACGAATCCGGCAGCCAGGGCCAGGGTGGCCTTCCATGCGGCAGCGTGGGCGCTGTGGGTGGACGGCAGCGCTGGTGTGCCTGGCGAACCGGTGGAGCAGGGTGCCTGGGAGAGGTCATGCTTTGCGGGTGTGTCCAGGGATATGGCCGGGGGCCAGACCGTCGGGGCTTTGCGCCATTCCGGGTTCGTGGCAAGCAGCAGGAGCGCCAGCCCGGCAACGGCGTACACCCAGCCCAGGCCGTTATTGGCCACGGAAAGTTCGCCCAAGGGGGGGGGAGAAAATATCGGGCACAAGGCCGCCACCCCGAAACCGCCAAGCAGGAGCGCCGCCAGCCATACCCGGCGGCGTTGCAGAATATGAACGGTGTCTGCCACCCCAGGAGTACCGGCGGCTGGGCGGGCCAGAACGGCCGCCAGCCGGGGAAGCACCGTGGCGATGGACAGGCCCAGCCAGAGCCAGGAGGCTACGTAGTGGGTGAAAAGAAAAAACACCCCTATGACGCCCAACAGGGCGATGTCGCGGCTACGTCCTGTGCGGTTGGCCCGCCAGGCTGCCAGCACGGCAAGCAGGGCCAGCAGGCCGAGCAGGGAGTAGCAGCGCACCTGCTGGGCGTAGAAAAGGCTTGAGGGGGAGACGGCCAGCAGCAGGGCGGCAATCAGGCCGGTACGAGGGGAAAACAGGGCGCGACCGACGCAGTAGAGGGCCGGAATAGACAGGGTGGAAAAGATGCCGATAAGCAACCGCGTGGCGCTTTCGGATGAACCGGCCAGCCCCATCCAGCCGTGAAGGAGCATATAAAACAGCGGAGGAGTGAAGTCGCTGGCCGGGGCCTGGGGGGTAAACAGCGAGGCCACCATGACCGGGATGGGGGCCTGCCCCATCCAGACGGCTAGCAGCTCGTCCCACCAGTAAGGGACGGTCGCGCGACCGTAAAAGCGCAGAGCCGCCCCGGCCAGGGTGATCAAGGCCAGGAGCGCCCATTCCCAGTGCGCCGGACGCTCAGAGCCCGGCCTGGAAACCTCCCCGCCGTTCTCGGAGCCCAGATATGCATGCATCAGCGCCAGGATGCCCGCGAGCACACCAGCCAGCAACAGGCCATCCCACACGGCTGCCGTGCGGTACAGGCCCTCCAGGGCCGTGATGAAGGCTGAAAGAAATGGCGTGATCAGGGCGGTCATTGGCGGCTCACCAGAACACCGCGCAGGGCGTCCAGACGCCCCAGGCCCAGCATTCACCGGACAACGGGTTGGGCAGGGCCGGATCGGCCTGAGGGGAGAACGCGCGCCGCCGGGCCACTTCCGCTTCCGCGGCACTGGTCACCAGCCAGCCGCCGGGTTTGAGGGAGCGGGTATAGGCCATGCGTACGGGGTCAACCAGTTCTGGGCGTCGCAGTTTGTAGAGGGTGCAATCCGTGCCGCCATGCGCGAGCAGTTTGTAGTCGCGCCCGTCGGAGCGGTAGATAACCTGGGGGCCGGGTTGCGAGGACATGGGGAGGGTCCGGTCCAGCAGTGCGTGGGCCAGGCTTTGGCCGGATTGGCCCGCACCAAGCTGCATGTCCACCTGCCGCCACTCGCCGTGGGTGTCCGGGAAGGCACCTTCTCCCGCCATGCAGGCTTGCAGGTCGTCACGCAGGGTGAACAGGGCGTTTTCCAGCCCCAGGCTCGTTTCCACTCCCGGCGGCAGGGGGGCGATTTCACCAGGAGACGGCGAAGCCGAGACCCACAGCCAAGCCAACCAGGCGACATAAGCAGCCAGGAGCAAAATTTTGGGGGTGTGGGCGGAAGAAGGTGTCATCGGTAACGGCAATGCTCATCGGACAAATGTGCCCATACAACGTGCTTCTTGCGCGTACCTACGCCATCTCCCCGCCAATGAAAAGAGCGGTGTCCCCGCCAGAGGTGGCGTGCCACAAGCGAACGCGCCGGATCCGGCCCTGGAGGCCAGTACACGGCGCGTCAGCCGCAGAAGTGCATAGGCGGTATTTAGACTTTTCCGTTGACCATGCCGCCTTTGCCCAACATTCCTGCGGCAAGGACGTCTTTGTGGAGTTCGTAGTCAGTGTTTTTGGAGCCGCCCATGGACCCGGAGTTCAGGGTGTCCAGGGTGCCGGAAACCACGGCTGCCCCGAAGGTTTTTTTGTCCGTGATACCCCCGAAATTTGAGCCGGAGCGGGAATTCATGGCATCCAGGGTGCCGGAGACCACGGCCGCGCCGAAGGTTTTCTTATCCATTTGGTTGTCCGAAAAGGACGCACCCTGCACGCCGCTGGAACCGATGCTCATGTCGCTGCTCATAGCTGGCCTCCCGTGAAACGGTTTACGCCATTTCACGGTTCTTATCGGACGCGAGAGCCCGGACTTTAGGGGGGAGTGAAAATATTTTCCGGTTTGGCCAGGAAGGGCCGGTCACCAGACGGATTGGTAGTCCGAAGCGGCCAGATCCCAGTCCCGAGCGTAGACGTGCACGCGCCGGGTGGGTTTGCCGGAGGCGTCCACCAGCGGGCCGCCGATATGGGTCCAGGCCAGGATGGACCCGGCCAGATTGAAGGCCGGAATGCCCTGGCTGCGCAAATTCTCGACCGTTGCGGCGCTGCGCTCGCCGATGGTGCAGTAGACAATGATTTCCCGCCCGCCAGGAGCAGCAACGCCTGATCCGCTGGCGCTGGCCGCCCCGTCAGGTCCTGCGGGCGCGTCTGTTCCAGCCGTTTCGGACGGCTCATGGGTTCCACTGGCGGCAGGGCCGGACAGTGCCGGATCGGCCAGGAAGGTCTCCAGGTCCACCGCTCCGGGCAGGGTGGAAACGGCCCGTTCGGCTGGGGTGCGCACGTCCACGAACAGGGCGCGGCCCTGCCGGGCGAGCTCCATGGCTTGGTCTACGGAGATGTCTGGGGCATTGGGATGGGCTGCCTGGATACGGGCATAGCGAGCGGCTATATCCGAGCGCTTCCAGGCGTCGTCTCGCGGAGGCTGGGGGCCGGAGCAGGCCTCCAGCCCCCAGGCGGACAACACCGCGATGAGCAGGCAGGCGAGTGCAGGACGTCGCCAGCTGCGGTCGGCGCTTTTCAGGGGGAAAACGCCGCTCATGTTGCTATTTGGCTTCTTCCACCGGGAACTTGGCACCCTTCCAAGCGTAGATGCCGCCGGGGAAACGCACCACGTTTTCATACCCTAGCTTTTTGGCCCAGATGGCTCCGTTGTGGCTGCGGGTGCATTTGACGAAACCGCAGTAGAACACGAGGAGTTTCTTTTTGTCCGGTCCGAGCAGGGTTTCGAAATCTTTCTGGGTCTTGCCGCCGGTCTTGGCCGTATCCCAGGTGTCCATGGGTTCGATGGGGAATTCGAAGCTGACGGCTTTGGCTACGTGCTCTTTTTTGTAGCTGCCCTCAAAAGGCATGGTGTCCACGACGAGCATGGGTTTGCCCGCATCCATCCAGGCCTTGAGTTCGGGCGCGCTCACTACGCCGTAGCCGCCCTTGACCACATCGTTTACAAGCTTGACGCCCGAAGCGTCCTTGTCCAACTCTTCCTCGAACATGTCCTTGGCGTGGGTCGCGCCCGCGCACACCATGCCCGTCATGCCCATGATGGCCGTGATGGCCAAGGCAACCGCCAGAATACGAAGTCTGCCCATCATGTTCTCTCCTTCAAACAGGTTATCGGCAACACGTCTGACAGGCAACGCCCGCGCCAGTCCCGCTGCCGTCGCAACCAATACAGGGCGGCCACCGCTGCAAGCATGGCCCCGTCGCGCCACAGGGCGCCACGCAGGGAGGCGAAGGCCTCTCGCTCAGGTTCGCCCGGGCCGTAGCAGCCGCAGTCGATATCAAGGCCCATGCGCAGCGCGTACATCAGGATGGCCACAAAGATACCCAGCAAACCGGCGATCACCGCCAGACTGCCGCGAATATCCATGAGCAGCAGCACGGCAGCCGCCACCTCCACCCCGGGCAGCGCCAGGGACAGCGGCCCGGCCAAGGCCTCCGGGACAAGTCCCAGAGCCTTGATGGTGACAGCAAACACCTCGGGACGGGCCAGTTTGATGGCCCCTGAAACCAAAAAGGCCAGGGACAGCCCGCATCGGACCAGATGGTAGAGGGCAGAACTCGCTGTGAGGTGAAACCGCATGCTTGTGATTTTACACCCAAAGGGAAAGGAATAGCCAATCGCTAATCAGGATGGCCGAGGGGTGTTGGTATCGGAATGGTCTATGGGTTGTATTGCCTTGGGTGAGGCATGGGCGCGTTGTCCACGTGTTGCGGCATCTCTTCACCTCGCCCAGCGCCCGTTCGATCCTTTTGTCAGGCACCAGCCAGAGGAGGGCCACCAGCACGTAGACAGCGTCGGCGATCCATTGGGCGTAAAAGGCCGCCGGGATGGCGGCGAGGTAGAGCAGGGGGGAGATCTTCATTTTGATGTCTTTGCCCACGGCGGATTTCAGGAGGGAATCCGGGCCTTGAGCTGTGATGATGGAGAGCTCCAGCAGCCAGTAGGCCACGGCTGCCATGAACAGCACCACCCCGTACACGGCGGTGGGAGCGCTGGCGAAGTGGTTTTCGCCCATCCAGCCTGTGGTGAAGGGGATGAGCGACAGCCAAAACAACAGGTGCAGGTTGGCCCACAAGATGGTGCCATTCACCCGCTGCAGGGTGTGGAGCATGTGGTGGTGGTTGTTCCAGTAGATGCCCAGGTACATGAAACTCAGCACATAGCTCAGGAACAAAGGCAGTAGGGGGCTGAGGGCGGCAAGGGTGTCTCCCTTGGGCACCTTCAGTTCCAGAACCATGATGGTGATGATGATGGCGATGACGCCGTCGCTGAAGGCCTCAAGTCTGCTTTTTCCCATAACCCGCACTTTTGTCGGTAAAAGATTTGTTGGCCTAGGCCAATCGCAACGATCCCTCGCCGCCCCCTTGGCATTCTTTCCGGCAGCCCCTCTGTCAACGGGTAACTATGTTTATTTCCCGGCCGTACTCGCCTTGAATCCTTCGAACACCACCACGCTGTCGTCTTTGGACCACAGGCCGACCTTGCCGGAGGCCGATCGGTCGATGGTGTATTCCAGAAGCAGCTTGCCGTTGAGGGAGCCCTTCACCGTTGTTCCCTGCACCGTCACGGTGAGTTCACTCCAGGCTCCGGTGGGGGCGGGTGCGTTTTTCACCTCCTTGAGGGTGTAGCGCTGGCCGAATTTGTAGTGAAAGAGGATCAGGTTGCTCTCCAGGGCGTTGGCGCGCAGGACGTAGTAGTTTCCGTCGTCGTGGAGGCCGAAGAAGATGCCTCCGGCTTGATCGGACCGGCCCGCCAGGGGTTTGAAGCGCACCGAAAGTGTACCATCCTGGAAATCCTTCACGTCAGAGGCCACGGCGATGGGGAAATACGCGGCGTCCCTGGTGCTTTTGATGAAGGTGCCAGCATTTTCCCCAAAGATCCGAACAGCGCTCTGCTGGAGTTGAGGCGCAACCTGCCCTTTTCTCCAAGCGCTGCCATCCACTTTGAGAACCTCCCGCCCGCCGTCACTGTCCGCCCGCCACAGCCCCACCGCCGGTTGGAATACATCCAGCACCCCGGCCAGGCAGGATACGACCAAGGCCAGGAACAACGCTATGCATAGCGACGTTTTACAAGCCAAGCGCATATTCAGAGCTCCTCACTAATGTTACAGTGGAGAGTACAGGGGCCAACACGGGCGAACCGTCCTGCCCCCATATTGCGGGGGTCCGGGGGGGCGCGGCCCCCCCCGCCCCCGGAGGCCCGCAGTCCTCTCTTATCCAAGTAACCGCACGACGGCGTCACGAACCTCCCGTTGTCAAAAACCACAAAGGCCCTGC
>JBBRUD010000144.1:0-7401 GCA_038248065.1 Desulfovibrionales bacterium | reverse complement strand
CGGGGGGGCAGCGCCCCCCCGAACCCCCGCGATGGGGGGCGAAGTGTCACTTGGTCACCTCAATAACCACACAAAATATATGGGTTTCCAAAGGGGCATTGCCCCTTTGGCCGCCGGAGGCATATTTATTCTCTCCCGCTGTTCCACAACGCGCAAAACCACTGAATAGATTTTTGAAAAACATACAATGTTTTTCAAAAATGCGTCCCTACGCCAGCGCCCCGCCGCAGCTTGATCCGGCTCCGGCGGTGCAGCCCAGGCAGTGGGGGCCGGTGGCCACGGGGCGGCCCTGCAGCGCGGCGAGATTGAAGGTATCGATGTGGTCCGGTGCGCCGCCGTGCATGTGCAGGCCCAGAGCCAGATTGAAGTCGCAGTCGTAGAGGGATCCGTCCCAGCCGATGCTGATCTGTCTGCGGCACATGAGGGCGGGCAGGGTGGCTGGGTTGAAGGTATCGGTCAGCAGGTTCCAGTAGGCCCGGTCCTGGCCTTTGGCGCGCAGTTCGTCCAGGTAGCGGCCCAGCGGCATGTTGGTGATGGCGATGAGATTGGAGAATACGACGCCGTGCTTGTCGCCGAGCTCCTGGCGATAGGCGTCTTCCAGGCATTTCTGGCCCGGCGGGAGGTAGGGTCCGAGGGGGTGGTTGAACACCAGATCGAGGCGTAGCCCGTCGGGCTTGCCGTAGCCTGCGGCGTTTAACCGGCGCATGGCAGCGATGACTTTGGGGAACACGCCGGGGCCGCGCATCAGGCTGACGTTTTCCTCCAGATAGCAGGGCAGCGAGCTAACCAGGGAGACGCCCAGATGGGCGTAGAGGTCGAAATAGGCTTCGGCTTCGGGCTCGAAGAGCACGCAGAGGTTGCTGCGCACCTGGGTGGGCAGTCCGGCTTCGGCCAGCTCGCCAAGGAACCAGGCCAGATGCGGGTTGAGTTCCGGCGAGCCGCCGGTGATATCCACAAGGCCCGGCCGCACGGCCTTGGCGATGGACAGGATCTTGGCCAGGGTGGGCTGGTCCATCACTTCTGTGCGGTTGGGGCCGGCTTCCAGGTGGCAGTGGGTGCAGGCCAGATTGCATTTGAGGCCCACATTGACCTGGATGACGTCCAGAGTTGCGGCGGTAAGGGGCCCGCCTGCGAGTTCGTCGAAGGTTTTCACCGGTTGTCCTCCTGATGGGCCGCGCGGTGCGGCGGATGCATGGTGGCCAGGCGCTCCGGGGAGGCACCCAGCAGATAGAGAAAGATGATGAGCCAGTTGCGCAGGGTGCGCCGGAGGACGCCGTCGGCCTCCCACCGCCTGGGGGAAGTGAGGGTGCGGCCCTTGGCGAAGCCGATGGTCAGGCCTGCCCGCCTGAGGCGGCGCATGAGGTCTATGTCTTCCAGAATGGGCAGGTCGCGGTAGCCGCCAAGGGCGGCAAAGGCCGGGCGGATGATGAAGATGGCCTGGTCGCCGTAGGGCACGCGGGTAAGCCTGGAACGCAGGCTGGCCGCGCGGGCGATAAGGCCCAGAGACCATCGGGCGGAGCGGATGCCCAGGCCGAAGGCCCCGCCGACGAGCCTGCCGTTTGCCAGAACACTTTCCATGGCCTGGAAGGCTCCGGCGGGCAGGGTGGTGTCGGCGTGCAGGAATACGAGCACCTGCCCTGTGGAGAGGGCGGCAGCGGCATTCATCTGCATGGCCCGACCGTGCGGGGCAGGCACTTTGACCACCCCGGGGCGGTCCAGAGCGGCCAGTGTGGTGCGGCCGGGATGGCCGTCGGCCACCAGTATTTCCAGGGTGAAACCGTAGCCCAAAGCGCGCAGGTGATCCACCAGGGCGTTGATCCCGGCCTCTTCGTGGATTACAGGGATGATCACGGAAAAGCTGTGCTGCATGACGCCTGAAAGCTTACCAGCCTGGAGAGACGGCGTAAATCCCTCTTGACGAAAACGCCGCTTCAAGCCACCCCCCAGAGACGGAGGAATCAATGCGTATCCATTCCATCGAACACGTGGATTTTGAAGGCCCTGCCGCCATCGCTCTGTGGGCGGCTCAGCGCGGACATACCATGGCCCGCACCAGAATATTCGCGGGCGAGCCCATGCCCCAGCCCTCGGAATATGATCTGTTGGTGCTCATGGGCGGCCCCATGAGCGTCCACGACGAGCTTGAGTTTCCCTGGCTGGCCGAGGAAAAAGGCTTGGCGCGCCGTGCCGTGGCCGCCGGACGCGGAGTGCTCGGGGTGTGCCTGGGAGCCCAGATGTTAAGCGAAGTGCTGGGCGGAGCCGTGAGCAAGAACCCCCACAAGGAAATCGGCTGGCATCCGGTGCGGTTGACCCAATGGGCGGGCGGCAATCCCGCCTTTGCCGGGCTGCCCAAGGAGTTCACCGCCTTCCATTGGCATGGCGAAACATTTTCCATCCCGCGCGGGGCGTCCTGTCTGGCGGAGAGCGACGCCTGCGGAACCCAGGCCTTTGCCGTGGGAGCCCGGTTGGTGGGCTTGCAGTTCCATGTGGAGACCACCGCCGAGAGCATGGAAGCGCTGCTGACCTGCGGCGCGGAGGACATCGTGCCCGGCCCTTACGTGCAGACCGCCGAGGCCATGCGCGCCGGTGCAGTCCATCTGGCGGGCCTGAGGCCCCTTCTGGATAGAATACTCGACAATATGGCCCGGGAGGTTTGAGCCATGCGCAGGAACGAACGCGAAATTCACGACCCTCAACTGGTGGCCGCCTTGCTGTGCAAGGCTGAGTACATCCATCTGGGTCTTTGGGATGGCACCAGCCCCTACGTGGTGCCGGTGAATTTCGGCTATCATGACGGAGCGGTCTATTTTCACTGCGCCCTTGAGGGCAAGAAGATGGAATGCCTGCGCCTGTGCGACCGTGTGAGCTTTACGGCTGTGTTGCATTACGATCTGGTGCGCGCGGTGAAGCCCTGCGGCTATACCGCGCGCTTCCAGTCGGTGATGGGTTTCGGACGGGCCAGCTTTCTGGAAGACCCTGCGGAAAAGGTCCAGGGCCTCAATATTATCATGCGCTACTACCGCGCCCCGGAAGTGGCCCTCTCCGACGCCATGCTTGCCAAAACGGCTGTCGTGCGCATCGACCTGGATACCCTGACCGGCAAAGCCAACCCGCCCTGGCAAGGCGATGAACTGGCCGAGGTGGCCGAAGGCACAGGCAGCGCAGAGTTGTACTCGACAGCGGATTAGGAAGAGATGAGGCCTCCGGCGGCCAGAGGGGGCGCTGCCCCCCTCTGGACTCCCCCGCCGGGGGGCCATTGGCCCCCCGGACCCCCCGTAGAGCTACGCGTTATAGCCCGGCACCTGTGCCGGCGCGCAAAATATTGGGGGGGTCTGGGGGTGCCCTGCACCCCCAGCGGGGGGAAGGGGGCAGCGCCCCCTTGCTCTCCCTCCTGCCTAGCGGCGCACCAGTGTGGTCACGCACTCCACGTGGTGGGTGTGTGGGAAGAGGTCCACGGGGGTGATGGTGGTGACGTCGTAGGTTTCCTTCAGCCTGCCCAGATCGCGGGCCAGGGTGGAGGGGTTGCAGGAGACATAGACCATGCGGGCCGGTGCCAGCCGGGTCAGAAGGGCCAGGGTGTCGGGATGGAGCCCGGCTCTTGGGGGGTCGACCACCACCACATCGGGCTGGCCTTTGCGTTTGGGCACGGCGTCTTTGAGGTCGCCGGGCACGAAACGGCAGTTCTCCATGTTGTTCAAGGCTACGGATTCCCTTGCGTCGGCCACGGCCTGGCGGTTGGCTTCGAACCCCACCACGGACCCGGCTTTGCGGGCCAGGGGCAGCGAAAGACCGCCGCAGCCGCAGTAGAGATCCCAGACTACCTCGGAGCCGGTGAGGGCGGCGGCGCGCACCACTTCGGCGGCAAGGAGTTCTGCGGCCTGGGTGTTGGTCTGAAAGAAGCTTTCAGCCGAAACCTTGAAGCGCATGGAGTCCAGGTTTTCTTCAAGCACGCCGGAGCCCAGGCTCCAGCCGCGCGACTCGGCGATGGCGTATTCCGAGCGGTCGCTGCGCAGGCCCAGGGTGACGCTTTTGACCATGGGGAAATCCTTGGTCAAGGCTTCGCCCAGCGGATGGAGCCGGGCCAGATCGGCCTTGGGGCCGACGATGAGCTGCACCAGCCAATCACCTGTGGCTTCGGAGTGCCGCAGCACCAGGAAGCGCCAGACGCCTTGCTGGGTTTTGGGTGAATAGACCGCCAGGCCGCTGGTGCGGGCAAAGGCCCGCACGGCTTCCAGAATGGCCACGGCAGGCTCGGGCATAAGGTAACAGGCGCTGATCTCCAGTATCCTGGTGGGCTCATAGCGCTTGTGCAGTCCCAGAACCGGGCCTGTGCCGTCGCCGGGGCCGAAGGCGAATTCCATTTTGTTGCGGTAGAGGCGGGTTTGAGGCGAGGCGATCACCGGAGGCACTTCTATCTCGATGCGTCCGATGCGGCGCATCTGCTCCTGCACGATCTCGCGCTTCCAGGCCAGTTGGGCCTCGTAGCTGGCGTTCTGCCAGGTGCAGCCGCCGCATTCGCCGAAATGGGGGCAGAAGGGCTCGGCTGCGTGGGGGGAGGGGGTTGTGACCTCCTGGACCACGGCGTGCAGGCAGCTTTTCTCGGTCTTGGTGATGCGCGCCACCACGGTGGACCCCGGAAGGCCGCCATCTACGAACACTACCTGCCCATCATGGCGGGCCAGACCTGCTCCGCCGAAGATGGGTTTCTCTATTGTCAGTTCCAAAGTGTCTTGCTTCATTGCCCCATTCTGCCCGGCCTGGGCCGCTATGGCAAGGCTTGTCGGCGGGGTTGATGCCGGAGCGGAGAAGAGATAGACCCACGCCGGGAGGAAACGCCATGAAACACAAAGCGTTGACGCTCGCATTTCTTTTGCTGGCTACGCCCGCCTGGGCGCAGGACTGGCAGGTGCGCGGCATCTGCGACCTGCGCAAAGGCGCGGGAGGGGCCAGGGCGGAGCATTGCGCCCAGTTGGCCGCTGAAGTGCTCATGCTTCTTCCTGAAAAGGCCGGGCCGGGCAATGTGGCCCTGGTGGCCGATTTCGCCAACAATCTGGAACAGGCGGGCGTCAGTTGGGAAGCCCCCTGCCGCGACCAGTCCCACTGCCCGGATACCGTGTACACCCTGCGCTACGCCATGGCCTCCAAGAAGACGGTGTCCATAGCCAAGGACAAGATATTCACCGCCTTTGTCTGCCGTGAAGGCTTTTCCGAGACGCCCCAGGAAGAGACAGCCTGCCGTCTGAAGCTTCTGAACGTGGTGCGCGAGCTGGCCACGCGGGCGCGCAAGGAGAACGCGCTGCTGGCGGTGCTGAAGTGTTCCGGCCAGGAGGAAGGGGTGACCCCGGACGGCCCCAAGGTGGCTGGGTTTGAACTGACCTACGCGTTTGTGCAGGTGCCCGCCGTGCTGCCCATGGCCGTGACAACCCCTACGGAAACCGCCAAGCAGGCCCTGGCGAGCCTGGTCGGTCCTGATGAACCGGCGACCGGGCCTTCTGCGGCGTGGGCGTCTTCTTCAACCGCGCAGACGCCTGCCGCCCAAGCGGTGCGGCCAGCTTCCGCTTCGGCATCAACGGCTGCGGTGGTGCAGGCGTCATCCGCCGCCGCTCCTGCGGCACGGGGCGCGGGCGGCGTGGTGTTCCAGGTGGCCGCCCTGGCCACGGTGATTCAGGCCGAGAGCGTTGCCGACCGGCTGCGCGCCCAGGGCGTGGAGGCCAGTTTCGAGCAGGCCGAGGTGAACGGCAGGGAAGTCTACCGGGTGCTGGCCACGTCCCAGGGCAACCCCGAGGCATTCAGAGATAATCTGGCCCGCATGGGCTATCCAGGGGCTATTCTTAGGCGTTAGCACTCAAAGGGCTGGCGGGCGGCCCCTGCGATTGTTCATTTTCACTGTCGGGTTGCAGGGCTGTTGTCAGAAACGGCTTTCAATCTCTGGGATGAGTTCAGCAAGTGTTTGTCCTGTGAACGAATTGTCCAAACGCCATCCGGCACGTCTTTTTTTCTCAACTTTACAGTGCCCTTTTATCCGACATATCCTGAAACTTGTTTCTCCTCGAGCTGTTATCAAGGTGTCTTGTGTGCACCAATCAACAGAATTTTTTTTGGCTTTTATTATGTCCAGCATTAATGACGTCACGGATTGGTGTCTAGAATAATGATTAATGTGAGTAATTTTCTTTAGAAGTCGTCGGATATTTGCAGGAATATACTGGTGTAGCGTGTTCAGTCTCAGGGCTTTACCCTTTCTTATAGTGCATTTAATTGAATCTTCTATAAATATTGATCTGGAAATTTGATCTCGTATTAATTCAAACTGTCGGAGTTGGGGCTTATCAAGCCACTTCTCCCCTTCATAGGGGAACAATCCTCCCAAGAGCTGGTATAAGATTACACCGACCTGGTAAATATCACCGTCGATCCCGTAACGTCCATGTAGCAATGATTCAGGTGGGGTGTAGAGAAGGGTATGCCCACTTGCCGGTATCGATGTTTCAGACTCGGGGATATGGCGGACTGAGCCGAAATCACCAATGACATACCTGTCACTGCTAGCGATGAATATGTTTCCAGGTTTCAAGTCTCGGTGTACCAATCTATGTTTATGGAGTTCTGCAAGTCCGTTGAGAATTTGATGTGCTATGTTTAATCCGTCGTGTATTGAAGTCGTTGTAGTTGATATCATTCTGTCAAGATCGCCGTCCTGGCAATAATCTGTGATAAAAAATGCCCAGTCATCATCAATTTTTTCGGCGTGACTTATAGAAATAATGTTATCTGACTTAATGTCTGTAAGCAGTCTTGGTTCAGCGTGAAAGCGATGGTCACCATCCCATGAATAAAATTTTATGGCAGCGTATTTTCCAGTGATTGTATTTCGTCCAAAGAATAGGTATCCATTGCCACCTTTGTCACAATATTCTGTGATTTCAATTGTAGAAGAAAAATGCTCAAGTTTGAGCTTGATGGGTGAAGGTAGGTGTTTTCCTCCTATATTTAATTGTTTCATTTTTTGATATTTTTGCAGTAGAATGCGTGTGCAGTGTGAAGTGCGTCCTCCTGGTATTTGTATTTGGGGGTAAGATCGGTGGGGTTCTTACGTTGATTGTTGGCGATAAGGTTCGAAGCATGGATTGTTGTGGTTGCATCCGGATATAATTGAATGATCCCTTCGATTTTGAAGGTGTTTGCCCCTCCAGCGAATTTACCTTTAGTGAGACGCTGTTTTATTGCGATATGTTCAATCGAGTTTTCTTTAAAAAATGAGTCATTTCTGTCCGGTTAAGACAACAGTGCTAGTTGATTAAAATGATTACATTTATTTCGTTTCTTTCGTGGTTCTACGAGGTCGAGTATTTCACATTGCTGGAATAGATTCCGTTGCACCAGTCTAGCCAGGTAATGCAT
>JBBRUD010000143.1:0-7432 GCA_038248065.1 Desulfovibrionales bacterium | reverse complement strand
CCCCCGGCCGCCGGAGGCATTCCCTCATTCCAATTCCCTCATTCCAATTCCCTCATTCCAATTCCCTCATTCCAATTCCCTCATTCCAATTCCCTCATTCCAATTCCCTCATTCCAATTCCCTCTAATCAATTGTCTCTCAGCACGTCTGTGAAGATGACATTGTTTTCGTAGTCGCGCCGTAGTCGCGAGGCGATGAAGTTGGGGCCTTCGTAGAGGGGTTCAAAACCGGCCTCGCGCAAAGCTTTGGCGCAGTCGGCGTCTGCGAGTGTGCTCTTGAAGGACGCATTCAGTTTGGTGACATCGGCGGGAACCATGCCGCTTGGGCCGAGCACGGCAAGATAGCAGGCGAGCATCAGGCCGTTGCCTTGGGAGTGTAGGGTGGGCACGCCCGGCAGGCAGGCGGCGGGACGTTCCGAGAACACGGCAAGGACGCGGGCCTTGCCGCTTTTCACCAGCGGCAGCACCGTAGCCGCGTGTTGAACCAGGGCGTCCACCTTGCCTTGGACCAGCGCCTCGGCGCTGGCTGCCGCAGTGTCGAAGTGCACCTGCTTCCAGCGCTTCTGGGCTTTGGAGGCCAGGAGTAGGGCCGCCAGTTGCGGGGCCGAGCCTTTTCCGGCGTCGCCCACGCTGAGGGCGCCCGGGCGTTTGCCTGCTTCAGCCAGGAAGTCGTTGGCGCTCTTGAAGGGTGCATCCGTTCGCACCGCCAGGCAGAGGGGGCTTTCGGCCACGGTGGCCACGGCCGTGTACTGGCGCGGGGAACCCAGTGGTGTAACGATCTGGCGCGGTTGCAGGGTGAGTGTGTCCATGCCGCACAAGGCCAGGGTGTAGCCGTCCGGGGCGGAAGTGAGCATCTTGCCCATGGCGGCGATGCCGCCGTCACCGGGGGCGTTCTCCACGGTGAGGGGCTGTCCCAGGGCGGCAGGAGCAAACCGTGCCAGAATGCGCGCAGCTGCGTCGCCGGGTTCACCTGCCGCGAATCCGGCCACCAGGGTGATGGGACGGACGGGATAGTCCTGTGCCACGGCCAGGGATGGGAGCACCAAGATTAGGAGCAGAGTCAGGACGAAGCGGGGCATAAAGACCTCGTGGGGAGGGTTGGTGTCGGGGATCTGGCGCAACGCCTGAAGCCCGTCTGGGAAGGATGTTTGCCAGAGGGCGAATTCTACACATCCATATTGCTGCACGACAACTCAACAAGACGCGCCGTCGGGAGAGGTTCAGGCCAGGGGCGTTACAAGGCCATATTGTGCTTCTTGAGCAGCGCGTACAGGTGCGACCGCGACAGGCCGGAGGTATCCAGCATGGCCAGGATGTCCCGCCCGGTCTCTCGGGCCAGGGCGTCCAGGTATTCGCGTTCCTTGAGGTCTTTGAAGGCCTTGAGGGTGGGCAGGCCTCCGACGGCGTAGCCTCCCAGCGGGGCTTCCAGGGGGGGCAAGGCGTTTTTTTCGCCGAGGCGACCGCGTTCTTCAAGGCTGGCCTTCATCACCTGGATGCGCAGTTCCGGGGGCAGGTGCTTTGCGTAGAGTGTGGGCTCGAGCCCTGCGGCGGCAAGGGCGCGCTCCATGATGCCGTGGAGTTCGCGCACGTTGCCCGGCCAGGAGTAAGCCTTGAGCATCTCGTAAAAATCAGCCCCGACGCCTTTGGTGGGCAGGTCGTAGCGCTGGCACAGGATGTCCAGATGGTGCAGGGCCAATATCTTGATGTCGTCATCGCGCTCACGCAGGGGGGGCAGCGAGATGACGAAGGTTTTGAGCCTGTAGAGCAGATCCTGGCGGAATTCGCCTTTGAGGGCCATGCCTTCCAGGTCGCGGTTAGTAGCGGTGATGAGCCTGAAATCGCTTTCTACCTCGATGCTCGCACCCACAGGACGGAACCGTTTTTCCTGGAGGACGCGCAGGAAGGCCTTCTGGATGGTCAGGGGCATTTCGCCCACCTCGTCCAGGAACAATGTGCCGTTGTCTGCAAGCTTCACCAGCCCCCTGCGGTCGGCGTCCGCGCCGGTGAAGGCTCCTTTGCGGTGGCCGAAGAGGGTGCTCTCCAGCAGTGTTTCGGTGAGCGAGGCGCAATCCACGGCCACGAATTCGCCCGAGGCGCGCTGGGAATTGAGGTGGATGGTGCGGGCGATGAGCTCCTTGCCGGTGCCGGTTTCGCCCATGATGAGTACCGGGCCGGTCAGTCGGCTGGCCTGGGCCACCTGATCGAGGCAGGCCTCGATGCGCGGGCTGTTGCCCACCACTCCTTCGCGGCGCAGGGCCACGGTGGAAACGTGCCCTTCCTTTTCCTTGCGGTATTTAAGGGCTCGATTGAGCGAGAGCATGGTCTGCTTGATGGGCG
Organism: Desulfovibrionales bacterium; assembly: GCA_038248065.1. GTDB lineage: Bacteria > Desulfobacterota > Desulfovibrionia > Desulfovibrionales > Desulfovibrionaceae > Fundidesulfovibrio. The sequence continues at coordinate 5,096 of JBBRUD010000143.1, read as the reverse complement.
CCGGTTTCACCAGGTAGTCCCACGCGCCGCCGGATATGGCCATTTCCGCGCCGTCCGGGTCGCCCAGGCCGGTGAGGATGATCACTTCTGGAGGGTTTTCACCCCGGAGGATTTCGGGCAGGGCGTCCAACCCGTTGCCGTCGGGCAGGCGGATATCCAGCAGCACCACATCCACGTCGTTGCCATGCAGCTGTCCCAATCCTTCGGTCAGGCTGCCCGCGCCCAGAAAGTTGAAGCACATACGCCGGGAAAGGCTTTCGAAAGTGCCCCGGATTTCAGGGTCGTCGTCTATGACCAGAATAGTGGGCATTTATGCGGTACCATGATCAAGAACCTGGCCGATGGCCTTGGCCAAGTCCCCTCCATTATAAGGTTTGAGCAACACCATGCGGATGTTGCCCGCGCGCTCCGCCGCCGTCAAGGCGCTTCGACGCCCGGAGACCAGGATGACCGGCAGATCCGGCAGCAGCCGGTCGAGCTGTTCGGCGAAGTCCACTCCAGAGAGGCCAGGCATGTCGAAATCCGTGACCACCACTTCCACGGACCCGGGCGACGTGGCCAGGAACTCCAGGGCCTCGGCTCCGCCGCTTTTGGCAGTCACCGTATAGCCCAGAAGGCTGAGCACGCGGGGAATAACCCGCAGTTGGTCTTCGTCGTCCTCCACGAAAAGCACATGTTCGTGCCCCATGCGCGGGGGCTCGCCCGTTGCGGTAGTCCTATCCGCAGTCAAGCCGTGGCCTTTGGGTAGAAAGATTTCAAAACTGGTACGCTGTCCGGGCTGGCTTACGGCCTTGAGCCCGCCCTGGTGGGATTTCACGATGCCGTGCACCACGGCCAGCCCCAGCCCCGTGCCTTCGCCCTTGGGCTTGGTGGTGAAGAAGGGGTCGAAGATGCGATCCAGGATTTCCGGCGGGATGCCGGGGCCGTTGTCCACCACCCGTATGCGCAGGTACTGGCCTTGTGGCAGGCTCATGAGTTCGGCATGGGTTTCGTCGAATGCGACCTCGTCGAGTTCCAGAGCCATATGCCCGCCATTCTCCCGCATGGCCTGGAAGGAATTGGCGCACAGATTCATGACGATCTGGTGCAGTTGGGTGGGATCGGCAAAGGCGATGGCCGGGTGCACGGTTATCCGTTCGTTCACCGTGATGTTGCGGGGCAGGGTGGCGGTGAAAATGGCCAGGGCTTCGTGGACCACCTCGGAAAGGTCCGTGGGCATGAAGCCCTCCTGGGAGGGACGGCTGAAGGTGAGTATCTGCTGCACCAGCCGGGAGCCGCGGCGGGCCGCCTTCAGGGTGCGCTCCAGGTCGAGGACGGTTTCGGATTCTTCGGGCAGGTCCATGAGAGCCAGTTCGGTGGAGTTGATAATAGAAGTAAGGATGTTGTTGAAATCATGGGCGATGCCTCCGGCCAGCGCGCCGATGGCCTCCATCTTCTGGGACTGCAGCAGTTGGCGCTCCAGGCTCAGTTTGGCCGTGACGTCTTCTGCCGTGCCCAGTACGCCAACCACCTGCCCGGCGTCGTCGTGCAGGGGCACGATGTTGATTTCCAATTGCACGGGGTCACGGCCTTTCAACTGCAGTGTCCACTCGCGCCGGTGTTCGGCCATGCCGGAGTTGAGCACCCGGAGGTTGGCGTCTTCGGCGGTTTGCGCCTCAAGGCCGGACACAATGGTCATGGCTCTTTTGCCAACAATGTCGTCGGCTGAAGGCAACTCGAAGAAATCGAGGAATGAGCGGTTCACGCCCATGAATTTGAGGTCTTTATCCTTCCAGTACACCAGTTGGGGGATGTTGTTGAGCACGGTCTGGAGCATGGCCTGGGAGTTACGCAGGGCTTTTTCAGCGTCGCGCCGCAGGGTGATGTCCTGGATGGCCTCCACGATGCCCACCACGTCGCCTCTGGCGTTCTTGTAGGTGGCCTTGCTGACGATGACGCCGTGGTGATCGCCCTTGGCGTCGAGCATGTCCGTCTCGAAGCTCAGAACGCCGGGGGTGGCCAGCAGGCTGCGTTCGGCCTCGTCGGTGCGTCTGGCCAGCGCATGGGAGGAGTTGTCCACCAGCTCTTCACGGGTAACCCCAAACCAGTTTTCAAACGCCAGGTTGCAGCCCAGATACCTGCCGTCGATGCCTTTGTAGGACAGAGGCAGCGGGATGGTATCCATGAGAATGCGCAGGAACGAAAGCTGATTCTTGATTTGCAACTCAACCGAGCGTTTTTGAAGGATGGAGGTGACCAGCAGCACCATGATGAAGACGAGAACCAGCAGGCTGGATACGATGATCCAGAAAATCTGCTTGTTGATGGTGTAAAAGCTTAACGGCTCGTTGATGAAGGTGCTGTCGCTTGGAAGTTTGTCGTGGCGAATGCCGAAATGGCTGAGCACGTTGTAGTCGAATATGTAGGGATCTTCAAAATTGCTCACAACGGGAATCTTGTATGGGGGGGTGCCGTTCATGACCCTCAAGGCTAATTTTGCTGCAAGCTCTCCCTCGCCCTGTCCAGAATGGAGTTTTCCGCCAACAATGCCGTATCCGAGCATGAACTGCCAGGCACTATAGATGGGTGGCTTAATGTTTTTGTAGAGCGTTTGCAGAACTTCCTCGACGGAGTAGATACGTCCTGATTCAAGATATATAGGAATAAGGAAAACGATGTCTTTTTCGGTGAGTTCCTCGCATCGTTTGAGGAGTTCTGGTAGGGAGTCTACTTCCCAGTAGTCAATGCGCAGTTCGTTGGCCAAAGGCTGGACGCTGGTGATTATCTGTTTGCGAATGGCTTGGCCGGTCAGGCTCCGGTCGCTGATGACCACCATGCGCTTCAGGTCTGGGGTGATGTGCATGGCTAAGCGGAAATTCGTCATGATGTCCGGGAGTTCAACGACGCCTGTAAAGTTGGTGCGGCCAGTAAGGTATGAAGGCTCGAAATCGTTGACTCCGCAAAATACTACGGGAACGCCGGGAAAGAGACGATCCTGGTATTTGAGCATGAATTGGAAAGCGTTGTCGTCGGAGACGATGATGCTGTCGAAGGTGACGTTTTGGTATTTGATCTTATACAGATTATAGAGCGTCTCTTCCATTTGGTTGCCAACAAAACGCTTGCTGTCCATGTATTCAATCTGCAAGTCGTAGGGGACGCCGCTTTTGTCCATGGTGGTGCGCAGGCCCTCAAGAACTTGGTCGGACCAGGCGTAGCCGTTATGGTAGGAGTTGATGTACAGGATGGCCTTCCTGCCGACTTCATCCTGTGCCCGTGCAGGGCACGGGCCAAGTCCTGATAGCAATATGGTGAGCAGAAGGGTTGAAAAGAATTTCATGAGGGATACCGCCGTCACGGGTGTGTACCCTTGGCGGCTTTGGAGCTCAAGCCTTTGCGACGGAACCTGCCAGACACTTTTCTTGGGAATGGTAGGCGGAGTGGGCCAGGGGGAAGGTTTCTTCCAGGTAATCGAGTACCAGCGCGATGGTAGGCAGGTGGTAGAGCATGTTCACATGGCTTATGGGGGCGGTGGCCGTCTCCACCCAGCCGGGTTCCGGGACTGACAGGGAACTGGCTGGTATGACCATGTTGTCGATGGGCGAGAAGAGGTTGAGCTTGGGCAGGCGGGCGGGAGAGCGCATTGCGTTGAGCTTGCGCACGAGTGCTCCGTTGTGGATGATGCTGCGGCCAAGGGCCCCCAAGGCCAAGGCGGACATCTTGCTGCCCTGATGCGGTGTGCCGAGGGTGACGGCTGCTGCGATCATTTTGGCCGAGGCGGGGTCGGCAAGCGCGGCCCGGATGAGCAGTCCGCCCATGCTGTGCCCTATGCAGATGACTTTGCGTCCCTCGCACAGGGTGGTGGCTTCGCTCAAGGCGTTTTTGAGCTGCTCTGCCAGTTGCCAGAAATCATCCTGCATGGAGTTGTAACTCCAGCAGAAAATGGTCTTGAAACCGGCCCGCCTGAGAATCCATTTGTACAGGAACCAGGCCGAGGCGTTGTGGTAGAGGCCGTGCACGAGGAGGACCGGGGGGCGCGCGCAGCCTGGCGAGAACTTCCAGGACGGCCTGATCAATGCGAGGGGATAGGTGGCGTAGACCACAAGTTGGCTGAACACGCTGGTGAGAAAACCGCGGAGGATGCACGGCACTACGCCCCCTCGGCCGGAGCAGGTCTCCAGGGTGGTCTGATGGGGGGTGTTGGCGGCCTCGTACCAGAACACCAGGTACGAAAAGGAGGAAATAAACGCCCCCACCCCAAATAGGATCAGGAAAATTGTGAACAGCATTGCGAACTCCGGCGTCCGGCGCTAAGAGACGCTGGACATTGATTGCAAGATACAACACTGCGAACAATGTTGCAATAGGGTTTCAATTGTTACAGTCTGGTTACAGATTGAACGATGCATACTTTTCAATGCGTTGACAGTTCAAGGAGCCGCACATGAAGGAAATGTTTCGGTCTTTAAGTGTCTGTTTCGCTGCCGGTGTGGCCGGAGGCTTGGCGAACGCCATTTTTGTGTGGGCAGCCGGAGCATTCGGCCTTACTGCCTTGCTGGGCGTGGCCATCGCCCCGGCCTGGACCGCCCCCTGGCTTTACCAGCGCCTTGTCTGGGGCGGAATCTGGGGCTTTTTGTTCCTGCTGCCGGTTTTGGATAGGCGGATGGTGTTGCGCGGCCTGCTCTACGGGTTGCCGCCCAGTGCGGTGCAGTTGGCCGTAATTTTCCCTAACGTGTTGGGCAAAGGTATGTGGGGGCTCGATCTGGGCGCGCTTACCCCTGTGGTGGTGCTCGTCGCCAATACTGTTTGGGGTCTGGCGGCCTCCTGGTGGGTGCGCAGGAACCAGGGTGCGTCCAGGGCTCGTGGATATTTTGGCTGAAGTTCAAAAACTTGTTGACGGCCAGGGGCGGCAGGTATAGACACAGCTTCCTCGTGAGCAAGCGGGCGGGTAGCTCAGCTGGAAGAGCATCGGCCTTACAAGCCGAGGGTCACAGGTTCGAGCCCTGTTCCGCCTACCACGAGAGCCCAAGCGGGGGCGTAGCTCAGTTGGTTAGAGCGCTGGCCTGTCACGTCAGAGGCCGCGGGTTCAAGTCCCGTCGCTCCCGCCACTAAAGAAT
>JBBRUD010000142.1:0-7611 GCA_038248065.1 Desulfovibrionales bacterium | reverse complement strand
TCCACAAAGACGGAGGTCGGCCTTACACCAACTACAGGAGGGGGTCACTTTTCGGTGCGGTTTGGGGGTCAAAATTCAACGCTGTTTGACAGCCATGCGTTCGGTTACTTCGGCCTGCCCTCTTCTCCTGTACGAATTGGAAAGCCTTTTTGTGATGACAACCTTAAGATTCGGCCATCCTGCTCTCGGTAGATTGGCGTGCTCGGCCAGCATCTCCAGGACTTCGGCGGTATAAATGTCGATAACCAACGTCCGCCCAGCTTTTTTGCAGGCCCGGTAGAGAGTTACAGTGCGATCAACGTTCTGGCCTGACCAAGCAATGAATACCCGACCTGCCGTCTGCTGAAAAAGAACGACGAAATCTTCCTCAAGATCTGATTCGCTTTTGCATGGTTTGTCGGTCCCGAGGTTCGTCCCTTCCATGATGAGCAAATCGATGTCTTGCGGCGGTGAACGCATCAACCGCTCCACCAGCACTCCCTTGCGACCGTGCATCCTGAAATCCCCAGAATAGAGAAGTCTTTTCCCGGCGACCTCCACCAGCAGCATGTACGCGTCAAAGGCTGAATGATCCGTCAGTAAGGGAGTTATCCTGAACGGTCCCGCCGAGAAGGGAGTGTTACTTGTCCATGTGATGAACGTGCGGTTGAAGGGCTTATGGGTGATTTCTGAGGTCAGTTTGATGAGCTTAGCCGTCGCAACTCCGGAGAAAACCGGCCAATCCGCGGGTAATCCCTGCACAAGTCCGTAGTGGTCCTGATGAGGGTGGGAGAGGAGCACCCCACTAACCAGTCTGGAAAGATCAAGGCTGGGCGGAATTGGCGTCTCGATTTCTTCTGGAGCATCCAAAGGCCTGCCGACATCCAGAATGAGGCGAGCACCTTCGGAGGTCGCAATCTCCAGGCAGTTGCCGCCGATTTCGGACGCGGCGCGGTGTATGGTCAGGCAGACTTCGCTCAAGCGCCCACTCCGGGTAATGAACGATCCTTTGGGTTGCTCCCGTCCAGAACAATGAAGCTGACTTCACCTTCCTTGAGTTTTCTTGCGTGCATTTTCCAGTTGCCTCCTCCGCCGCTCACTTTGTCCTCAAAAATTACCAACCGCAGGGGGCGGTTGATGATGATCCTGGACTTCTCGGTCGCAGCTTCCGTGATCGCTTCGTGGAGTGCGACACCTGGGTGGCCGCATTTTTCGGCCATGCCCTTGAATTCGATTAAGAGCTTGCACGTCTCGTGGTAGGCGGCCCGGACGCATTCCTCGTGACCGTCGTAGTCAAGGAACGCTTCGTAATCCGCAATCTGCTTGAGAACTTTCGGCTCATTGTGCGACCGGAGCCGAGAATCGCTTATGAGTTTGGCTTCCCAGAAACAAAGGTGAACCCCGTCAGCGGCCTTGTTGAGTGCCACCAAGTCCAATCGCAGTGCGAATGTGCGCTCCCCCCATGCTGGAAGGCCCATTTCGAGGTCGATGACAGAGCCGTTGGCCCCCACGAGATCATCCACAAACGGTTTTTCATTCGTCTTGTATTGAGCGGCTCGGTCGATCCACCGGTGAAGGGTCTTCAGTCCTTCATACTGCGAGGTGCCCCCCCCAGGAAGGGAAATGGACGAGCCGTTCAGCTGGGCATACTTCTGATCCGTCTGGCCGTCGGCAACATACTTCACGTGGGTTTCTATCCGTGGAGTTCCACCTCGGCCAAAGCAGACCTTGGCTATGGACTGTCCCCGGAAGTAGAAGTTCATGTACCCGTTCCTGATGGCTAGGCGCAGGCCATATGTCCCTGTGGGAGCGCCACCCGGACGCCAGAGCGTCAATAGATCCTTCCACCAGTTGCCGCTATCGTCGTTCGCCATGGCGTGCAGTTCGCTAAGACCATTAGGCGATAACCGTCTTGAAAAACACATATCCCCTCCCTTGTCTGTGTGCGTTCCGGGCAAAGAATCATTCTCAAGCGATTATGTTGTTTGGCCGCTTTTTGGACACCAAACCACAGCCGCCTGTTTAATGATATTGTGTTTTTTCAGCATGTTGTAGGGTTATTGGACGGAAGGATTAGCCAGGCTTGGTCGGTTCTGCCCATTCAGCCGCGAGCCAGCGGGCGGCCTTGGTCCGGCCAGCCACTTTCACGTCACCACGCATCTTAAGGGCTCCAAGGTAGAGTTTGAGGGTCCTGGGTGAGACGCTGGGCAACACCTGCTGCAACTCGGAAAGCACACATCCCTTTTTTCTACAGGAGCGGATATGGGCCAGGAGGAGCTGTAAATTTGTCTCCTTGTCCAGCCCGCGTTTGCGGGTGTGGACACCAGCCTGCCCCTTCATTTCGTAATAACGCCGGGCAAAAATGATCCTGCGGCCGACTCGTTCGAGTATGCCCTGCTCAATCAGCACATGAGCGCGCCCACCGAATTCCTTGGGGATATTTTTGTCCTGGCTAACAAAGTGCAACACGGCAAAGTCCATGGCGCTAAAGCCCCGGTATTTCTCCTCCCCAACTTCCTCCAGGAAACGAAGGAGTGCCGGATCATGGATGGTTCCGTGCAGACTCACGGAGACATGGTGGTCATCCGTTCTGGAATAGTCGGGCGGCAGCTTGCCATCCAGAATGGCCAACCGCCACATTCGATCAACTCCCTGGCCTGAGCGCTCAATCAGATCAGTTTTTTCAAGAGCTTCGGCAATCCGACGGTTTCTCCAGGATGTTTTGAACATCATATTGTCGATGGTGACGCCTGGCAGCAGTCCCCCAGGGCTGTCGATCTCAATGAGACCAGGGTATTGACGGACAAAGACAGACTCGCAGTAGCGGTAATCCCTGTGGCAGACTGCATTTAGAAGGGCCTCCCGAAAGCTCTCTTCCCGGAAGGAGGGAATGTCGCGTCGGACCATCCCCATCTGGTACGCATTGGCTTCGTTGCGGAGGTTCACCAACTCCCAGAGCCGGTCGAGGTAGACAAAAAGGGCCTCCCGGAAGGATTTCCGGACGGAGGGGTCAATGTCCTCTTTCGCGTGCCTGTATTCAAAGATGACCTCCGCGTCCGCCACGTAACGACCCAAGCTCCGGCTAGTGCCCAGTAAAATGAGCGCGGCCCGAGTCACTCCTCCGTCGACGAGCAGTTCAGCATCGTCAAGAAGTTGGTGGTCAGGCAGTTCTAGCAAGTGCGGGCGATTTGACTGTCGCGCCCAAAGCTGGCGGAATATTTCAACGGCCTCGGGGGAAAGGTCGGCGAGAGAAGCTCCCGGACAAATCTCAGCGGAAAAATCCGATACAGTTTCATCAAGGATAGATTGTAGCCGGTCAGGGGTCATGGGAACAAGGCTGCTGCCACGACGCATGAGATACCGTCCGTCATATTCCAGAGGCATGCCGACAGGACGGCTGGGGACGTTGAAAATAAGCACCCGGCTGCCAGCGCTCAGGTCTTCGGTTATCTCGACGTTCAGCCGAATGGATTGGTAGATATCGTTACGGGTATCGTCCAGGTTGCCGAACGCCATAGTCCCGACTACTCGGCGCGGCATCGAGTCAGTAACACCCAGCACAAGCTTACCGCCTTTCTCGTTCGCCAAGGCGACGCAGTAGCGAAGTATCTCCTTACGGTCGAAGGAGTTCTTGGCTTCCTTGAACTCGACGTGAGCCCCTTCGGCAGCCTGCAGAAGGCGGGATAGTGTCTCCGAAGTCATCACTACCACCGGTTATTTCGGTTTGGGTTCGGTCAGCAGAATCCGCAGAGCCATCAGCACTCGACGAGGATATTTGCGGTGCATGGCCATGCCCAACCAGTAAGAAGCTTCTTCTCTGGCCATGGCTTCGATACCCTCGGTGACGGCGCGCATGTGGTCGCGGTTGCGCATTGGAGCCAGCATGCGAAAGAGCAGGCCGAGGTTCAAAGACAGATCCTCGTCCAAGGGGAAGCTCTTCGCCCCGGCAAGAGATATTCCCCCCAGGTTGATGTCAGCCTTGCCCAGGCGTCGCAGGATGCGATGTTCAATGAGTGCCAGATTGCGCCCGCCAAGCCCGGCAATGCGGATTGGTGTGGTGATGTTTGGGGTGCTTGCGGACGGCACCTGCCAGACCTCAAGATCAAGGCCAATGGCAGGAATCTGTCGGGCACGCAGCTCGTACTGGGGGGTTGTTACCCGTGAACCGTTTTTGGCTAAGTCAGTGGTGCGCATGTTTATAATTTGGTTTTGGCACGAGCGGACACATAGGCCGCTCCCGCGCCGAATTTGCAAAGCTTCTCGGTGAGTGTCTCCGGCTCCACGCCATCAAGCATGAGACCATCATCAAAGGTCAAGGTGAATTCGACTTTCATGTCTTTTTCACTTGCTGCGCGCAGTTGCGGGTCAAGAAATTCCTTAACGGGCATGGCGTCCGCAACGATACCGTTGAACTCGACGTCCAGGCTGCTGCCGTCGGTCGTCTCGTATGCCCCTTGAATGGAAACCTGCTTTTTGGTCTTCTGGACTGTGTTCACTTGGCTCAAAAGCTTGAAGCCTTCAACAGGGTCATAGACGGCGATCCTCAGTGACTCAAACGCATGAACGCTCTTACTCCGGGCTTTTTCCCAGAGCATGGTCAGAGCTTCTTTGAGGACTCCCTCTTGCTCGAAGTCATTTGCCGGGGGAGGCGTGGTCGGTTCCTCTGATTCCGGTTCCAGATCTGTAGGTTTCTTTGGATCGGCTCCAACGATCGTGTCAGTTCCCGGTCCCGTCGGTGGGGTGGGCTTCGGTTCAGGCTTCGGCCAAATTTGGTTGTCCCTAGCATAGGCGGCAGTAAATACAAAAGACTGCTCGTCAATGCGAAGACTGGGTGGCGGACCACCCTGGCCCCAAACAAGCTCGCCGCTCTGGTAAACGTATTCGCCGAGGTCAACTCCTTGCCGGATACCTCGCAGAAAAACATCGTCTTCAACTAGGATAGGCAGAGAGGGGCTGCACCGGAACTCATCCCGGAATTTGGCCGTACTGATCCGCCCAGAGCGCAGGCTGGTCCGATCGCGAATAAAGCTGGCTGAATCCGGCTGGTCCTCGCTCAGACGCAATTTTTTCATTTCGCGCAGGACTCGCACTACTTGGCGTTGTCCATCTCCAGGATTGGCCCCTGCGTTCTGTGCGTCGATGACTGTGTGGGCCAGATCGACATCTGCGCCTTCTACTCGAGTCTTCGAGGGGTAGAATACGTGGCGATACGCCTGCTGGATTGCCACGGCCACTTCCTGCTCGCTCCGCTGAAATAACTCGTGGAGGTGGTCCTGCTGGTGTTTCGCTAGAGATTGAAGTCGTTCCGGCTTGCGTAGGGCATCCAAGGCCAAGCGGCGCATCATTTTCTGGCGCATGTCATTCTTCTTGGAGGCATCGACGACTAGGAAAACCAAATTGTTTTGGGTTCTCCGGAACTCACCGCTGCTGCCACGCTCCTTGAAGAGCTTACGGACTAGCTCAGGAAGGCTAATCTGGTCGGGCCTGATTTCCGAAGCGTCGTAACTCAAAACGCCCAGGTAAGGATGCCCATCACCGGCATCGTCCGGCATTTCACCCGGCATGCTCGGGAAGAACACAGAATTGAACATTTTGCCGCTAAAGATCGACCGTATCCTATCGTTTAACTGGGCTCGGGTGTCCCCTTTATCCACGTGCTTTTCCTGACGCCGAATCATCTGGGTCAGGTTCGCCTCTGTCAAAAATCGCAACGGAGAATGGGGCTTATCATCTAGGAATTCTGAATCCGTGCGGAACCGACGGATAGCATCCTCAATGAAGCCAATATCCAGGCCAGGTGCCAAGACAGCGGCGTTCACCTCGTCGGGCTTCGCTCCCTTAAGGTTCTCATTGAACGCGAGGGTATGGAGGAGGATTGTTCGCGCCACATAAGAAGCATAGGGAGGCAGCCCCACATAGTGTTTTTTGTCCAGTTCCTGAGCCAGGGCTGGTTGGTCACCCTCTTTGGCGGCAACGTCTGCATTTATTGCCGGGACAAATGCTTGAAGGGAGAGACGGGTTACGATCTCTTGGCGGATAGGTTCATTGGCAGGGTCAATATGATGAATATGTACGGCCATGGCCTCGCTGGGCTTTGTCCGCCATAGCGAACATACCGTGCGGGCTAAAAGGCGAAGCATGCCGCGAACACGCTGGAAGTTTTCTAGCGTGGAAGTCTTTTCCTTAAGAGTTTCGATAAGGTCGGGGTGAAAGGGGTAGCCGTTCAGAAATGCTTCAGCCTTCTTGTCCAGAAATCCAGCGCCGGGGAGCTTGTCGCGGTTTTGATCCCATACCCGCTGGTACCGTTCAATGACCTCCTTGCCTTGTATATCGTCAATGGATGCGAACAGACGGCGGCGCAGAACCTTGACAGTCTCGTCATCCTCGGTGGGATTCAGGAGCGTGGCCTTGCGGGCGGAGACGCTTTCAAGCTCACCCATTTTTCGAGCAATGAAGTCGTTTTCGGGGCCATATGCATCCGTAGCGCCTTCTTTGCCGATGGCCAGTGTGTAAACCACGGCTGCGTTGGGGGTGGATTCAACAGCTTTGAACAGAGCTGTCAGGAAGGGAGTGAGTTGTTCTCCAACTTCATGCTGTTTCCCAGCCCATACTTTGCGCAGGTATATGGACAGTTCATCAAGAAGGATCAGAGTCGGTTCGCCCCCGAAAAGCTCGCGGATAGTTTCTGCGCCCGGAGCTTGGCCAGCCGTGTCACTCAGCCGAACCTTTTCGAATCCTTCATGTCCGGCAAGAGCGTACGCAAGCTCACCCCAGGGAGTGTGCGCGCGGATGCCATCCCCCATGGCTCGACCATTAGCCGGGTCGGCATTCTCACCGTCAAATGCAGCAATCCGGATATTTCCGGTCGGCAAGAGCTGTGGGTCAATGAATTCCGGTATGTTTGGCACATCGCTCACGCCTCGTGCCACGTGAGCCAAGGCGATAAGAGCATGGGTCTTGCCACCGCCGTAGTTGGTGTCCAACCGGAAGATGGAGGCGACGCCCTCAGCACGCCCTGATAATCGCATGCTGGCGTTCCAGAGAAGGTCTTTCAGCCCACGGGTAGGATGTGTATTAGAGAAGAATAATTTTGGGTCCAGGTAGTCTTTTGGGCCCTGGCCCCGAAGGACCATGGCCAAGTCAGCGGCAAAGTCGGATTCGGTGACAGCCCCTTTGAGGACATCTTCGCGTGGTACGCAGGTATCGAACACCGATTGAGCCATATCTGAACCCCTTATGAATGCTTTATCCGGCACAAGAAAAGGGCCGATTCCTCGGCCCGATAAGGGTTTAAGCCGCTAGCTTCTGCCGCAGAATGTCCACAAACTGGGACATCTTCTCTTCACGTTTCAGGCACTGCTTGAGCAGGGTGATCTGCTCACTGACCTGGTTTGCATTTATCTCGTTCAATTCGGAGACTCCGTACCGCTCACAAACGTAGACGGTATATTCGTCTTGGAGATCATCAAGGCCGAGCTGGCCGAAGATCTCATTGAGCGTATCAATTCCAGGAATCTGTTCCTGAAGGGTCGAGATTTCGGGCGTTTCCAGCCATCCAAGAAGTCTTGTGCCTGTGCTGGAATCAGGCGTCAAGCGCTGGCCATCGAAAAGGCCAGTACGGTCCTTCGATGC
>JBBRUD010000141.1:0-7665 GCA_038248065.1 Desulfovibrionales bacterium | reverse complement strand
TGCAAGTGTTTTTGAGTTTAATGTCATGACAACCGAACTCTATTTTTTGAAATGCATCTCCAAATCAGTGAAGCCCCAGACGCTCAAGCCCATTGGCGCATTCTGGTGTCAAGCCATTTGTTAACCGGACAGAAATGATTGGAGATATACTCCATGGAGTAAGATGCTTTTGCCCTGTCATATCCATGGACCATCGCCACTTCCGACACTCTTCTTCCCTCGGGAGTCTTCTCGATGAACACCACGACGTTGATGGCCCGACTGATCAGCCGGTGCATGGGTGACACAAGTCTTTCGGCGACCAGATCTTCCAGCCTGCCCAGGGCGTCTTCCGCGCTGTCCGCATGGAGGGTTCCGATGCCGCCGGGGTGACCGGTGTTCCAAGCCTTCAGCAGGTCGAGGGCCGCTCCGTCGCGGACCTCGCCGACGATGATCCTGTCCGGGCGATACCGCATGGTGATCCTGGTCAGCTCCTGCATATCCACATGGTCGGAGGTTCGGAACATGACCTGATTTTTGCTCGACACCTGCAACTCGTAGGTATCCTCCATGGTTACGAGCCTATCGTGAGGGCATAGGCGAGACAGGGCCTCTATCATTCCATTAACAAAAGTCGTCTTCCCGGAGCCAGTTCCGCCGACTACCAGGATGTTGCACTTGCGCCGGATTGATTCGTGCAGAAACTGCATGGAGTTTTGAGCCAGTATGTTGCTTTCAACGTAGGACTCCAGGGTGAAAATCCGGTTGGGCTTCTTGCGAATGACGAATGACGGACCAGGCACGATGGGGCTGTCCGTGCCCTCGAACCGGCTTCCGTCCAGGGGGAATTCGCCCTCGACCCTAGGGCTTTCGCGCGTGATGGTAGTGCCCAGTGCGGAGGCAACGAGCGAGACGATACGCCGTCCGAGTTCAGGCGCGATGCTGCCTGCCTGGAACATGGGTTCACCGAACCGCTCCAGCCACAACGAGCCGCACGGGTTCAGCATGATCTCCAGGATGTCCGGTGAGCGGAGGGCATCCATGGCGATTGACCCCATGGCCATCTCCAGACTTCGGTTCAGCCGATCATCGCTCACATCAGGCTCCTGTAAACGAAGACGGCCACGTTGATCGCCGCCGAGATGGCGACGATGGCCGTCAACCAGCCCATGTTGTTCTGAAAGGAGACCAGCGCTTCTTTGTGCTTTTGGAGAATGGCCTGGATGGCTACGACGGAGGTTGCCGACAGCCCCTGGGTAATGGTCTCCGAGGCCTGCCGAGTAGCTTCGAGGTGCTTCCCGGCCGCAGATTCCAGGTAGGCCGTCAGGGCGTCATTGTGTCGTTTCAACAGCTTTTCGTATTCGTTGAGAAAAGCATTGCTCAACGTGACCAGCATCATCACCGGGTCGTCTGTTGCGACAACGGTGGCATGCTTTAAAGCCAACATAGCGCGGACGGTTTCGAGGTCGAGACCGATGCCATCGGGCAGCAAAGGCGGAGCAGCATCCTCACTGTCGTCTTTTTGCGGTCCAGTCCCAGGAGTTGCTTGCTGCAAAGCCGTCTTTAACAAAGCCGCGCCCTGTCCATTTCGGCCATGACATCACGCCAGAAACTGGTGACACGCTGCCTGACCATGACATGGAGGTCGGAGTTGATGGCTGCACTGAAGGTTTGGCGTCTGGCGAACAGTTCTTCCATGTCTCTGCCGAAAGTCGCCTGTTTGCGGTGGGGAATGGCGATGACGGCGTGGAAACTGGCAGAGCATTCCGCATAGACCTTGAATTCCTCGAAGGCTTTGCCGTCGATGGTGATGTCCCCAAAATAGCGATTGAGCCAGACCACGATGGATGTGGCCGGAAAATGTGTCGCCAGGGACTTGAGGCCAGACAGAGTGTCCAGGAGGGCTTGGCCGCCGGTGACCAAGGTATGGAGCATCACCGTGTGCCCATGCTCTTCAAGAAGGCCGATGGCTTGGTTTTCGAGCAGGTAAGAGCCGAGGGGCACGAAGGAAGATGCTCCGTTGTCCACTACCACATGAGCGTCAGGGTGATTCTCGGGCGTCAGCGCGATAATCCCTTCCATGAGCTGGTCGAAACTGCGAGGATCGATGTCGTCACCGCTCATGATGTCCAAGGCCACGACATCCAGATCCCTGTATCCCGCAAAGGTGGCGTTTATCGGGTCCGTGTCGAAGCAATGGGTAGGAACTCCTTTGTCTCTCAGGTATTGGGCGAGCAGCGATGCGGCCAATGATTTCCCGGACCCGCCTTTGCCTTGAAGTATGAAGTGGATCGTTGCCATGTTTCGCCTCAGATCATTTCGCTGGTTGACGGAGTCTTGTTCACCGAAAAGCCGGGTTGGCGCGATCCGGTGTGTTTGACCGTTGGATTGCCCGCTTCAGATGAATCGGCATGATCCACGGCATGGTCTTGCCGCTCATTCTCGGCCTTGCGGAATCGCGCCATTTGGTAGCAAAAAGTGGCATACGACATGGTGAGCCTTTTCTTTTTGGCAAGGGCGGCGTGAATCTTCTTGTTGTCGAACCCTTGCTCACGCATGGAGATGATCACGTCTCGGCTGGCGATGAATTCGATCCGACCCATATTGCGGGCGATGCGTTTTGTTTTAGGTGCCATGGGTCTACCTTTCCATACTGGCCGGTGCGAATGCGCAGGGGGCAGGCAGGATGTGCGGGAGAAATGCGACAGAATCTCTTTCGAGCATTTGTGCCCTCACCAGGATGAAGGTTTCCACACGGGGGTGCAGTCCCTCCCCACGTTCCACCTTGCGCCGGATGTTTAAATACTGTCTGCCCGTGTAGCCCAGGGCCTTGGCCACGGCAGACTGTGATCCCAGTTTTCTGAAGAGCAGGTCGAAAATGTCTTTCATGAGAGTGTCCTCGCGAGCTGATTTTTGCCAGAATTTCTTTCTTTACTCAATAAGAATTTACAGGTAGACGGCGAAGTAATTTCCGACGATAGTTTTAGTCGGAGGCAGTTATGGAAAACTTTTCCGAAATGATGGAACGGTCCTTTGTAGAGCTTGTCGATAAAAGGGCGGACGCCAGAGGCTGGCGCAAGGGCGATTTCGCTAAACGGGTCTGGCCGGAGGCGAGTCCTAAATCGGCGGCGGGCAAGTGGGCTGCCATCCGAGGCATAGCGTCCAATACTGGTAAGCCACAGGGCGTGCTCATTTCTGACGCCCAACGAATAGCAGAAGTTCTCGGAGAAGATCTGACGTACCTTCTTGCCGTCGCCAAAGAAAACGCCAAGAAGCAAGCTCTATAAAGGCTGGTTCATGGTGCCTAGTAGGCGGAGCGCGCGTGATCGGCTGCCTTCAATTCAGAGGAGTTTTTTGTGAAGGACAATGCAGTTCAGGATTTTGAGACCAAAGCGGAGAAGTTACTTGTTCTGATGTATGCGATTTGCGAGGAAAAGGTGGCTGACTCCACGTCGTCTCCGCAGCCGTCACATGATGCTCTTTGCGCAGCTGCACTTTCTTTGCAGGAATCCATAAAGGCCTTCTCGGCGGCGGTCCGCGCCGCCTGAAATCCTTGATGCGTTTCCGTGCCCGCCTTTCGGCGGGCATTTTTTTGGAGATTTGTGTCGGAATTTCTTTTGCATGCCGTGTGTGATAGAAAGAAATTCCAGTGGATCATGATTTGTGAGCCATTAAATTCTTGTGGGTTGAAGCTTCAAAGGAATACCTATTTGACTCAAGAATAATTTGAACAAATTCAGGGAAGGGCCGAGAGGCCCGTTCTTTCCAGCAAGGGGCCGGTTGGGGCGCTGCGAGCTACCGTGTGTCGCATCATTTGCCAACGCAGAGGAGGATCAAAGAAAAGGCATGGCCAACATGCGAGGTAAGGAGCGGTATTTTCGCTCTCGGAAAATGGTAAGCCCTATCAGCATATCCTCATGCCCCCTCTCCGGCTGGGCTTTATAGGTTCCGAACATCCGATCCCACCAGGGGAAGTTGAAACCAAAGTTCATGTTGAACTCCCGCGCGTCGGTCGAGTGGTGAACCCGGTGCATGTCCGGCGTCACGACCACCAGTCTCAGGAGCCGGTCTGCTCCTTCAGGAAGCCGGACGTTGGCGTGGTTGAACATGACCACGCAGTTGAGGCAAACCTCGAACATGACCACGGACAGGGCCGGAGTACCTAAGAGGACGACCAGGGCGAGCTTGAAGGCCATGGACAGAACGAACTCCAGGGGATGGAAGCGGATTCCGGTGGTGAAATCGAAGAAGGTGTCGGCGTGGTGCATGCGGTGAAGCCGCCACAGAGGACGCCAAGCGTGGAAGGCCCGATGCTGGAAATAGATGGCCATGTCCAGGATGAAAAATCCCAGGATGATCTCGACTGAGGGAGGGAGGCCTAACAGCGGGAAAAGACCATATCCTTTTTCCCTGGCGAGAAGCGCCAAGGCCACGGGCAGAATCGGGAAAATGAGCCGGATAAGAAGCGCCGAGACGGCCACAACCCCAAAATTGCCGATCCAGCGCCATGCGCGACCAGGTTCCGGAATGCGGCGTGGTGCGGCGAGCTCCCATATGCCCAGTGCAAGAGCGACCGCCAGGAACGATGCGAACCTGATGATTCCCTCCGTCTCCATGGCGGCCTCCCTTTTTGAAATGATTAAAAGGTCAACACCTTATCCGACTCCTGGATGATGTCGAGCATGGTCTGCATGTTCGAGAGCGGACAGAGTTCGGAGCCATCCTTAGACCGTAGCTTCAGGCAGGTGCCGCAAGCGAATATCTGCCCGCCCGTCTCAACGTAGGAGTGCATCGCCTCAGAAATCTTGAATTGCTCGGTATCCAGTCGGTCGGCTTCCACGCCTTTGCCGGTCAGGAATATCTTCACGCTCTCCCCCTGCTTGATGGAGAAAAGGCCAAAGCGGAAGGCGTTCCAGACGGTCTCAGAATCGTTAGAGTACAGGATGATGCCGATTTTCATAGTTATTCCTCGTTTTTCTCCGTTGAAGAACTGTTCGGATGCCGTGTGGCCAGCCCCAGAAGGCGGCTCGCATTGCGGGGCGCGCCGGGGTGCAGGACGTCGCGCACATCGCGAAATGACAGGGCGTCAGCCGGGCAGGAAATCACACACCTGCCGCAGCCCGAGCACTCCTCGATGCTGGATACTTTCCCGGCGGCTTGTCCTTGCCGGTGGACCGGAATCCCCATATCGCAGACTTGCTCGCACTGCCCGCAATCAACGCAACGGTCGCGGTCCATCTTCACCTGGAAGAACCCGATGCGGTTTAAAAGGCCGAATGTTGCCCCATACGGGCACAGGAAACGGCAATACGCGCGGTTGCCGATCCAGGGGGAAAGAAGCAGAGAAGTAAAATATGGCAACGCCACCAAGCCCAGGAAGATTCTATAGGCTGTGGAGACGCCTGGCATGCCCGGAATCAGGATCATCGCTGTGACGCTTGCGTAGAGGGCGAAGGAGAGCCATTTCAGATGCCGCCAGCGCCATGCCTTGCTGGAACGGGGAGTCCGATCCCGAAAGGCGAACCCCACACTCTCCCGAATTCCGACACACGGACAGTTCCACCCGCAGACCACGCGGCGGCCGAACAGCAGCACGAGCAGCAGCACTGCGAAGAAGGTCAGCGTTCCCGGTGTGTGGAGCTGGGGCAGCATCGGAGTGCCGGGCAACGTCCCGATGTACGGCTCGGGCAGGCGCAGATACGCGGGAAAGAACCACCAGAGCCCCGCCACGGCTGCGACCAGGAAGGCCAGCCGTTTGCGGGTGTACGGGTTGCGCTCGGCAATGACCCTCCAGATGCCGAATACGGCGATGACCAGGTATTCGCTCCACTGGCTGAACCACGCAGGCGGCTGTCCGCTGGCGTCCACCAAGAGGTGGAACACTCTGGCGTTGAGATAGGCCGCCACCACATAGAGAAATGCGGCCATGGACAGAACGCGCACCCACAGAGCATAGCGACTGGGCATGGAGTCCTGCCGGTTGGCCGATTCCTGGCGGGGCTTCCGAACTCGATTTTTTGGGGGCAACGGGGCGGAAATAGTGGTCAAGGAGTTCCTCCCGCAGGTTGATGGATGCAGAGCGATTCGGGGGCGGACGGCGTGACGCGAGGCTTCACCAGCAAAGTGGCAACCATCCCCGCGATAAACGCCGCCAACAGGCAAAACCGGATCGCCGTGATCATCCTCCTTTGCCGGTCAGGCCAGTTAGGTGAAGCTCCAGAGGTGCTGTCGCCGTTCTTCACGCCGCGTCTCCTTTCAAGCGCTTGATGATCGCCGGAATGAATAAGGAAAAGACAAAAAGCCCCAAGGAGAAGAGGACCTTCCAGCCGAGGAGTTCCTCCCATCGGCCGCTGGCCAAGATGTCGCGCATCGTGCCCACGAAAAAGGTGAAGATGAACGTACCCACCAGGATGCCCAGGGCCGTCCCCAGGAAATAATCCCGGAAGCGCACGCCGGTCAGCCCCATTCCGAAGTTCATGATGCTGAAGGGGAAGTAGACCAGGCGCAGATACAACGTGGCGGTGAAGCCGTTACGCTTGATAGCCTCGTCATAGCGCCTGAGCTTGTCGCCGACGAGGGAGGCCGTGAAATCCCGCCCGAGGTATCTGCCTATGAGAAAAGATAAACTTGCTCCAATCATCGCGCCCGCCCAGACATAAACGAAGCCGAGGTAGGGTCCGAATGCGGCAGCCCCAATGACCGAGAGGAGCGTTCCGGGTAGGAACATACACACCCCGACAGCATATCCCAGCATGTACACCGCCGGAGCCCATGCCCCTGAGCCCTCAACCACGCCGAGAAGGCTTTCCGCCGTCAGATGGTCTCTGATTGGGCTGAACCGGACGAGCCCGATGGCGGCGACAAGAAAGGCGAGCAAAGCTAGTGCTTTCAGGAGAGATAGCCTGTTTCCCATAATATCCATAGAATGCCTCGGATTACCGTTTGAGCAGACGGCTAAGCAGCCCCTTCTTTTCGGGCTCGGGAAGACCCAGTTGCCTACAGATGCAGGCCTCTAGCTTGTCTTCGGGGACGTCGGAGCCTTCCACCACAATCTCATCGCCCACCATGACCGAAGGAGCCGTAGGCAGTTCCAGCTCGAAATACTCGTCAGTCTGGTACTCGCTGGCCGGTCTGGACGTGATCTCGATCTCGACGGCGTATTTTGAGCCCAACCTGGGCATCATTTCGTGAAAATGCTTTCAGGGCTTGCCATTCGGCTCGTTGAGGAAAAACCTGACTTTGAGCATGAAACCTCCCAGGGGTTTGATTGAATTGGGATGAGACCATTACGATCACCGCCTACAGCCTGCCCTCGCGCGTCAGTTTGGCCAGGATGAATGCCGCGCCGGACCGGGAAAGCCCCGTTGCCTCGGCCAAGCATGTGGGGTCAGTTTTATTGTCCCCGTTTGGGAGGGGCAAAACCCCCACCTTTAGGCAGCTTTAGCCGTCTTTGGGTATTTTCGCGCCATGAGTGCCTATCGCCATGGTTCACACACGGTCTTCTCGATCCACCTTCATCTGGTTTGGATCACGAAGTACCGCAAAAAGGTGCTGAGTGGACCAGTCGCATACCGTCTTCGCGACATGGTTCGAGAAATTTGTGAGCATGAGCAGGTGGATATCATAAAGGGGCATGTGTCAACGGACCATATCCATCTGTTTGTGTCGATACCACCGCAAGTGACC
>JBBRUD010000140.1:0-7767 GCA_038248065.1 Desulfovibrionales bacterium | reverse complement strand
CCGTCCCCCGCATCCACCGTCCCCCGCATCCACCGTCCCCCGCATCCACCGTCTCACGTAAAATACTTGGACAAGTGCCTTGCATCGGGTACTCTCCCATCATATTCCGATGTGCCAACGGAGGTGTCCATGACGACAGTATTTGAGAAAAACGACGATTCCGTGCTCCTCGGCGCAGTGGAGAACGTGATCAAAGCTCGTACCAAAGCTGGTTTGGACGGGCTGGCCGGAGGGCTGGAGGCGGTCATCATCGCTACGGAGCCGGACAATTTTGCTCCGGCGGTCAATGAACTTTTGGGCAACACCGGCCACGATGTCTCCATGTGTTTCAGCCAGGGCGATCAGGACGTGTGCGTACTGGGCCTGGAAGGTTCGGCGGATATCCTGGTGCAGTCGCGCACCGGCGTCGCCAATCCGTTCCTGGCCGCCAATAAGGGAGCCAAAACCTCCGGCATTCCCAACACCCGGCTGGAAACCTATGTGTTCAAATGCCCGGACGTGGCCCGCTACTTCGACATACAATCCAAACGGGGCGTGAGATTCCTTAACGACGCCGTGGTCTCCACCCCCAATTATGACTACGCCCAGACCATGCCTTCGCGCTTCACGGGCAACGCTTTGGGGTTCATCCAGTGGAAGAAGGCCGAGTCGGACTACTTCACTCCGGCCTGCACCGCCCTGGACGCAGGATTCAAAAAGCCCGGCAAAGCGCACTTGAAAAATATTGGCGACCTGGACCATGTGGCCGCCCGCGTCCGCGCCGAAGAGCGCGACGCAGCCATCCTGGAGTTCATGGAGCTCACCAATTACCATTTCGATTTCGCGGTCTATGTGGATTTTCTCAACTCCATCACCAACGTGGCCAGGCTTTCCGGCAAGGACTACGCCCAGGTGTTCACCTCGGGCATCGCGCCCTTTGTCAGCCCGGAAACTTCCGGCCCCACGGAGTTGTTTATTTATAATTACGGCCCGCGCGGCCATCACATGGCCTTCAACACCGAGGACATTGACGCCACCGTGTCCGCCCTGAAAGAAGGCGGACAGGGGTTTCTCTCAGACGTGGTAGGCTCGCGCCAGGAAGGGCTCAAACAGGTGTTCACCAAAATGAGCCCCAATACGCTCCTGGTAAACGAGTACATCCAACGCTACGATGGCTTTGACGGGTTTTTTACCAAGTCGAACGTGACTCTGTTGACCAAATCGACGGAAAATCAATGAACTCGGAGGAAACAACAAATGAGAACACGAGTGGGATGGGCCATTGGCCTGGCTCTTTTGTTGGCCATGGTGTCCGGTGGAGCGCAAGCCGAGGAAAAAACCTTCCCGGTGATCACCGGCGAACACTGGATGAAGGCCTCGCCGGAGCAGAAGCTGGCCTTTGTAGCCGGAATGGCCACTATCATCGAGTTGGAAAAGGAAATTCAGGGCGCAAATCCCCTGCCTAAGGAAAAGAGCCTGATCTCCGGCTGGGTCAAAGGGATGAGCAAGCACACCTTGAAGGAAATCGTCGCGGAGTTGGATGCGTTTTACGCCAAACAACCTGGGCAGGTGGACAAAAGCGTTGTCGAGGTTATGTGGTTCGAGGTGGCTGCCCCCAACCTCAAGAAGCAGTAGGTGAGGAATGCGTAAGAACGTAGCAATTCTGGTTTTGGCCTGTGGATTGTTTTCTCTGGTGTCGTGCACGAACATGAACAAAACCCAGCAGGGCGCGCTTTCCGGTTCAGTTATCGGCGCTGGTGCTGGCGCTGGCATTGCAGCCCTTGCGGGCGGCTATGTGGGCGTAGGCGCACTGGTTGGCGGTGCGCTGGGCGGCGTTGCGGGTGCGCTCTACGGCAACGAGCAGCAGAAAAAAGGTGCGAAATGACGCGGCGGTAACGTCGTACGGCGAGTGTTAGAGAGCGGCCCTTCGGGGCCGCTCTTTTGTTGATTATCTGTGAACACTGCCGCGTCAGGCGGGAATATCTTGCAGGGAACCTTGTTGGCTTGCAGCGGGAGGCTGGTGCCAGCCGAGCAGGGAGGGCGACTGTGGGTCATGTGCCTGGTGGTTGCGCCTGGCCAGGGTGAAATTTATGGTGGCGTAGCAGTACACGCATCCCGCCGGGCAGGCGTCGTACATGCCGATATCCTTGCTGGGGGCGCAGCGGCAGGCCGGGCGTTGGTGGGGGTCTTTTCCGGGCGGGATGGTCTTGCCGGTCAGGCGGGCTAGAAGTTCGGCGTCAATGCAGGCGCCGGGTGCGAAGCCCAGCCGGTCCAGCCCGGCGTCATCGGCGCAGGAGGCGGGCGTTATGCCGTTGGCGCGCGCCAGGGCGGCCATATCGGTGAACAGGGCGGCGAGGTCCGCGGAGCAGGGGGCCAGCAGGTCCGCTCCGGCGTCGGCCAGCCGGGCGCGTCCTTTGCGGTAGGGCTCCATGAGGCTCACGGTCACCCGGTTGGTATGCCCGGAAAGGGCGCGGGCCAGTGTCTCGAAACTGCGGCGATGGAAGTTTGTATCGGTCAGGGTGCTCAGCAGTATGGGGTCGTAGCGCCAGAGTACGCGCTCTGGGCCGATGGTCTGGGTGAGGCGCTTGAAGGCGTCCAGACGCTCGGCAAGCGGCGGCATGCCTGGATGGAGGGCCACCGGGTACTCCAGCAGGGTGAACTGGAAGAGGAAGGGAAATCCCCGTGCGCTCAGCTCGGCCAGATCAGGGAGCAGAGGCCTGGGGTCGCGGGTCCAGAAGACGATGGCATCGGTGTGATCCGGGTTAAGCGGGATGCGCGCCACCTGCCGGGCGTTGAAGGGGTTGGGCACAGCCGCGAAACCGGCGCGGACGCGATTCATGAACCAGGGGGCGTAAAACGCCGGGATGTCCGCCCGCCTGGTGGCGCTTACGATCATTGTAGCCGGACAGGAAAGCGTCCCTGGAAGGGGACTTTGCCCGAAAGACCTTCGGCCAGCGCCTGCATGGAGGCTGGCACGTCGCCGTAAGTGGCCACGGCGGCCGGGATTTCGGGGAAGATCGAAAGATCGTAGGGGCCGCCGATGGCCGCGTGGATAAGGTGCATGGGCTTCACGGTGAAGAGCGCCTGCATCAGGGCCTTCTGGGCCGGATTGCGCAGGGCGTCGTAGGTGAGCACGGCCACTTTGTCGGCCTTTGTGGCGGCTTCAGCGGCCAGCATGATTTCTTCAGGCGACGGATTCTTACTGATGCGCAGCACCGTGGTGGAGGGGAAGCCAGGTGCGTTGACAATGTTGGCGAAAGCTTCCACCGGGTCCCACGGTGTGCGTTCCGGCCAGACCACCAGCAGGCGCTCGGTGCTTTTCACAGGCAGTATCTTGCGCGGATCGCGGCCAAGGGTCAGGGAGTCGCGGGCAATGTCGAGAGCGGCCTGGAGGTTTTCCGGGGTGTGCACAAGATAGAGTATCTGGGCCGATCTGTTCATGATGGAGGAGGCTTGCAACAACCCGTATTCCTCTTTCACCGTCAGGATGCGCCGCACGGCCTCATCTATCCTTGCGGTCGGCACCTCGCCGGACTTCACTGCGGCCAGCAGCCGGTCGTAGGCGGCCAGCTGTTCTTCAGGCTCATGGCCGGTATCCGCGCCGAAAAGCAGCACGTCGGCCCCGGCCTTGGCCGCGCGCACTGTGGCCTCCACCGTGCCGATGCTGTTGGAGAGCGCCCCCATGCCCATGGAATCGGTGACGATAAGCCCGTCGAAGCGAAGCTGGCGACGCAGCACGCCTTCGAGAATCTTGGAGGAAAGCGTGGCGGGCATGCCCGGAGTGGGGTCCAGGGCGGGCACTTCCACATGGGCGGTCATCACTGCCGGGGCGTTGGCTGCGAAGGCGGCCTGGAAGGGCGGGAAATCCACCCGGTTCAGGGTGTTTTTATCATGGTTGGATATGGGCAGCCCCAGATGGGAATCCACATCGGTGTCGCCGTGCCCAGGAAAATGCTTGGGGGTGCAGATAACTTTGGAGCGCACGTATTCTGCGGTCATGGCTGCGGTCAGGCGGGCGACGGCCGCTGGTTCCGAACCGAAGGAGCGGATGCCGATGATGGGGTTGGCGGCGTTGGAGTTGACGTCGGCAACCGGTGCGAAGTTGCAGTTGATGCCCAGTGTTTTAAGCTCCTGGGCGGTGATCCGCGCCAGGGTTTTGGCGTGCTCGCGGTTGCCGGTGGCGGCCACGGCCATCTGGCTGGGGAAAACGGTAAATCCTTCGCGCAGCCGCACTACCGGCCCGCCTTCCTGGTCGATGCTCACGATGAGGCCGATGCCTTTGGGCGTGCGCGCGGCCTCGGCCTGGATAGCGGCGTTCAGGGCGGCTACCTGGGCGGTATCTTGGATGTTGCCCACGTTGGAGTAGAGAATCACCCCGCCGATGTGGCGCTGCGTGATCATGTGTTGCAGCTCGGGCGAGAGCGCTGGCCCCTTGAAATACACCACGAACATCTGGCCGATTTTTTCTTCCAGGCTCATGGAGGCTAGAAGGGAAGCGGGATCCGCTTGAGCGGGGGCCGTCAGAAAAAGCAGGGCGGCCATGGCCAGGGACGTCAGGAGGGATGCGGCGCAACGGTTCATGTCCCCTTGTACATCAAGACTGGGCAAAGCAAAACAGCATCCTGCGCCGGAGTTTGCCATCCGGTAGGATTGCGGATATGCAAATATTTGTTTTCAATGGGTATGTGCGCATACTGCATGAGTGAATTCAGCCATGAAACGCAATCTTCCGGCTATCGCCGTCACGGCGTGCATCCAGCCAGGCCGGAGCATGAAGAGACGGAGCATGCATGGACGACCAGACATCCCTGAAACGACGTGTACGGGGTTATGTGTATTTTTGCGGCGTGGCCCTGTCCGTGGTGCTGCTGGCTCTGGCCGCGTGGTGGCGTTTTGCGCCGGGATTTTTGGTTTCAGGCCATCAAGGGGTTTCGAGAGCCTTCGGCTCGTCCGCTCCAGCCCATGTATCACCCAAGGCCTTCGGCGTGTTGGTGGGGTCCTTCTCGGGTGACAACGGCAGTGCCCTGGGCCTTGAACTGACCGATCTTCTGAATACGATCCCCACAGTTGAGGCTCAGACTGTGCAGAAAGGCGCAATCCCTGCGCCTGCGGATGACAAGGCTTTCAGACGCGCGGCCTACGACATGCTGGAGCTGGCAGGCGCGCGGGTTTTGTTGTCTGGCGATGTTGAAAACACTTGGCTTTCGGTGCGCTGTACTGTGCGTCGGCTTCGGTCCCCTGATTACCAAGTATTCGCGTATTTCCCGGAAACACTTGCGGTTTCCACTGCGGATGGCGAGGTGATGCGGCAGACGTTGGAGCTGCGGCTGGCCTGCGAAGTCGCCAAATGGTCCGCGTTAAACGGCAGCTTTGAAACGGCCATCCTGGCACCCCGGCTGGAGGCCGCCAGGCAGCGGCTGGCTAAGGATTCCGGCGCAGACACAGCCCTGGACCCGCTCCGCAGGGTTTTGGCCGACGCCCTGCTGCAACTCGACGGGGTGCAGGGCGGCGCGCATAATGCCAGGGAAGCACTGCCGTTGTACCGGGTTCTTGTTTCGCGGGAGCAGCAGGGCGGCGAGGCGGATGCCTATTTGCGCGTGAATCTGGGGCTGTGCCTGATGCATCTGGCCAGAACCGGCGATCTGAGTCTGGCTGCCGCGGCGGTGGAGACCCTTCAGTCCGCCTTGCCCTTGCTGGATTCCGGGCACGGCCCCATGCCCAAGGCACGCGTGGAATTCGCCCTGGGCGCGGCCTTGGAGCTTCCGGGCGATGCGGAACACAATCCCCAACGGCTGGTTGCCTCTACCGGGAGTTATCGGCTGGCGTTGAACGCAATGACCAGGGAAAAGACTCCTTGGCTCAACGCCGTGGTGAACAAGCGGCTGGGCGGCGTGCTCAACGAGCGATTCCGTCAAACGGGTGACCTCCACCTGGCCCGTCAGGCCAGGGACGCCTTCACTGCGGCCCTGACCTATTTCGACAGGCAGCGGGATTCGGGAAACTATGCCTGGTGCCAGCGCGGCCTGGGACAGGCCAAGAGCGACATCGCCGCAAAAACCGGCGACATCCAGCAGTACGAGGAAGCGGCAGTGGCTTTTGCCCAGGCCGCAAGCGCCGTCCCGCGCGAAGGGCAGCCAAGGTACTTCGGCTCCCTCCAATTCCGTCAGGGGGTCGCCTTGTATAATGCCGCGAAACGGTTTCCCCGTGGAAACGGCTACGAGAAGGCCCTGGAAGCCTTCGATCTGGCAACTTCCGCATTGGATAGCGGACAGGATAGCTGGGAGTGGCTGCGGTCGCACTACTATCGCGGTGTCATTCTCTCGGACCAAGGGGCAAAGCTGGAGGATGCGCAACGTCTGGCGCAGGGAGCGGTCGCCTTCCGAAAAGGGCTCGACACCCCAGCCATCCAACAGGACTCTTTTCTTCTGGGCTGGTTCAGCAGCAGTCTGGGGCGTAACTTGATAGCCCAGTACGAGTTGCTGGAGAGCCTTTCCTTGCTGGAGAAGGCTCAGCAGGCTTTCGACCTTTCGCAATCCCTTACGGCAAAGGATTCGGAGCCGGATCGTTGGGCGTCGTTGCAGCATAATCTGGCCTGGATAGCGGCTGAAAAGGCACTGGCCTCGGGCAACGCAGGGGATATGGAGCACGCTGCGGCAATGTACCGCCAGGCCCGTGAAGCCCGCCGGGACAAAACCCTGGACGAAAACTTCGCCCGCCAGATTTCCGGGGAGGTCTCCATGTTGCGCACGGCGGCCCTCAAAACCGGAAATCACACCATGCTGCTTCAGGCCGAGGCGTTGAGCAGGGACTTGGCCGCCCGCTCGGCAGATTCGCCTCTTCCTCTGGTTCGGTCAAAGGGCAAATCCTGTCTGGGGGCTTATCTTCGGATCAGGGGCATCCAGGAGAACAATGCGTCCATGGTTGAGGAGGGCTTGCGCTGGTTGACGCAGGCCCGGCAGGATCTCGCTGGCGGGGTGGACCCGCAGGGGTATGCGTATCTGT
This sequence comes from Desulfovibrionales bacterium, assembly GCA_038248065.1. Lineage (GTDB taxonomy): Bacteria > Desulfobacterota > Desulfovibrionia > Desulfovibrionales > Desulfovibrionaceae > Fundidesulfovibrio. The sequence goes on along the minus strand of JBBRUD010000140.1, from coordinate 786 downwards.
CGTTGGGCATGGCTCAAGCAGACGTCTGGCTGGCCGCCGGGGGAGGGCATCCCGACGCGGCTTGCGGTGCCGTTGAGCTGGTGATGGCCGCCTGGAGCGGAACCGTCCGTAAGGACAGCCGGAACGCCAAGGAACTGCAGGCTGTTTTGCGCCAGGCCGAAACGGCGCTTCGCGCTGTACCATCCACCGAGGCCAAATGCCTTGCGGATCACGCCCAGACCATTGCGGCCATAAAGGCGATGGATGCCCCTGGAATACATTTGAATGACAGAATATTGCGATAGTGGGCTGGTTTGTGAAGAGGAAATATCCTGTTGGACCGTCACTGTTTAGAGGACGCTGCTTTCACCTGGGTGTGGGTGAACAACACTGGCACGGCATTTTCATTCCCACCGTGTGTTGAGTATCTCTCTTCACTGGCGGAGTTGGAGCGCATTGGTGATGAAACTTTCAAGCGTAGTGTACGTTTCTCTAGGAATTTCTTCAAACTTTAGGCCAATACATTCATGTTCATATTTGTCTGCGATAGATTGTACGACGGCGTTAATAGCTGTTTCATCTTGAGCTTTGAGTTGCCAACTCTCAAGTGTAACAGGCATTTTTTTTGATATATCGAGAATTTTATTTTGTTCTTCTGTTGAAAATTCAAAACAGCACCCGCCTAGGCTGACATCAGTGATCATGCCTTTCATGGTTTTCTGCCCAAAGCGCAAAACAGCTTCAAAGAGGCAATGTATGCGCTTATGCTGTCTGATATCGACGCAGTCACAGTTTTCTGGGAAATTT
>JBBRUD010000139.1:0-7931 GCA_038248065.1 Desulfovibrionales bacterium | reverse complement strand
TGCATTACCTGGCTAGACTGGTGCAACGGAATCTATTCCAGCAATGTGAAATACTCGACCTCGTAGAACCACGAAAGAAACGAAATAAATGTAATCATTTTAATCAACTAGCACTGTTGTCTTAACCGGACAGAAATGGGTTTACCGACCAACCGCAGGGGGTCATTATTTTGTTGGCCAGAATGACTCACAGTTTTCCTACACTGGCATACATTGGAGCCTTGAGGCTGATGGCTCTGTTGCTGTGTACGGGACTACAAACGGAGATACTACAAACAAGATTGGATATTGTCTTTCACCTGCCAGTGTTGTCCCTGTAGGCACGTGGACTTTTCTGGCGTATGTGCGAGATGGGATAAACGCCAGGCTCTATGCAAACGGTATTCAAGTAGCTTCTTTGTCGAATTTTGGAACAACGGCCTACTACTCTTCAGGGTATCGTTTTGCTGTTGGAAGATTTTCTGCATATCCCACGGGCAGTTCCCCGTATTGGGTTTCAGATTTTAGGCTGCGCGTAGGAACCAACGGCGGATATACCGGGGGAACTGTCGCCACTCCTGCCACGTTCATGACTGCGTTAACCGGGACAAAGTTGCTGCTGCCTTTTAACGCCAATACGACTCCTGGGACGTTTACGGATTACAGCTTGTCCCCCAAGGCTGTAACAAGCAACGGCGCGGTGCAGTCGCTACTGCCCCCCGGAAATAAGGCGATGAGTTTCAATGGTTCTAACTATCTCACCATCCCGAATGGAACGGACTTCAATCTAGGAGCTGGCGATTTCACTATTGACTTTTGGATGAATAAATCCGCGAATAACCAATCAATGTTAGGGCTTTGGACTGGGTCTGGAAATCAACGCGGTTGGATATTTGGATATAACCCTAACAGACTGGAGCTTGAATACTCTACAACTGGTGCGAACGACGTCATCATAGATGACAGCGTAAATTGGACACCAGTATATGGGGCATGGAGTCATATAGCTATAGTCCGGCGTAGTGGGTATGTGTACTTTTATGTCAATGGCTTGCAACTTGGTACTCCGATGACTATCAGTGATACCTTGTATTTCCCAACAGCAAATTTAATGGTCAACGGGATAAACGTTTCTTCCGTTTATTCCGCTGTTCAACTTTGCGGGCTACGCATCTCTAAGGGCATAGCACGTTGGAATCGCAACTTTACCCCGCCAACGCGGCATTACTAGGAGTCCAATATGCTCTCGTACCACCACCAACTAGAGGCAGACGGCTCCCACACTGTCGTTGAAACAAGCATCGACGGCCAGCGGCCGGTTGATCCCCAACAGGCGGACTACTTGCATTGGCTGGCGGCTGGCAATATTCCGACAGTCCAGCCCTACGTTCCCCTTGCCGGTCCGACGCTGGAAGAGGTCAAGGCCGCGAAAGCTGCTGAAATAGTCCTAGGGGCAAACGCCTTCCTCGCGCAGATGGGCCAGGAATACGGCGAAATGGAGCGCACCACCTGGCCGACGCAATCTGTCGAGGCCAAGGCCCTGGTGGCCGCCGAAGACGCCCCAGCGCCATTGGTGCGCATGATGGCCGCGCAACGGGGTATGGATGCCGTGGATCTGGCACATCGGATCATCGCCAACGAGGCGCAGTGGATCGGCATAGCTGGATATGTCATCGGCCAGAGGCAGGCGTATCAGGACCGGCTGGATGCGGCCGTTGCGGACGATGATATTGAGGCTGTGCAGGCCATCACCGTAATTTTTAGCCTGCCGGGGTTAACATGATCCCTGAAATTGTCCTCTATCCGGCCATCCGCCCCACCCTCAAAAGCGGCGACATCGTCACCTGGGTGGGCTCTGGCCTCCTGTCCAGGGCCATTCTCCATTTTCGGCCCGGCGGGAGCCACACCAGTATGATCGTTATTTTGTATGGCCGGGTGTTTCTCGTGGAGGCCCTGGAGCACGGCGTGAGCCTGCGCCTGGCGTCAGCGAGATTCAGCAACTACGCCGGAGATATTCTTGTCCATCGCCTGGACAGTTCCACGGAGCAACAAGCGCACATGACGCAAATCGCCTTGGCGCTGGTGGGCGCAAACCTGGAATACGGCTATTTGACCCTATTCAAGTTGGCCCTCGGCCAGGTGCGCTCGGTTATGGCTACGCCTGTGTGCTCCCAGACGGCGGCGTACGTCCTCTCAGAATGCGGGGTGATCCCGCCGCAAGCGGGCGTGGTCTCACCTGGCGAGCTGGCTGCGCTGCTCCCTCAGCCTGTGCGGTTAGCCCCGTACACCCTGATGGCTGAGGCGCTGTAACCGGATAAACGCCGATTAAACAGGCGTTTCCCGGCAGTTCGTTGACAACGGCCACCGCCATGGTGGCCCACATGAAGGGATGGAGATTGAGGAGGAGGCGGGGCGCTGTCACGCCCCACCGACCCGGCGTTAGAGCGCCGGATCACGGCCTAGACCGCTCCCCCTGCCCAACGCGCGCGGGCGAATGGGGAGTACGCTGGTTTAGGTCAATCAGTAAAGGATTATTGTACTATGCCGCACAAGTCCCCCCTGTGCTACATCGGAGGCAAAAGCCTTCTGGCTAAGACGATTATTGAGGTTCTTCCCCAGCACACCACGTATTGCGAGGTTTTCGCCGGAGCAGCCTGGGTGCTTTTCAAGAAAGAGCCCAGCCACTACGAGGTGCTCAATGATATCAACAGCGACCTGGTGCTGTTCTATCGGGTGATCAAGCACCACCTGGAAGAGTTCGTGCGCCAGCTCAAGTGGTGTCTGCTTTCGCGCGAATGGTGGAACGACTGGACCCGCCAACTTGCAGCGGGTGGCTTGACCGACATCCAGCGCGCTGCCAGATACTATTACATCCAGAGACAGGGGTTCGGTGGCAAGGTGAGCGGCCGGACATTTGGGGCAGGTCCGCAAAGCCATCCACGTATCAACCTGCTGCGTATGGAGGAAGAGCTTTCGGCCTGCCATCTCCGACTGGCCAGGACTACCATTGAACATCTGGGCTATGGGGAGTTTCTGAAACGCTACGATCGTCCGGACACGTGCTTTTACCTTGATCCCCCGTACTGGGGTTGCGAGGACTTTTACGGCAAGGGCATCTTCAGCCGTGAGGACTTCATCAAGTTGGCCATGCTGTTGACCGGGATCAATGGTAAGTTCGTCCTGTCCCTCAACGACACCCCCGGAGTGCGCGAGGTGTTCTCGGGATTCAAAATCTCACCGGTAAACACGCGATATTCGTGCTCCAGAGTGAAGAATTCCGAGGCCAAAGAGGTGTTGATCACCCCCAACTGACAAAAGCGAAGGGAGGGCCATTGCAGCGCAATCAAGCCCTCTCTTCGCGCACGCGCGTAGCAACGACGGTGCCAAAGTATTTTCCACGTGGGGATGTTGGTGCAAAACTAAATGTCGTTAGTCGCAAAACCGGTTGTCGCGCTACATCTGGGAGCTGTCCAGCAAGATGGTGTGGGGTAAAAGAAAAGGGCCCACAGCGGTATTTGCTGTAAGCCCTTGATTTCTTTTGGCGTCCCCAAGGGGATTTGAACCCCTGTTAACGGCGTGAAAGAGGCCGAGCAGACTCAAACACTTTTCCGATCATCCCAATATACTTGAACAAATTTTGTTCACCAGGCTCACCACGTTCACCACGTTCATGTGGTGGTGTGGTCAAGCATGTGGACCAGGGGTTGGGCTCATTGCCACTCTTGAGTTGAGGTCGTGTCCTGCGACGAAGTGTCCTTATCATTGAGAAGACTCCCTCTTACCCTGGCCTGTCTTGATTCCAGCCAGAACCCGGTCCAACGCTTCAATTTCGATAGGCTTGGACAGATAGTCGTCCATGCCAGCAGCCAGGTACCGTTCCCGGTCACCTTTGAGGGCATTGGCAGTTAGCGCCACTACAGGTATCTGTGCTTTGTCCTGGCCTGCCATGCCGCTCCGGATTGCCGCTACTGCCTCCTCGCCATTCATTTCCGGCATGCGCGCGTCCATGAGCACCAAATCAAAATTCCCGGCTTTGAGTTTTTCAATGGCATCGACCCCGTTCTCCGCGAGCGTGACCTGATGCCCTCGTTGTTCAAGAAGCCTGATCGCGAGGAGTTGGTTAACCGAGTCGTCTTCGGCCACAAGGATACGCAGTGTACCAGCGGAAGGCAGGACGCCCGGACCAGTAGAGGGTTCCGGCTGGCTCAGCGCTTTGGCGAGACCGACCGTAGCCGTGAAAAAGAAAATTGAGCCCTGGCCGACCTCGCTGTCGACCCAAATCTCGCCGCCCATCATCTCTACCAGGCTCTTGGAAATGGACAGCCCAAGCCCGGTGCCGCCGTACTTGACGTGGCTGGAAAGCCCTGCCTGGCTGAAGGCATCAAACACCTCCTCCAACTTATCCTTGGCGATGCCGATGCCATTGTCCTTGACCTTGAACAGCAGGCGCACCGAGTTCGGGCTTGGTTTGCTGTCCACGTCAACAACCAGCAGCACCCCCCCCTCGTGGGTGAACTTCACGGCATTGCCGATCAGGTTGGTCAGCACTTGCCTGAGGCGCCCCTGATCCCCGACGAGATGCTCAGGTACATTTGGATCAACATGGTGACGGAATGTCAGTTCTTTTCCATGAGCCAGGGCAGCAAGTGGCCTCAGCGTCGATTCCAAGACCGTACGAATCCCGAAAGGTTTGTTCTCCAAGGCGACTTTTCCGGATTCGATCTTGGACAGGTCCAATATGTCGTTTATTATATCAAGCAGCGTTTTCCCTGACTGCTTGACAACCTGGAGATACTCTCTGACGCGAATGGGGTTGTCCTCCATGAGGGCCAGCTCGGTCATGCCCAGCACGCCGTTCATGGGGGTTCTAATCTCGTGGCTCATGTTGGCGAGGAATTCACTCTTGGCCTGGTTAGCCTGTTCGGCTTCGCTCTTGGCTCCTTCCAACTCCCTCTCCATCCTCTTGCGATTGGTGATGTCTTGAATAATTGAGTAGAGTAGCTCCTTGCCCTTGAGGCGAATTGGCCCGCTGCGGACCTCTACATCCCTGGTTTCACCGGATGCAAGGCGGTGCTTGAACTCGAAACGGAAGCGTGACTGCTCCGCTGCCTTGGCCATATTGCCCATGACCACCTCACGGGGCATAGTGTTGATTCGGTCGATGGATAGAGTCAGGAATTCCTCAAGGGTATAGCCATAATACTCACAGGCGGAGGGGTTGGCGTCCACTATCCGACCATTTTCCGAGTCTATGAGGAGCTTGATCGCGGAACTGCTTTGGAAGAGGGTTCGGTAGCGCTCCTCGGCCTCGCGCAGGGCGGTTTCGGCATGTTTTCGTTCTGAGATTTCTTCGCTGAAGATGACGATACCGCCAATTTTTCCGGACGCATACCAAGGGCGGATTTCCCAGCTGATCCATTGTAAACTGCCGTCAGCCTTTACAAGATGATCTTCATCCGCACGTTCAGTTGCCCCGGCTAAACAGCGCCGGTGTATGTCCTTCCATCGCTCTGGAATCTCCGGGAATATTTCGTAGTGGCTCCGTCCCTGAAGCTTCTGCCCTTGGAGGCCGTAGTCTGACAGCCAGCGTTTGCTTACCGCCAGGTAGCACATGTTCTTATCTAACATGGCAATAGCGGCAGGTGCGTACTCAATAAATACTCGTAACTGCGCCTCACGCTCTTTCAAGGCCAACTCTGTCGTCTTGAGTTCGGTGATGTCCTGGGTGATGCCGGAATAGCGCACTGGTTGGCCATCCTCGCCGTAGGTAGCCCGGCCTTGGGCGCGCACCCACCTGACACGCCCGTCCGAGGCCACCGCCCGGTAGGTGGAATCCTGCTTGCCGTGTTCGGCTATCGCGCGCTCGATATCCAGACGGGTCGGCTCCCGGTCGTCGGGGTGGAGGATGTTGAAGAAATCGTCCAGGACCGGTTCGTAATCGGGCGGGAGCCAGAAGTGTTCCTTCACTTGGTGGTTCCAGTTCATCTTTTCAAGCGGCACCTCATTGGACCAAATCCCCAAACCCGTGGCTTCGACGATGAACTGCATACCGTCCAGCTGCGACTCTATCTCTTTCTTGGCCGCCTCAAGTTCACTGGCCCGCGCACGCTCCCGTGCCACGCTCTGCGTGAGCGCTTGTTCGGCTAACTTGCGGTCGGTGATGTCTTGGACTGTGCCATACAAGCGGACAATGTTGTCCGACTCATCGCGGATGGCTTTGCCTCTGACAAAGAAGTTCCGCACCTGACCCTGGCCGGTGATATGGCGCAATTCCAGCTCGTAAGGCGTGCCATGGGTCGCTGCCTCTGTCACGGCCGCGCGGTGAATCTTCCTGTCATCAGGATGGTAGAGGGCTTCGACGCCCTCATAAGGCGGCACGGGCGAGTCGGGATCAAGGCCGAAGAGGCGGTAGGTTTGCTCGGACCAGGTCACACGATCCGTTTTTGGGTCCCAGTCCCAATCCCCAACCTGTGATATGAATTGGGCTTCCTGCAAACGCTGGGTGGATTCGCGCAGAGAGGCTTCCATTTCCTTGCGTTCGGTGATGTCCAGATGCGTGCCCAACATGCGGCAACGCGTTCCTGAGCCGTCTTCCACGAGTTCCGCGCGGGTGTAGATGGTGCGATATGACCCATCGCGGTGGCGCATGCGAAATTCAATTTCGTAGCCGGGATAGGGTTTGGCCAGATAGGAGCCGACTTGGCCAAGCACCCGTTCTCGGTCGTCGGGGTGCAGGCGGTTTTCAAACTCCTCCAGCCGATTAGGCACCTCGTCCTCATCGTAGCCCAATTGATTTTTCCATTGGGTGGAGAAGAAGATCTCGCCCGTGCGGGTGTTCCAGTCGAAGAATCCAAGGTTGGCGGTTTCAACAGCCAGCCGGAAGCGCGCATCGCTCTCCTGGAACGCCAGTTCGGCCTGCTTACGCTCAGAAATGTCCTGTACGATGGAGTAGAGCAATCTCTTGCCCATGAGACTGACTGGCCCGCTGTCTACCTCCACGTCCTTGATCTCACCTGTGGCTAGCCGATGTTTGAACTCGAAGCGATTGTGACGTGCTGCCCCGGTGTCGGACATTCGGGCCATGACTTCATTGCGGGGTAAAGTGTTGATCTGGTCGATTGTCAGATGGAGGCACTCATCCAAGGTGTACCCGTAATAGGCGCAGGCAGCCGGATTAGCGTCTACGATCACACCAGTTTCAGGGTCAATGAGAAGCTTGATCGCATGGCTGTTTTGAAAAAGTACGCGGTAGCGGTCTTCGCTCTCGCGCAACTCCTTCGTTCGTTCCAATACTCGCCGCTCAAGCTCCGTTCTGGCCAGGAGTAGTTCCGTGACCGCCTGGCGCTGCGACAGGGCAAGAGCAAGATGGAGGGCGATCAGCTCCAGGCCGTTCACAATCACGGGTGTGAACATTCCTCTCCGCTTGTCCTCGAGCTGGAGCAGACCGTAGGTCGTCGTCCCGAACCTGAGCGGGATGAGGGCGGAGGATTCGTAGCCGGAGCCGATGCAGTTGCCCCGGATCTGATCGAGAAGGTGGGGTCTTTCCGCCACCAGGTCGGTGTTGCTGTTGACCCAGAGGCTGCCATACTCGGTAACGAAGGGTTCGTTGCGGTCAACCCTGTCCTGGATGACCATTCCGCAGGCGCATTCGAGTATCTGGTTTCCATCCTTGTCTAGGGCGGGCTGCCCGTGGGATCCTTTGGGACAGAGGCTGTTCTCTATTCTGACGAACTCCTCGGAGAGCCCTCTGGTCTGGAAATAGGGGAAGTCCTCCCCTTCTCGCAGCCGAAGACCCACCGCTTCAAACCCTGCACCGTAAGCGCGCAATAGCCCCCTTCTTACGCCACCGCCCATCATGTGCGATGCTGGCCCCTTCAATCAAAGAGGGGCTATGGGAAGCAAACCAAACGTAGAAAAACGGCGATTGTGGAAACGCCATCTTCTGGCGGTAC
>JBBRUD010000138.1:0-8033 GCA_038248065.1 Desulfovibrionales bacterium | reverse complement strand
GGGCCACTTACGAAGGGCTTGAAACTCGTGATCTTGATCTTTCAGAGAAAGCCGACCCGGACTGTGTGGTCATGGGGCGGTACTGGGTGAGTTCCGAGGATGTCACTGGCGCATTGCGAAATACGTCCTGGAGCCGGAAGTGGCTGCTAGGGTGGCGGGATATTACGAACACAACGAATGAGCGGACGGTAATCTTTTCAGTGACGGGAAAAGTAGGGATTGGGCATACGTGCCCGATTTTATTGTCTAGCGTTGGTACAACTGACCTTGCCTTACTCCAAACGAGTTTTACTTCGTTTGCATTAGATTTTTCGGCACGACAAAAAATTGGTGGAACCCACCTTACATATGGGTATCTCAACCAAATTCCAATACTCCCACAAGAATGTTACGTCCAAACCTGCGACTGGGGAGGAAACCAGGCCAAACTGTCTGAGTGGTTTCTCCCGCGAATACTTGAACTCACCTACACAGCCTGGGATTTGGAGTCTTACGCCAAGGACTGCGGCTTTGATGGCCCGCCATTCCGCTGGGATGAGGAACGGCGCTCTATCCTGCGCTGCGAACTCGATGCAGCGTTTTTCCATCTCTACCTGCCCGCCAACCAGGACGGCACCTGGGAGAAGGCAGAAGCGGGAACCGACGCCGAGCTGGCCGCCCTGAGCAAGGCCTTCCCCACCCCACGCCATGCCGTGGACTACATCATGGATACCTTCCCCATCGTAAAGCGCAAGGACGAAGCCGCCCACGGCGAATACCGCACAAAGCGCGTCATCCTCGAGATTTACGACGAATTGCAGCAAGCGATGGCGATAGGGAAGCCTTATCAGACGCGGCTTGATCCGCCACCGGCGGACGCGAGCCTTCAGTATGAAGTCGTGCATTCGAGTCGGCCTAGTGCCCATGCCGTAGAGCCTCTGGTGGGTGCAATGCCCATTGCGACGGGAAAAATTGCGGTATTCCCGGAAAAAGGGCGTGAGGAACTTGCCTACGCCGCCATTGCCGCCATGATGCGTGATTTTCCGCAGCAGACGTTCCGTGAAATTTGTCGCGCAAGCTGGCTGTTGACCAACGCTGAAAACTGCAAAGCCCTACTTCCAGGGGGGGCGCAAGGATTCATTCAGGAATTGCAAAATTCCGGTCTACCGCAAGGGTTCCCCGAAGGACAAAAGATACGTTTCTGGGAAATAGAACATCGCCTTGGAGTCCGTGGGATAACCATATACCCTGCTACAGGGCGCTACAGCATTCCGGACGGATTCAATTTCCGTGACGCTCCAGACATGACGAAACTTGTCCCATACCTGTTTGAAGCGCTTCAGCAACTGGATCAGCAAACAGCCGATCCGGAAATCATGACGGCTGTACAACAAACCATGTCACAACAAATAGAGATGTCGGAGCAAGTCGCTTAACAAGGAGGAGGCAATGCCGCTTTTGGAGCATCAACAGGCGCGGCCAATTAGCCGTGTGTCACCGCGTTTATGGCTACAGCGACTTGCCTTGTTCTCCAGCTTTTCCCCTGCCGCGAAATTTCAGGAAGTCATCTTTACGCGGGGTCTCAATCTGATAGTCGGTCTTGATTTTCCCGATCCAGACCGAGAAGACGACTTTGGGGGGCACTCGGTGGGCAAGACCACCCTCTGCCGCCTGATCCGTTACTGCCTTGGGGAGCCCACTTTTTCCACCAGCCAGGACCAAAAACTGATCAGGGAAAATTTCCCTCACGGCTGGGTCGGCTGTGAAATGCATCTTGATGGCGAGCTATGGTCCGTTCTTCTACCCTTCGAGCGTGGAATGCGGGCCGAACCTCACGCAGGTGAAAATGAGGCTTTGGAAGACCTTTTCACACAGGAAAAACCCGACAACCAGTACCTTCAGTATCAGCAAACATTGGAAGCGCTTATGCCGCCGGACATCAGCCGGGCAGATGCGCACTTCGCATGGCGGCACCTACTTGCATGGCTCATGCGCGACCAGAAATGCATTCAGGATAACTTCTGGGACTGGCGCACACCCGAAAGCGAATCAGGCTCCCCCCAGCACCGCAGCCGTAAAAAAGAAAGCGAACACCTGGTGCGCTCCGTACTGGGGCTTCTGGCCGGTGAAGAAAACAAGCTTCGGGAAGAACTCGCAGAACTACAGGGCTCCTTGAAAAGGGCTGAAGAAGCGGCTTCGGAAGCCACCATTCTTCCAGAGTTGCACAAAAACATGGCCCTGCGGCAATTGCGTAATCATTCGCTTCTTTTCAGTGTTAAAGAAAGCGAGCCACTGCCAGAAATGGCCTTTGCGATGCATCTTGCCAAGGAAGAAAGCCGCATCCAGGCTTTGGAGGAAGAGTATAACCATCTGCGCGCTGAGTTGGCTTCTGCGGAGCAAAACCAACAATATTGGAAGAGCGTACGGGAGCGCCAGCAGGCGTTGCTCGCTCCACACAAAGGGTATCTCGATGGTCTGCGCCCACCGAAAGCGGAGGATCCTAATCTCGCAGCGATAAAAGAAGTTGCGGATCGAGAGTGCCCTGCCACTATCTTGTATAAAGATTGCCAGGAAGTCCAAAAAGTTTGGAACGCTCTTGAACAGAAGAGTCGTGGTGTGGATTTGGCATCCGTGATGTCTGAAAAAGAATACCAACACGTCATCACGATCATTGCTGGCCTTGAAAGGACGCTTCGTGAAGCGCAAGAGAACGAGACAAAGGCAGGAGAGGCTGGAACCGAACTGAGGGAGAAGAAAATCCCGATTATTTATAAAGAGCTCATGGCGGCGCACCGCCGTCTGGACGCGCAGAAAACCCAATGGGATATTCTAAAGGAATCTTGGAGCATCTTGTTCCTCAATGCTCCCAACACAGAACTGCAACTGGCCACACAGGCCGTTGAGAAATTGGAGGAGGAGCGAGGTAACATAGAGATGTCGTTGAGTATTGCACGTCATGAGAATATTGAAAAGGCGGCAATGGTAGCGACACGTTTCGATAGCTTGGTTAAAAATGTCATCGGCGCTAAATCCAGCGGTAAGTTTCTTGCCGGAGACGAAATCGCCTTTTCCGTTTCAGCAAAAGGTGCGGTTGGCGGCGATGCCATGAAAGTTCTGCAAACCATCCTAGGAGACTTCGCATCCATGCTCTACGCCATCGAGGGAGCGGAAATGCATCCTGGCTTTCTAGTCCACGATAGCCCTCGCCAGGCAGACATGTCGATTGCATGGTATCGGCGACTTCTCACCCATGCGGCTGAGGTATCGGAATCGGCAGGCGGTAAAGACGATGCGCCATTTCAATACATAATTACCACAACAACCGCGCCTCCGGAAATCCTGAAAACTTACGTCCGCAAGGATTTTGCTTCCATTCCCCCGGAGAAGCTTTTGTTTAAAAAGCGCTTGATTCCATTGCAGGCCAATTTTGAAGAATAATTGCACCAACAAACCTGCGAGGAGCAGTGCTTAAGATGACGACTACAATTCTCACCCAAGGCCCGACTGAGGCGGACCTCGAAGCAGAAATTCACGGGGTACTCCGTAAGGCGTTTCCATGGTTGCCGCCCAGTGCGTTGAAGCATCAAATACGCTTTTCCTTTAGAATAGGTCGCAATACGATTGACATCGACGGTGCTGCGATGGCCGCAGAGGGTCGCACTGATATCCTTGTATATGCACATGATAAACCCCTTGCGGTATTCGAGCTGAAACGCCAGGGACATGCGCTGACGCCGGATGACGAGTTACAAGGGCTTTCCTATGCCAAGGTGATGACACCCCCGTTCCCTCTGGTTGTCTTGTCGAATGGCGACGTCACCCGCATCCTTGCCGCACATTCTGGCGCGATATGGGAGCCCGAAACACCTTCGGAGGAGGAATTTCAGAAACTGGTCACAGCGGCTGGTCGCGCAGCCACGAGCGATCTCAAGCAGGCGGTCTCCACGCTGATGGCATCGAACCCGATGGTCTGGAGGCAGTCAGTTCGTGCTGCTTCAAACGCACAAATCGACGAAATGTGCGGCACATGGGATGCCCCGTCCTTTCCATTCGTCCAAGATTTTTTATTCCCACGCAAAGCCACCTTGGCAACGCTGATCCTGCTCCGTAAAGGCCAGCGCTTCCTCCTGGTTGAAGGCCCGCCGCTTATAGGCAAAAGTAACTTGTTACGTGAAATGGTAAATCAAACGTCGGACGTGGCAGACATGGCTGTGCTGTTTGTCGCGGCTGATGACGGACGCGGCGTTATTCAATCCGTCGCCGATCTGCTTGCCTCTGCGCTATCATGGCCGGTAACCATAGAAGAAGCCCGCCATTGGTTGATGCAAATTTCTCGCGCTAGAGGCCCGTCCTTGGTGCTCGCGGTTGACGGTATTGATACTGATAACGATGTTATCCGACGTGAGATTGAGAATTTGAGTTCTGCTGCTTTTGGGGCACAATTGCGGCTTGTTATGACAGTGGACAACGCTGCCGTGAAGAAATTCATGGAGCATCCAAACGGGAGGCAGGCCTCGGCAATTGGGCGGCGTGTTGACGGCCGTATTGCCTTAGGGTTGCTTGACGATGAAGAATTTATGCTCGCGGCCGAAGCGTTTTTTGATCGGCGTATGGGCTTTCAGTACGGGGCGGCTTCGGCGCTCGAGCTGCGCGTACCGTGGATTTTGCGGGCACTTGGCGGACACTATGCCCCGAGTCAGGCCGATTCATCCGATAAAGTGGTTGTCCTTCCTGCCCAATTGAGCCTCGATTTGATCGGCCACTCCCGCGCGCGTTTCTTGGATGACGAACTCCGCCGTCAATTCCGCGAAGTCGCGCGCGGGGTGCTGCAAGATGCCGCTGATGCGAGCCTAACGCTCGCGCTGAAGCTGGAGGCGATTACAACGTTTGTTGTGCGCCACACTACGCTGCTAGAATACCTCGACCGAACAGAGATTGATAGACTAATGGCGCATGGCTTTCTGAAACCTGTGATTCATGAATCGAGTGAACCGGTATTGTTTGTGGCCTTGCCCGAATTTCTTGCGAGTGAAGCCTCGATTGTCCTAGGAGAAGAGTTGTTGAAGCAGGCCAACGCGAACGCGAAAGAAGCGGCGCGTTGGCTGGTTGCCATCACATCGTGCATCCCGTTGGGTGACATCATCGCCGCCCATGCGTTCTTGGATGCGGCTCAAGGTGGGCGCGGCTTGCCGTTAGATGTCGTAGAAGCGCTGGTCGATATGCCGCCCCGGAGTGAGCCGATCCCCCCAGGAATGACAGCTGCGGCGCACGTTCCCGAAGTCGGCATGATGAATATGACTTTCGAGCAAGACGGGTCTTTTACGGCCGAGATCAATGGCAAAAGAGAAAAAATCACACTTGACCCGAGCGACCTGCCGACAATTCTAGGGGATTACCACCCTTGGCTGATCCTTTCACATTTGACGGGGCAACCAATGGTTTACGGGACTGATGCGGTTCGACTTGACCATGAATTGCTGGGCAAAATCGGCAGTTGCCAGTATGTGCTGCGTCGTCCTGACGCCTTCTTGAAAGGGAGTGGAGTTCTAACTCACCATGTCCCAGGTTACGGAGAAATTGTATGTCATATGGCGGGGATCGTCGAGCCGATCACATACTCGCTATTCAAGATGTTGAGCAGCGAGGGACCGGACCAAGAGGCTTGGATCGATCAAGCACTAGCTGCGGAATCGCTGGGACTGCTGACCCGAATCGATATTGCGTTGCGTGCAACCACCCAGCTATTCGATCCGGTGCGGCGACCATGGGCGGAGCGTATGTTACGTGAAAAGATCGGTCCGGCCTTGAGAGATACCTTGCATGCACAACATGGTGACTCCCGGTGCCAATGAGACCGGTCACCGTTGCTTCGGTGAGGACAAACGGGTTTGGCATGGGTAGGCTAAGCCTAGGAGGGGACTCAGGCGATCGCATCAAACCATGTTTGAGTGCAAACCCGATCTAGTGCTCTAATTCCTGCTCTCGATTTCTTCCAAGAGGTCTCAATATATTTTTTTCAAGGGTATGTCGCTTACCCCATTTCGCGTACGCGAATTGCTTGGCCGCCTCTCTAGCCGTAGTATCATGCGCAGAAAAGGAGACATGGTCTCCCATGTCCCGGATCATTCCACCACTGGCTAGTTTGATGAACACCGTGCCTTTGGCATCGATGGAACTGGTGAACCCTGAGAAGAACGGCTTTTTGTTCGACGACAATACTTCCAACTCGGCAAGTTCATGAACCTTGGCCAAAACCATGAGCCCTCGGCGGCCACAACACGTGACATCTCTGGACGCGGCCAAATCAAGCTGTTGGTCGTTCCACTTCTCCCGGATGTCCTGTCGCCAGTCTTGGCTTGAGCGAGATGCACTAACCTCGGGTTCGACTAGTTCTCCCTTGGACCGAAGGATCGCTAGGGCCACTTCATTTCCCTGGGTGGCCTTCCAACGCAAGAAATCGGTCCAGGACAGAAAAGATGTTTCTTTCCTCACCGCTTCCTGTTTGGCGCGGGCATTCTTCTCTATACGGAGACGGTGCTCTGCCTCACGGAGCCGCGCGATCTTGAGCAGATCATACCGGTGCCGCCCAAAAAACTGCTGGGTGACTTTCTCTCGCTCAAGGCTCCAGATTGTCCGCGCAGATTCCAGTTCTTCCCGCTCACGGTTCGCCACCTCGCCCAGCGCAGCCTTTTGAAGAACCATACTGGCCTGATATTCCCGGTAGAGGTCACCGCGTTCCGGGCCACAATGCAGCGGCTGGGCAGTGAACGTCTCGTTTTGATGATACTCCTCCTTGGTCAGGCCTGGCGCGACATACGCTCCAAAGCGTCGGGTGAGCTTCGTGAGAGACAAAGACCGATCCAGCCCGCTGGCCTTGACGGCATGCCTCCCCCGGCGATCCTTGATGACCAGGCCATTTCCATGCGGCTTGATCTCCATTCCAAACAGGGCGAAGGTGGCATGAACCTGTTCCCATCCCCTAGCCAGGCGTAGGGCCTCCAGGATGCGCTCTAGCCGTTCCTTGGAGTATCCGTCGAAGGACTGTTGGCCGGTATGGGCCTCTACTGTGGCTGCCACCGGGATCAGTTTTGCATCAGTATTCACCAGGGAACGGCCATTGTCTATGGCCAAGCCGTACTTCTTCTCCAGGAGGCGGCATGTTTGGTCCCGCTTCCAGAAATCACGAAATGGTTCATACCGGGTCAGCTTTTCCGGGTGGATCATGTTGTAGGACACGTGCATGTGCAGGTTGGCGGTGTTTTTATGAACCCCGAAATGCCGCTGGTGTTCCTCAAAGCCCAGCGACTTCGCGAATTCGGCCTCGATCTCCTTGAGTACTTCCGGCGTCAGCTTCTCCTCGTCCTCAGGGCGAAAGCTCACGATGAGATGGTAAGTCTTTTCCTTGGTAGTCCTTTTGTTCAGAGCTTGGGTGTCGGCGACCTCCAGTATGGCCAAGTCGTAGTCGTCACCTGCCCAGCATCCTACGCACCAACACCGGAGGGCCTTTTCGCCCGTGTGCCCGGCTGCGGCGATGTAATCGGCCAGACGACGGTAGTTGTCGTTTTCGGGTTTTCGAGCAATCCGACGGCTGATCATGGCTTCTCTCTCATGATTCTTTCAAATTCTGACGACTGCGGCCTTCAGTTCCCGTTGCCGGACTTCAATTTCCCGGAGCACACGCCGGACTTCCTGATGAAGCTGCTGAGACTGGCCTTCCTTGTTGGAAAGACACAACTTGAAAAGCCCTCCAAGTCTGCCGAGATCAGCATTGACCTTGAGCAGTTCACGCCGGACCTGATGATTCTCCAGACTTGGAACCGGCTGCCCGAGGCAGACACGCTTGGCGAAGGTGGAGAGAGAAAGACCGGCCCTGTCGGCGCTCTCCTGGATTCTTTCATATTCCTCTGGCGTCAAATAGGTTTTCAGCACGGCTTTTTTCGAGGGCATTATGATCTCCACGTCCAGCGTTCTTAAGCGTTGAGCCGAAGGCGAATAAGCAGAAGCCCCGCAGGGCAGGATGTGAGGTAGGCCTACCTCACCTGTCCTGCCTTCAG
>JBBRUD010000137.1:0-9091 GCA_038248065.1 Desulfovibrionales bacterium | reverse complement strand
GTCCCCCCGGCACCCGGAGGCTCGGACCGCTCAACGCAGGGCAACCACTACTAAACTATAAGGGATTCCAAAGGGCCATTGGCCCTTTGGCCGCCGGAGGCCTCTGATTCTTCCAGGCTTCTCCCGCACATCCCGGCACAAGAGATATTCCATGCTCCTAAACGCCTTGAAGGCTGTGTTTCTTATCGCCAACGCGTGCATGGCCGGGATGCTGCTCTGGGACGTCGGCCCCAGGATGGCGTTGCTGGTGCTGGTGCTGCCTGCGGTTCTGGCCCTGGCTGTCTGGCGGCGCGGGTGGATTCCCGCCGTGCTGGCCTGTTTCGGCGCCGTGCTGCCTTTTTTCGGGTTTCAGTCCTACGCCGTGCATGCCCAGGTGCTCCACTGGCTGGTCAGCCTGGTGGCTCTGCTGTGTCTGGCGGCCAATATACGGGACCGGGCGGGTGAAGACAGGCTGGCGGCTGGGTCCGGCGCGGTGGGCGGCTTTGGCCTCGGACCTTTGCGTTTGTGGATGTTGGCGTTTGTGGGGGTGATGGCCGCCGGGTTGCCGCTGCTGCCCGTGGGGGAGTTTGTCCAGGCGGCAAAAAACCTGGGATTCCTGGATTTCGTGCGCATGGCCGCCTATTCTGTGGCCAGAAGTTCACTCTACGCTCTTGCGGCGCTCGACAGGCTGCTGCTTTTCGCCCTGCTGGCCTGGGAGTTGTCCCGGCTGAAGGGCGGACGGATGCTTTCGAGTTTGTGCGAGGGCATCGCCGCCGGGTTGTGCGCGGCCCTGGCTTTTGGGCTGGTGGAGTTCTTCGGGGCCGGGGGAACGGCCTTTGCCATGAACGACCGGCTCTCGTCGCTGTTTCTCAATCCGGGCTGGTTTGCGGAATACCTGTGCGTGGCTTTTCCCTTTCTTTTCGTGCTGGGGCGGGGGCGGTCCTGGCCCCTGCTTTCGCGGGCGGCCCTGCTGGGAGTTACCGCCGCCGCATTGGCGGCCATGATGCTCACCATGGCCAGGGCGGCCTGGCTGGTCTTCGGCGGCCTGGCCGTAGGCAGCATGGTGCTGGCCATGACCGGCTGGGACTTCTTCGCCCTGAACTACAGGCGTATGGCCAAGGGGGCTGCGCTGGGCCTAATCGCGGTGGTTGTGCTGGCGGCTGTGGTCTACGGGGCCTTGGCCGTCAGCCGGATATCGCTGCTCAATTTTCCTTTGGCCACCATGATGCGCCAGCGGCTGGAGCGCTTTTCCGAATCTCCACGGCCCACGGTGTTCAAGAGCGGACTGCTGATCGGGTTGGAATCGCCGCTCACCGGCATGGGCTACGAGACCTACGCCTGGCACTACCCGCGTCTGATGGCCTCCCCGGCGAGCTCTCTGGCCCGGAATATTGACCCCAAGGCCGAGGTGTTCGAGGCCACGCATAATCTGTTCATCCAGGTGTTTGTCGGGGGCGGTCTGCTGGCCCTGATCGCCTGGTGCCTGATGGCCGGGCGGGTCTTCCAACTGGAGCTGCGCCGCCACCGCCGTCGGGCGGACGCCCTCTCCCTGGGCATGCTGGGAGCGCTGGCAGCCTTCCACGCCTTCGGGCTGTTTCAGGAGATGCTCTACGTCCCGGCTGTGTGGCTGCTGTTTTTTATCATGCTGGCCCACGCCATGCGCCTTGAGGACCAGGAGGGCGGCTGGGCCGCCCCTGCCGCCGCCCGTCGCTGGACCTGGGCCGTGGGAGGGGTGGTCGCTGCGGCCCTGCTGCTCAACCTGGCCGGTGCCGGGTTTGGGGGAGGGGCACGCGAACCGAATGGAGCGGACTCTGCGATTACAGCCGATAAGGCGAACAGCACGGACAATGCGGCATCTGCCAGCGATGCGAACACGGCGGACAGGACTGTTCCGGTCTATCCGGCGGACCTGCAGGGCCTCTCGGGGCCGGAAGTGGTGGATGGCTATACAGCCATGTGGAGTTGCGGTGCCTCCAGTTTCCGGCTGGTTGGGGAAGGGCCGTGGATGTTCACCCTGGGGTGCGGACAGCCGGGCCTGGAGACCAAGCCCGTAGAGGCGGTCCTGCGCACGGGCGCGTCTTTTGCCGTACGGGCGGTTTTCGATGCCCGGCATGGCAGGCAGGCGGTGTTGACCATCCCCCGCGAGGCTGGGCAACCGGGTGGGCGCGTGTATCTTCAGGTTTCCAGGGCCTTCTACCCCATCAACGCGGGGGTGAAGGATTATCGCAGGTTGGGCGTGTGGATTGCGGGGCCGGGTTTGCCCTGACAGCAGCGCGGCAAAGCCTTATTGGATGGTCTCGGCGTTGCGTTGAAACACCCGCAGTTCGTTGGTCAGGCGCTGGCCCAGGTTCTTCACCTGGGGGGTTTCGGCGATGTTGGCCAGGCTATCCAGTTCGTGGATGTCGTTGGTGAGATTCAGGGTGACGTACTGGCGTGTTTGCAGCATTTTCTGGCGCACCATTTCGGCTTCCGCCCCGGGCGGCAGAGCCTCCACGATGCTGGCCAACTGGGAGAGCGTATGGGCGCGGTTGGCATAGAGCACGGCGCTGGCCACATAAAAATTCAGGATGTTGCGTTCGCCCATGCTTGCCACAGACCGGCTGAGCACGGCGGCCTTGGTGCCCAGTTCTTCGAAATGGACCTGGGAAACCTGGAAGTGTCTGGCTTCGGCCTTGGCAAGGTCCGGCCAGGCGGCCAACACGGCCAGGGTGAGCAGGATGACGCATGGTATGGGGCGCATGGCTGTCCTCCGCGCGGGCATGTCCGCGCTGTTTCGGGCCTCCTAGCATTTCAGGGGAAGGGGTCAAGTGCCCGGAGGGACGAAATTTGCCCTTCAGAGAGACGAAACCGTACTCGCACCGCTGCGAAGGGCATCTGGATTGCCTTTCCCCGGCAAGTCCGATAAATCTTTTCAGGCCTGCTGTAGGGCTGAAAACCTCCCATGACATTCCCGGTCCGCATATGGCCTCGTATTTGCATTGTCTGTAGGCCGCCATGTGCGCCTAGGACCGGTCCTCGTGCCGGAATCGTCTCGGCGCGTTTCGCATTTTCGGCAAGGAGTCTCTGGATATGAACCGACGCAGTTTTCTCGGTTTTCTCGCGGGTGCCGGGGCATTGGCCCTGTCTCCAGCCCGGTCCGCGTTTGCGGCCCAAGACGACGCACCCCCGTCGCTGCCCAAGGGCATGGTGACGTTCACCTTCGACGACGGCATTGAGAGCGTGTACAAATACGCGCTGCCCGTGCTTAAGCGGCGCAACCAGATCGCCACGGCCGGGCTTATCGCTGGCCGCCTGAACTCGGGCAACGACGATTACATGACTGTGGACCAGGCCCGCGAACTGGCGGCTGCCGGCTGGGAGATCGCCTCCCACAGTCTGACCCACACCCGGCCCATCAGCATCCCCAAATACTACTCCCAGGAACTGATTCCCGGCTGGAGTGTGGATACTCACAATTCCAAAACGTACCAGACCCAATACGACTACGACATCATCTCCGGCATCTATCAGGACGGGAAGCCCCTGACCGAGGTGGAAAAGCTCGACCAGCTCGAACGCACTCCCGGAACGTACTACTATGACCGGCCCATCGCCGAGCTCCATGTCCACCCCTGGCGGGGGGGCGCGCCGGAAGATCTGGACATCCGCGCCGGTTCCTACCAGCGCGAACTTGAGCAGTCCCATCAGGTGCTCACCGACCTGGGATTCAAGGTCTCCACCTATGTCGCGCCCTACAACTACTGGCCGGACGACATGAAGGAAACCAGCAAGTACTACTATTCCAATGCCTGCACCGGCAAGGATTCCGACAATCGCATCGGCAGTTTCGACCCCTACGCCATCCGGCGGTTCATGGTCCATGAGAAGGATTCCACCGCCTCGCTCATCCGCCTGTTGCAGGAAAACGCCCTCACCCACGGCGGCTGGGTGATCTTCTGCTTTCACGGCGTGGGCGATTCCATCGGCTGGGAGCCGTACTCCGTGGAAAAGCTCGACGCAGTGAGCGCCTGGATAGCCCAGCAGGGTATTCCCATGGTCACAGTGGAGCAGGGCTCCAAGATCATGCGCGAGGCTGCGAAGACGTCTGGGCGGGTATCGAAAAACGCCGCTGCGGCAGTGAAGAAAAGGACCTAGAGTGATGAAGAAGCTCAAGATTCTCGTGGGCGGTTTCGCAGTGGGATTTCCGCTGGGAGGCCAGGTCTGGATGATGGTGCACTTCATGCGCGGGCTGCAAAAGCTCGGCCACGAGGTGCTCTTCATCGAGGACACAGCCGAGTGGGCCCTGCCCTTCGACCCGGTGAAGGGGTACGCCTCGGCTGACTCCAGCCACGGGCGGGCGGTCTTGCAGGATATCTTCGAGCAGTGCGACCTCGCGGGGCGCTGGGCCTACAACTCCATCTTCGACAACACCCTCTACGGCATGGAGCGGGAGGCGCTGGAACGCTTCTGCGCCGAGGCCGACCTGTTTATCAACATCTCTGGAGTCATCCCCCTGCGCGAGAGCTACATGCTCCCCAAGGTGCGCGCCATCATCGACACCGATCCGGTGTTCACCCAGAACAAAATCGCAGAGGACGACTGGACCCGCGAATACTACCTGCGCCATGACATGCATTTCACCGTGGGGTACAACATACCCACCGGCATCCCCGGCATTCCGACCTCCGGCCTGGACTGGCAGCCCCTGTGCCCGCCCGTGGACCTGGATCTCTGGCCGGTGCTGGACACTCCAGGGACGGGATTCTCCACCATCGGCAGTTGGGATTCCCAAGGCCGCGACATGGTCCACGAAGGCAAGAAGCTCAGCTGGCGCAAGTGCGAAAAGTACGAGCAGATCATCGATTTGCCTTCCAGATTGCCCGGCGTCGTCCTGGATCTGACCATGAGCGGCATGAAGGAGGACGCCGCGCGTTTCGCCGCCCACGGCTGGAATGTGCGCGACGCCCTGACGCTCTCCCGCGACCTTATGGCCTACCGGGAGTACGTCCAGCATTCCACTGCCGAATTCACCGTGGCCAAGGAGCAGAACATCGTCCTCAAGAGCGGCTGGTTTTCCGACCGCTCGGCCACCTATCTGGCCTCGGGGCGGCCCGTCATCGTTGAGGACACCGGCTTTGGAACCTTCCTGCCACTCGGCGAGGGGCTGGTGACCTTCGAGGGCGTGGACAACGCCAAAGCCGCCATCGAGAACGTCTTGGCCGATTATCCCAAACACCGCCGGGGAGCCCGCCGCATAGCCGAAGAATTCTTCGATTCCAACAAGGTGCTGCAGGGGCTGCTCAAGACCTGCGGTTTCTGATACGCCAAAAGTATTTTGTCTTTCTTACGGGCCGCCTCTTGCCAAGGGGCGGCCCGAGGCATATCAGGGCCGCGTATATCGCCGAGTTCCGCATATGCGGAAGCGGGGGACCCACAATCCCGGGGCGTATCGCCGCAAGGCGTAGGGCAATTTCCTCGGCCCGAGCCCGTCAGCTAACCTCGTAGGCGTCGAGGGGAAGAACCTTTCCACGGGCGTGGCAGGGCTCGACCCACCAAGTGCAGGGTTGACCGTGCCGTGCCCTTTCTTATGCCTTGCGGCCTCTGGCCGCATGCGCTTTCGTCGTGCACTTCCGGTCCGTCCCGCGCCTCGCGCCTGCTGTTTGGGGGGTCTTCCCGCTCCTTGGCCATCACGTCATAGGAGCGTCTTTATGCTTAAGCCTTCGCTTGGCCTGGCCACACGCCTGCGTCATCTGTTCATCGGCAAGGGGCACAACCTTGGCGACCAATCCATTTTCCATCACCTGTCACTCATCGCTTTTTTCGCCTGGGTGGGCCTTGGGGCCGACGGATTATCCTCATCCTGCTACGGCCCGGAGGAGGCCTTCCTTGCCCTGGGAGAACACCGCTACCTGGCCGTGTTCGTGGCCTTGGGCGCCGCCCTGACCATCATGGTCATCGCCAGCAGCTATTCGCAGATCATCGAACTTTTTCCTGCTGGCGGGGGCGGGTACATCGTGGCCTCCAAGCTTCTTTCCCCCAGGGTGGGCATGGTCTCGGGCTGCGCCCTGCTTATCGATTACGTGCTCACCATCGCCATCTCCATCGCCTCGGGGGCAGACGCCATCTTCAGTTTCCTGCCTCCGGCGCTTTTGCCCTACAAACTGGAGACGGCCCTGGCCGGGGTGCTCCTGCTCACTTTGCTCAACCTGCGCGGGGTGAAGGAATCTGTGACCGTTTTGGTGCCCATCTTCCTCACCTTCGTTGTCACCCATGTCGTGGCCATCGGTTACGCCCTGTTGAGCCACGCCTCCCATTTTCCCGAGGTGGCCGCGGGCATCGCCCATGACGTTCAGGCCACCCATGCCCAACTGGGCTTTTTGGGTATGGCCGCCCTTATCCTCAAAGCCTATTCCATGGGCGCGGGCACCTACACCGGCATCGAGGCCGTGAGCAACGGCCTGCCCATCCTGCGCGAACCCAAGGTGCGCACCGGCAAACGCACCATGCTGTATATGGCTGTCTCGCTGGCCGTAACCGTGGTGGGCCTCATGCTGGCCTATCTGCTGTTCAACGTGGAGCACGTGGAAGGCAAAACCCTGAACGCCGTGCTCTTCGAGGCTCTGGCTGGCGGCTGGCCCCAGCCTTGGGGACAGGGTTTCGTCTGGCTTACCCTGGCCTCGGAGGCCATGCTGCTGTTCGTGGCCGCCCAGGCGGGCTTTCTGGACGGGCCGCGCGTGCTGGCCAACATGGCCCTCGACCGCTGGTTTCCCACCCGGTTCGCCATGCTTTCCGACCGCCTGGTCACCCAGAACGGCATTCTGCTCATGGGCGGGGCGGCCACGGTGCTCATGCTGATTTCCCGCGGGGACGTGAACCTGCTCATCGTGCTCTATTCCATCAATGTGTTCATCACTTTCGCCCTGTCACAGTTGGGCATGGTGCGCCACTGGTGGCAGGAGCGGGGCATGGCCGGTCATTGGCGCAAGAAGCTTTTCGTCAACGGCCTGGGCCTTACCCTCACCACGTTCATCCTGGTCTCTGTGGTGGTGGTCAAGTTCGAGGAAGGCGGCTGGGCAACCCTGGTGATCACCTCGGGTCTGGCCTGGCTGGCCTTGACCATCCACAACCATTACTCCCAGACGTGGCGGCAGATCCAGAATCTGGACGCGTTCAAGGAGTCCGTCAGGCTGCCCGTGGAATCAGAGCTTCCTCCAGAATCCGCTGTGGATTACGATGCCAAGACGGCGGTCGTCCTGGTGAACGGGTATAACGGGCTGGGGTTGCACACGCTTTTTAACGTGGTCCGGCTGCACGGGGACGAGTTCAAGAACTATGTGTTTCTTCAAGTGGGTGTGGTGGATGCGGCTGTGTTGCGCAGCTCCGGGGACCTGTCCGCCATGAAGGAACACATGCGCACGGATATGGCTCAGTACGAGCGGCTGATGCGCTCCAAAGGGGCGCACGCCCAATCTCTTTGGGCAGTGGGCACCGATGTGGTGCAGGAAATACTGGCCCTGGCCCCGGCCATCAAAGAGCAGTTTCCGCGCTGCGTGTTTTTCGGTGGTCAACTGGTTTTTGAGAAGGAGACTCTGTTCACCCGACTGTTGCACAACTATGTGGTGTTCAGCCTGCAACGCCAGATTTACCGGGTGGGCATCCCCTTCATGATCATGCCCGTCAATTTGTAACATGGGACGGGAGGAGCTCGGAATGTCTGGAACGCTCAGGGGCGTTATGATAACCATTCAGCGCACGGAGGCTTGAAACCATGTTTTGCAACCGTATGCCGCGCGAAACGGCGATATTGACTGCCATAGCCCTGATTCTGGCCCTTTTGCTGGCCTGGAACCTCATGACCCCCGAACGGGGCATGCTTCCGGCGTTCCAGGCCCATATGGAGCGGGTCCGGCTGGTTTCGGACATGCGCCTGAACCTGGCCGCAGCCGAGGAGGCGGAAAAGGGTGCCGTGCTGGCCGATACCGACGAGGCCTCCCAAACCTTGGCACGGGAATCCGAAGCCAGCTCGCAGGCCGTGGAAAGCGACCGCGCCGCCCTTGAGGCTTTGCTGGCCAAGGAAGGCAACTCCCGGCAAAAGGGGCTGATCCTCCAGTTCTCCCGCGCTTTTGGCGAGCTGCGGCAGATCGACCGGGAAATCCTGGATCTGGCGGTGCGCAATACCAACCTCAAGGCCTCTTCCATGGCCTTTGGCCCGGCGGCCCAGGCGCTGGAGGAATGCAAGCGGAATCTCTCCGCTCTGGCGGAGGCCAATCTGTCCTCCCCCTTGGCTCAGGATGTCCTGCTTCTGACCTCCAAGGCTGAGATCGGGCTGCTCACGGTCCAGACGTTGCTGGCTCCCCACATCATGGAGGCGCTCGACGCGAAAATGGATATCCTGGAGGCGGAAATGTCCCGGCAACAGGCCGAGGCCGCTCAGGCTCTGGACGCCCTGGCTGCCCTTGACCCTCTGGAGGGGAGAAACTTTCTGGATAAGGCCCGGGCAGCCTTTGGCCGGTATCAGGAACT
The DNA here is from genome assembly GCA_038248065.1 of Desulfovibrionales bacterium. Taxonomy (GTDB): domain Bacteria; phylum Desulfobacterota; class Desulfovibrionia; order Desulfovibrionales; family Desulfovibrionaceae; genus Fundidesulfovibrio. The sequence continues at coordinate 610 of JBBRUD010000137.1, read as the reverse complement.
TAAAACCCGGATTCTGGCGCTTTCCCGTGAGAACACCAACGTGCGTTCCATCGTTCTTTCCCTGAGCAGGAAGCGCAAGATACTGGCCACCTGCCAGGAAGTCCTGGCTTCCCTGGAGGTTGAACTGCGCAATCAGGATGTGGACAAAGCCACGCGCTGACCAGCCCCGTAAAAAGTTGCGCAAGGGGCTGCAAAATATTCGGGCCGGATCTTTACAACCGCAAAAGAGGGCCTATTGTTAAAGCGTGAGGCAATGATCTCCAACCCTAGACGGAGGGGTGAAAGAAATAAACCGACATCTTCATACTTGGCGCATTGAGGCGCACGAACCCCAAGGATTTGCGTAAGCGCATCATACCAGCCACCCCTGAAGGTAGGGGAGCATGCCGGTAATCCGGCTCCGGCGCCAGCAAATCCAGGCTAGGGAAAGGTGAATGGGTCTAACGCAGGCCCGCGATGCTACAAAATCTTCGAATACCGTCTTCGAGTCCCGGTCCAGATACATTCTGGGCCGGGATTCTTCTTTTGTACGCTTCTTCCGGGGAACGCGCTCCACCCGTTGGTGTGACCAACGGCGCGAAGCTGAACGGGGGGCCCGGGGGGGCAGTGC
>JBBRUD010000136.1:0-9374 GCA_038248065.1 Desulfovibrionales bacterium | reverse complement strand
CGGGGGTGTGGCGACGAAGTATCTGGCCAACTACCTTGGTTGGCGGAGATTGTTCGAGCGTTTAGGCGAAAGCCTGACCCCGAAACGGGCACTAATCATGTCCCTTGGGTAGCTTCAACACTCAACGCGAACAGAGCCTTGTATATTGCCTGATTAATGCGAAGTGCGTTGCGAATACATTCGTAGGCGTTGCCATTGTCGTCACCATCGTCATAAGCTAATGCCATATTGTAATAGAGAGTCTCATTTTCAGCGTCTATTGACAGCGCTTTTTTGTATTCGGCAACGGCTTCTCTCCACTTGTTGTTCTTCCGTAGGAGAATGCCCAGGTCGTTGAAAAGATGCATATGTGATTTGTCCAGATGGTTCCCGTGGACCTCGATGGCTCGTCTGAAATACCTTTCGGCTTCAGGATCATTCTTTTGAGCGTAGATGCACCCAATTTTTTGAGCTGTCTGACTCAAGGAATCCAAAACATTTTTTGTAGTGAGCCTCATTACGGATTCAAACGTGCCTTTAGCGTCATCACTTTGGCCGAGTTCCAGGTGGATTTTGGCTATTTCCAGCTTCCTTTCAGTGTTGAGTGGTGACAAGGCATCAAGTTTTTCCAAATAGAGCAACTCGTTGGGCATGTCGTTGTTGTCGTGAAAGTACGCAACAAGCTTGTGCAATGGTTCCAGGAACAAGTCTTCCAGGTGGCAGGCATGTTCATAGGCTGCGATCATTTCCTCTCTCTTGTCCATCCCTCTGTAGGCGTCGCCCATAAGCATATACGTGACAGCGCTGTTTGGGTGAGACTCAAAAATTTTGCGACAGATGGCGAGGACATGCTGGTAGGAACCTTGCTCAAGAAATTCTTCTGCAGCGGCAATAAGTTTGTTGAGGGCAGTGTGTGGCTTGATAACAGAGGCGACCTTATGTATCAGCTGATTTATTATCACCGGTTTAACTATCCAGTTGTCTGCGAGCTTTTGTTCTCTCAGGAGGGCTAAATGATGAACCTCAGCCTCCGTTGTGATGAGAACAATTTTGCAATTTGAAGTTTTCCAGCATATTTGTTTAATGATGTCATCAATACGCTTGTTGTTGAAAATCGTTTGAATGAACAGTATTACATTCTTTTTCTTTACAGAAATTTCCTTAACTGTTTTAAGTGTATGTTCCTCTGATGTTACGATAGTCATGCAATTTGATGGAAGGGCAAGCTCTGTGACAAGTGTCCTGCGTAGAACGTTGATGAATATTCTGTCGTTGCTGGCGATGACCATGTGCCCAAAATTTTTAGTTACGAACTCGGTGATAATATTTTCTTTTGAGCTACAGTTTGCGGTTTGTTGTATAAGTGGCATGATGATCCCCAATATTATGATTGTGAGAAAATATTACACCAAGATATCAACAGTTGAAGTTAGTTGCACACGTATGAAGGTCTCATTGTCGAAATAATGGATATTGCCGGAAAAGACCGTTCAAACGTTATTGTTTTGCTTCAGTCGCGGATGGCTTGAGGCAGTTTCCCTTTCAGCCCCTTGCACCTTGGCGTTCAGCCCTTCGTGTTATTTTGGGGGCGCGAGAGCATCCTGTTTCACCGGGACTCTGGAAACTCTGGCTATTTTCGACCACAAAATACATGAAATTGCAAGAGGGCATGCGCGTTGGTGCGCGGTCGGCGGATACAGTGGGACTAGAAGGGCTTCAGTTCCAATGCGCGGCGATTTTCCGGTTGTATGCCCAGGCCAACAAAAAGGGGCGCGCCACATGGCGCGCCCCTCGGTCAATGCGGAGTCAATACGGACTACAGGTTGTAGGAGGTGACGTAGGCCTCGATGCGCTTGCGGGCGTCATCCAGGCGTTTGCGCAGATCCTTTTTGTACTGGGGCATGTCCAGGGTCTTGGTGGCCACGCCGGAGTCGATGGCGGCCTGGGCCACGGCGGGGGCTTCCCATTCCAGCAGGCGGTAGTCAAGAGCCTTGGGGATGACGTAGTCGATGCCGAAGGTGGCGCTCTTTTCGTTGTACATGTCCAGGATGTCGGTAGGCACGGGCTCTTTGGCCAGAGCGGCGATGGACTTGGCCGCAGCCAGCTTCATGGCCTCGTTGATCATCCGGGAACCGGCGTCGAGGGCACCCCTGAAGATGTAGGGGAAGCCGGAGACGTTGTTCACCTGGTTGGGGAAGTCGGAGCGACCGGTGCCCATGATGGCGTCAGGGCGGGCTTCCTTGGCGTCGTTGTAGGAGATCTCGGGGTCGGGGTTGGCCATGGCGAAGATGATGGGGTGTTTGCCCATGCCCTTGACCATGTCCTTGCTCACCAGACCCTTGGCGGAGAGGCCCAGGAACACGTCGGCACCCTTCATGGCCTCGCCCAGGTTGGCGTATTCTTTCTTCTGCACGCCGGCGAAGTACTCCTTGGTGGAGTGCAGGCCGGTGCGGCTCTTGTTCAGATGTCCCTTGGAGTCGAACATGGCGATGTTCTCGCGGGCGACACCCAGCAGCTCATAGAACTTGGAGCAGGCGATGGCGGAAGCGCCGGCGCCGGAAACCACCACGCGCAGGTCTTCGATCTTTTTGCCAGCGATTTCGGCTGCGTTGATGATGCCCGCGCCGGAGATGATGGCCGTGCCGTGCTGGTCGTCATGGAATACGGGGATTTCCATCTCGCGGATCAGGGTCTGTTCCACTTCGAAGCATTCGGGGGCCTTGATGTCTTCAAGGTTGACGCCGCCGAAGGTGGGCTCCAGCCATTTGGTCATCTGGATGATTTCTTCGGCGGTCTTGCAGCTGACGTTGATGTCGTAGACATCGATGTCGGCGAAGATCTTGAACAGAACACCCTTGCCTTCCATGACCGGCTTGCCGGCCAGAGGCCCGATGTTGCCCAGGCCGAGGACGGCCGTGCCGTTGGAGACCACTGCCACAAGGTTGCCCTTGTTGGTGTACTCGTACACCTTGCTGGGGTCGGCGGCGATTTCGAGGCAGGGTTGAGCCACGCCCGGGGAATAGGCCATGGACAAGTCTTTGGCGTTGCGGCAAGGTTTGACAGGAACAGTCTCGATCTTGCCGGTGCGCCATACCGAATGGTAACGCAGGGCTTCTTCTTTGGTATAAAGAGCCATCATGACCTCCAAATAGCGGTCAAGCGTTGAGGTGCGGGCGAGTTGGCGAACGCCCCGATTCCTACGGAAGTCCTCTGGCTATTGCAACCAATTTCACAAGATGGTCCGAATTTTGGAGGGGCATCCCGGAATGCGCACACTCGTCGTCAATCTGACTCGCTTCGGCGACCTGCTCCAGACCCAACCGGTGCTCAGCGGGCTCAAGGCTCGCGGCCACACAGTGGGTCTGGTGTGCCTGCAGAATTTTCGGGGAGCCACCAGCCTGTTGCGCCATGTGGACGCTGTGTTTGATATCCCCGGTGCGCGGCTGCTGGCCGAACTTGATGGCGGCTGGCCTGAAGCCGTGGGAGATTTCTTGGCCTGGACAGGGCAGGTCCGCAGCGAATTTTCACCCCAGAGCGTGATTAACCTCACCCCGTCGCTGACCGGAAGGCTGCTGGCCCGCGCCCTGTCTGATGGCGATATCACCGGCTTCGGTGTGGATCGCCACGGGTTCGGGACATACTCCTCGCCCTGGCCCGCCTTTCTGGAGGCTTCATCGCGCCAGCGCGGATGCAATGCCTTCAACTTGGTCGACCTGTTCTGGAAGTCCGCCCATTTGGGCGATGGGCCGCGCCCTTTTCGGCTTGCGGACCCGGCCCTTAGCGACGTGGAGAGTGCCAGGGCACTGCTGGCCGCCCAGGCGGAGCCTGGGTACTCCGGTTTTGTGGGAATGCAACTGGGAGCCAGCGAGGCCCGCCGCCAGTGGCCTGTGGAATCCTTCGCAGCCCTTGCGGAAGGCCTGTGGGAGCGCTGGCGTCTGGTGCCCGTTCTGCTGGGCGGGAAGGGAGAGGAGCCCCTCGGCGATGGCTGGCGGGCGGCGTGCCGGGTTCCGCATGTCGATTGCATCGGCCGCACCGGCATGAACGAGCTTGCTGCGGTGGTCAAGGAACTCCGGCTGCTTGTCAGCAACGATACCGGCACCATGCATCTGGCCGCCGGGCTGGATATCCCCATACTGGCTATTTTTCTGGCCACGGCCCAGCCCTGGGACACCGGCCCCTACCGGCAGGGCTGCCTGTGCCTGGAGGCCGATATCCCCTGCCATCCCTGCGGATTCGGTCAACCCTGCACGCTGGGGGAGGCCTGCCGCACGGAAATATCCGCCCCGGCGGCTCTGGCCTTTGTCGAAGGTTTTTTGCGCGACGGCGTCTGGCCGGAACTCTTGGGCCTCAACGTGCGGGCCTGGGAAACCGTGACCGAGCCGGACGGCTACTACGGCCTGCGGTCCAGGTCCGGCCATGGGGCTACAGACAGAGCGGTCTGGAACGCCATTCAGCGCCAAGCCTGGCGACGGTTTCTTGACGGTGAGCCCGTAAGTCTGCCGTCAACGCTGGGCGAGGGGCTCTCCGAAGAGTTCCGTCAGGATCTGCTGCCCGTTTTGCACCAGGCCTCCGGGTTCTTGGCCGTGCTGGTGCAACAGGCCGGAGTGCTCAAGGTGGTCAACCGTCCGGTCATGCGCACCAAATTCATGGCCACTTGGCAGCGGCTGGAGACGTTGTTTTCGTCGTGCCCCGGCCTGGGCGCGCTTGGGCGCCTCTGGCTGCACCTCTCCCAGCAGCGGGCCGAAGACCTGGAAAATCTGCTTCAACTGGCCGCCCGGGTGGACGAGCTGGTTTCCTGCCTGACCCTGCTTCTCTCCGAGGGCCGTAGACCATAGATTGGCACACTCCTTGAATGTGTGATGCTGCGGGAATAATTTTCCACCATGCACACGAGGAGGGAGAGTCATGATTGTTGTCGACGGCCGGGAAACCGGACTGGAAATCCAGAGTTTTGAAAACCTGGAACAATTGTTGATCAAGGTGATGGAAGAGAATCATCTGGATGGGCGCGTGGTCACCGACGTGTTGGTGAACGACGAGCCGTTCTCCGAGATATATCCCCATCAGGCCGAGGACATTGAAACCGGCGAGATTGAGTCTGTAAAGATCATCAGCATGTCCACTGCGGAGATGGCCGTGAATATCACGCGCGAACTCTACAAGGTAGTCACCTTGATGGATCACGGTGCCCGCAAGGTTGCCTCTCTGTTCCGCAAGGCCGACGACAATGAAGCCCTGGAAGTCTATCAGGACCTCATGGATGTCATCCGGGATTTCCTGGGAATGATCGGCGTTCTGCGCGGTGAATTCAGTCTGAAACACAATGCCGCCTTCAACGAGGGCTCAAACGAACTCTCCGAGTTGTTTTCGGAGATGCTTGAAGTCATCGAGAACGAAGATTGGATTCTTCTGGCTGATCTTCTTGAATATGAATTTATTCCCTCAGTGGAACGTTGGAAGAAAATCGTGGCCCAGTTGCGTGAAGACATCAAGGAAGTTGCCCGCGCAGCCTAGCCTAAAGGCGGTCTTATGAGCGATGAGATCGAATTCCTCGAGCAGGCCCTGGATGTGGGGCGGCAGGAACTTCACCATTTGGCCGAAGGTGAAGTGGACGAGGCAGAACGTTTGGCCGAAGAGCGCTTGACCCTCATGGAGGAGGCTTGGCGCATGCGTGATCCAAAGCGGGTGAGCACCCTCAAGGAAAAACTCATGCAGCTTCAGGGCTTGCAGGGTCAGATAACCGCCGAGGCCAAGAAACTGCATGCCGCCATCAAGCGGGATTTGCTGCGGGCCAAGCAGGAGAACCAGCGCCTCTCGGGATACCGGTCGTCACTTCGCGTCTCTCCTCTTGGCAGCAGGTTTATCGACAAGGTTGGATGAGAACTTCCCGCGCAAGTTTCATTTGGGCCGGGCCGCCGCAGGGCGGCCCGGCCTTTTTACATGCATGATCCTGCCTGGGCTCTGTGGGAGCGGTGGATTTCCTAGGTGTCAGAATATGGACATCTGGAGAAACGAAAGAACACAAAATCTTTGTAACATGTTGCAATAATAGCACATACTAATAGTGGCAAGCCCTTTGCTAATCATTGCTACAGCAAGGCGCACCGCGCATCCCGGCCAGCGTGCTGGGAGATCAGGAGGATATATGCTCTCTCTGTTTACCGGCGGCGATAAGAAATTCAAGGACCCCAATGAGGAACTCAAGCAAGGCAAACGCCTGCAGCACGCCAAAGAGATGTTCTATTCGGGAAAATTTCCGGTAGCCACCACGCCTGCGGTGAAAGGGCGGCGCATCAGAAGCGTTGTGGGTCTGGTGCACGGTCGGGGGTACGACGGAGAGTGCGCGCTGCTGAGCCTGACGGCCAGCGCCATGGAAATGGGCGCCGACGCCATTGTTGGCTACAGGGAAACCCTGGCATTTCACCCGGATGGCTCGAAATTTTTCTCCTGCTACGGCACGGCGGTCACTTTTGACAAACCAGGCCCGGCAAAGGTTGGCAGGCGCGCCATCACGCATTGAGAGTTTGTTGCCGCAACGTATCAGGGCCGGGGGGCAACCCTCCGGCTCTTTTATTTTTGACGAACCGGCAGATAAGGAGAAATAGCCGTTGGCCTCCCGGAGTTTTTTTCATATAGTTTGAGAAAGACAACCTTTAAGCCCGGTTACCGGGATTGCTCCACGGCGTACGTATGAATCTGCCAAAAAATAATATTCTGGTCGTTGATGACGAAAATCCCGTTCGTCTCAGTCTGGCTGCCTACCTGGAAGATGAAGGCTTTGCAGTGCGCATGGCCGAATCTGCGGAACAAGCGCTGGAAATGACCGTTTCCACCCCCCCCGATCTGGCTGTGGTGGATTTGCGCCTGCCCGGCATGGACGGGGCCGCCCTGATCCAGGAGATGGACAAGCTGCATCGGGGGATCAAGTTTATTATTCATACTGGCTCGACAAAATTCAGCCTGTCCGACGAGCTCAAATCCATTGGACTCACCGACGCTAACGTCTTCTTCAAACCCGTGCTCGACATGGGCGAGATGGTCGGGAAAATTGAAGAACTCCTTAAGGAATAACGTCTGATGACCATAGAACCTCTGGCCACTGTCCTCACCATAGATGATGAAGAAGTCATCCGTCGCTCGTTCCAGGCGTATCTTGAGGACAGCGGTTTCCGGGTGCTTCAGGCCAACAACGGTCGGGTGGGCCTTGAAGCCTACCGCCGTGACAACCCCGATATCATTCTGGTTGATCTGCGCATGCCCGAGGTGGACGGCCTGGAGGTTTTGGCCACCGTCGTGCGGGAATCGCCCGAACTGCCGATAATTGTGGTTTCTGGAACAGGCATGATTCAGGACGCCATCGAGGCCCTGCGCCTGGGAGCCTGGGACTACGTTCTCAAGCCCGTTGAAGATCTGGGTATCCTGGAACATTCAGTGCGACGCGCCTTGGAACGCGCCAAACTCCTTAAGGAAAACAAGTCCTACCGGGAAGACCTGGAACAGTTGGTACGCAGCCGCACCGCCGAGTTGAACGACCGCACCCGCCAACTTGAAGAGGCCAACCTGCGGCTGCACAAGGAAGTTGAGGAACGCATTACTGCCGAAGCCAAATACCGGGGTATCTTTGAGAACGCCATCGAGGGCATTTTTCAGGTTGACACCTCCGGCAGATTCATTTCCGTGAATCCGGCCATGGCTCGCATTCTGGGGTATGCCTCGCCCAGCGACCTCATCGGGAGCGTGGACGATGTCGCCACCCGGCTGTTTCTCGAGCCGGGAAAATCCGAGAAATTTCATCGCATGCTCGAAGACCATGGTTCAGTGCTGGGCTTCGAGTTCCAGGCTTACCGCCAGGATGGCGACCCCATGTGGGGAACTATCAACGCCCATCTGGTGGATTCCAAGAACGAAAGCTCCCTGCACATCGAAGGCACCCTGGAAGACGCCAGCGAGCAGAAAAGGGTGGAAGAGCAACTGCTTCACCAATCCCTGCACGACTCCCTGACCGGCCTGCCCAACCGGGCGCTGTTCATGGACCGCCTGACCCAGGCGATCTCACGTTGCGCCAGGCACAACAGTTTTTTTGCCCTGCTCTACCTGGATGTTGACCGCTTCAAGGTGATCAACGACAGCCTGGGCCATGCCTCGGGCGATCAGTTCCTTATCGACATGGCCGAGCGCCTCAAATTGCTTACCCGTGAGGCCGATACCCTGGCCCGGCTTGGTGGCGACGAGTTCGCCGTCATCTCCGAGCAGGTCAAAACTCTTTCCGGTGCCACCCATGTGGCCGAGCGTATTCTTGAAGATCTGCGAAACCCTTTCAGTATTGAAGACCGTGAAATCTACTCTACCGTGTCCATAGGTATCATTTGCTGTTCCGGCTTCTGCGGCACGGCCGAGGAGTTGTTGCGCGACGCCGAACTGACCATGTATCGGGCCAAGAGCACGGGCAAGGCGCGGTTCGAGGTCTTTGACAACGCTCTGCATGATGAAAGCATCCACATTCTGACCATGGAAACCGAATTCCGGCGTGCTTTGGCCCACCAGGAGTTTGAGTTGTTCTACCAGCCCATCGTGGATGTCCAAACGGGCATGGTCATCAGCCTTGAGGCACTGCTGCGCTGGCGGCATCCCACGCGTGGTCTGGTACCGCCACTGGAATTCATCCCCATGGCCGAGGAGAATGGCCTTATTATTCCTCTGGGCGCATGGGTGCTCGAAGAGGCCTGCCGCCAATTGGGCGTCTGGCAAAGTGAATTTCCCCGTCCCGAACCCCTGGCCATGAGTGTGAATATCTCCGCCAGCCAGTTCATGCAGGCTGATCTGGTGCCGCGCCTGAAGATTCTTTTGGCGGAAGCGGGCATCGCTCCCAGAACGCTTGAGCTGGAAATTACCGAAAGCGTCATCATGGATAAGGGCAAGGGAGCCATCGGGCGTCTCGACGAGCTGAAATCCCTGGGGCTTCAGCTCTTTGTGGATGATTTCGGCACGGGGTATTCCTCCCTGTCCTACCTGCACCGTTTTCCCATTGACATGCTCAAGATCGACAAATCGTTCGTCTCGGAAATTGACGCCAAGGGCGGACATACCGAGATCGTGCGGGCCATTGTGGGGCTTGGGCGCAACCTGGGGTTGGGGCTTATTGCCGAAGGCGTGGAAACTCATGCCCAGTGGGAAGCCATCCGCGAGTTGGGCTGCCAGCTCGCCCAGGGGTATCTCTTCTCTCGCCCCGTACCCGCCAGTGAAATAGGCCCGCTGCTCCACGGCCCTCTCGGCGGCGGCCCCGATCAGGTAAGCTGAGCGCAAGAACAAGGGGGCGCTGCCCCCTTCCCCCCGCTGGGGGTGCAGGGCACCCCCAGGCCCCCCCATTATTTTCACTCGTCGACGCGTAGCTATAT
>JBBRUD010000135.1:0-9420 GCA_038248065.1 Desulfovibrionales bacterium | reverse complement strand
CCAGGGCCGCCTTGAAGACGCCCTGGGACTGGCCGCTCTGGCTCTGGAACTGGACCCTCCGCTCAGTCCGCATCTGCGGAGCCAGATTTTGCAGCTTCAAGCCGTCGTTCTGGCCCTGCACCGGAAAACCGGCCTGGCCCTGGCTGCCGGGGCAGAGTCCAAGCGCCTGCGGGAGCAGGCTGGCGGGCAGTATTTCGTCACCTTGAACATACTGCTGGACGGCCTGACCCAGGGGTTGTGCGGCCGCCATGTCCAGGCAGCCGCTTTGCTGACGATGGGAATTGATAACGCCCGGCGCATGCCCACCGCCTACCTTGAAGCCTGCGGCCTTCTGCACCGGGGCTGGGTCCATCTGGATCATGGCGACCAGGAACTCGCCCACCAGGATATCGAAACAGGGCTTGGTTTGATGCGCCGCAATGGTTACCGGCATTTCTGGGCTTGGAATCCACAGGCTATCAAGACGGTTCTCGAGTTTGCCGTGGCCCAGGGAATCGAAACCCGCTACGCCCGCACCCTGGCTGCGCAACGGCTTGATATTTCCCTGCACAGCGACGGTTCGTCCATCCCCATCCTGGAGGTGCGCGCTCTGGGCGGATTTATGTTGCTGCGGCACGGCGTGCCCCTCCTCACCGCCGAGACACTCACCCCGGCGCAACGGGAACTGCTGTGCCTGATTCTGGCTTCTCCCGGCTTGCGGGTGGCTCAGGAAACCATCCAACTCCACTTCTGGCCGGACAGTTCTTCCACTGCGTCCAAGATCAAATTCGACACGCTGATCTCGCGCCTGCGCAAAACCCTGGCCGAAGTTTTACCCCAAGACATTGCCCACCACTTCCTCAAGAGAGAGAGGGGCATACTCTGGCTGGAGCATTGCCGGATCGACGCAATGGATTTTCTTGGTTCGGTCAATCGCGGGTTGGAGCATTTCCGCATGCAGGAGTTCTGGCAGGCCGGCAACGCCTTCAGCCGGGCAGAGGCGCTGTGGCAAGGGGAATTCATGCCGGGGGTCACCGGAGAAGATTCCGTTCGTACCTTCCGGGATACCCTGGCCACGGCCCTTACCCGTATGGCCCTGGCCTGGTGCGGGCAACTGGCCGAAACCGGCCGTCTGCCCCAGGCTATTGGGTTTGCAGAAAAGGCCTTGGCCGCAGACCCCCTCAACGACGCGCTGTGGTCCCTGCTTTACGGTTTGCTCGGCCGACGCTCCGCAATCCAGGCCCGCCAGGCGCTGAAACGCTTTGCCGCTCTGCTTAAGGCCGAAGACTATCCTGAGGAGGAAATCACCGCTATTCTCAAGGCAATCACTTCGCCCCCGGAGAACCTGTCGCCTGGAAGATTTCATCCAGCCAGTCAAAAACCACTTGGCTCATGAGGCTTCTGTTTTCCATGACGCAGTGATTGGAGGCCCCCTCCGCGGCTGGAGTGATCACCAGATTTTTCCTGGCGCTTGCCAGACAGTCGAGGCAGAGTTTCGTTTGCCTCTCGATCTCCGGGTTTTTGTATTCGCCGCTGCCCACCACGATAAGCGCGGGCGCACTCACCGAGGCGGGATCGAAGCGGAAGTTCCGGTTGGCCTCCACCAGGCCGGGCAGGTTGTTCATATCCACCCCAAAGCGCCAGGCGATAAGCTGATTGCTCTGCCGTTTAAACGACGACCAGCTCTTCACGGCTTCAGGCGTGGCCGTGGCCACGGCCATTTTAGCCACTCCGGCACCCGCGTCCACCACGCAGTTGTTCATGACCACGGCCGTTATCCTTTTTTCGTGAGCTGCGGCCTGAGGAACAAAGCCGCCCCCGCTGCTGATGCCGTAGACAGCCAGGCGTTTCGCATCCACGTCTTTGCGGGCCAGGGCGTATTCCACCACGGCTTTCAGGGGAACCTCCATATCCGGGCGGAAGAAGCGCCCTTCCAGGGGGAGAAGCCCTTGGCCGGGCAGGTCCACGGTCAGAAAATTATACCCGCGTTCGAAAGCCTGGGGCGCAACATAGAAATACTGGTCTTCGGCAAAAGTCTCGGCTCCGCCGATCATGATGAGTGTCTTGGCCGGAGCGTCGCCAGGGGCCGCTTTACGAAAAAATCCCGGCAGCACCGTTCCTTCAAAGGGAATCTCTATATACTCCAGCGGGGGTGACATGAGCCTCCCGGCCCGCTTCATCAGCTCGCGGCTGCGAGCAGCCGTCTCCCTAAGGCGGGGGTCATCCGGCAGCATGGGCACCAGCCCAAGACGATAGGCGTAGCTCGCGCGCAGGAACTGCTCCCGCGCGCTGACATCATGCCCCGCAGCCAGCGACGTTTCGCCGCGCTGCGCAATAAGACCCGCAGTTTTGATCCACTGGTCCTGCCAACTGGCCGCGTCGCCGTCTGTGATATTGGCGGCTGTAGCAAACGCTTCACCAATCTCGCAGCCATGGTTGACGCTTGAGCCGAGTGCCAGCGAGCCGAACACAAAATCCATGCCCGGGTCCTTAAAGCGGAAGCCCGTATGCGCCACATGCGGGTCTACAACTTTTTCCGGTATCCGGCCTGAGGCCGCCTCTGCTTGGGGAGCGGCCCGAACTGTCCCGGGAAGACTGACCACAACAACGAGCGCCAGAATACAGCTCGCCAATAAGATAAATTTGTCCTGCATTGCCGACTCCATCCCCGTGAAAGAGCGTTTTACGGTTGAGATGCCGCCACATTGCCCGCGCTGGACCACAGGACCGGGCCTTCTGCTTGAGCCCTCTAGCAATGTCGAATGCGCCAAAATGATTGGGATATCTGACCGCTAGAGCACTCAGTCAGGCCTGAACCGCGAAACGCGGTCAATAAAGTCGCACTCCTGCTTGTAGAGGTGCTGATTCAGAAGAATTTCCCCGGCGAACTCCAGGTTCAGGCCGGAGGCGGCCTTGTACGTAGGCCACTCCGGTAGGCCGGAGCCGTTGGGATCGCCGGTTCTAGCGAAATTCACCCAATAGGCCATCATCTGGCGGGAGAGAGCCTCATCCAGGGCGGTATATCCGTCTGCCTGGGTCATGTTTCCGAAGACGTAGGCCAAATCTACGCCGTGGAACGCGCCAAGCTCACGCGCGCGGGCCGTATCAGGCCGCCGGGTGAACCGGTACAGGTAGGCTGGGGAGCGCCCGTGCTCCATGGCCCTGGCCACATACCGCGCGGGCTGCGCATTAACGGCCACGGTGATGAACCTGTCGATGGCCTGGGGCACGTCGGCATCCCCGGCAACGGGAAACATGGCCAAGGCTTCGCCAGTATCCTTTCCGAACCTGGCCTTCAGAAAGGCCTCATATTTGGCGCGGGTAAGTCCCTGTTCGCCGCGCAGGTATGCGTTCCCTTCATTGCCCGTGCTGCCCACGATCATGGGCACGTTGTGCTGTCTTCCCTTTGCAAAGACCGCCACCGGATCGCGAGGAAGCACCCGGCCGTCGAAGACCGGCGCAAACAGCAGGCCGTCGTCGAAAATGCTCGTCCGGCAATCGGCTGCCTTCACAACGTCCATGGCCGGTTTGGCGCGCAGGCAGGCCAGGATGTCAGGAGCCTTGTCGCAGCCAAGCCGGACGCTGAGTTCCTCCCCCATCCTGGAGACGCCGGCCATATCCCCGTTGAAGGCGGGCGAGAGATACTCGGAACCGATAATGGGGCCGCCGCTCTGGGCGATGGCTCTTTGAAACAGCCCTTTGGAGAGTGGACTGAGCATCAGCAAAGACACGGAGCGCGACCCGGCCGACTGGCCGAAAATGGTCACCAGTTTGGGATCGCCGCCGAAAGCGGCTATGTTGCGCCGCACCCACTTCAGGGCCTCGATCTGATCGAGCAGTCCGTAGTTGCCAGACTGCCCCTGCCCGGATGCACCGGCAAGGGCCGGATGCACCAGGAACCCCAACGGCCCGAGACGGTAGTTGAGGGTCACCACCACCACGCCCTGTCGGGCAAGGGTGCGTCCGTCGTATTCCGGCTGCGACGCCGCCCCGAAATTGAACCCCCCGCCGTGTATCCAGACCATCACCGGCAATTTGTCCCCGGCTTTGCGTGCAGGTGTCCAGACGTTCAGATAGAGGCAATCCTCGTTGGAGGCTGCCTCCAGCGGCCCCGACTGCGGGCAGGACGCTCCGTAAGCCGCTGCGTCTCGAACCCGGGTCCAGGGGGCAACAGGCTGCGGGGGCTCCCAGCGAAGCGCCCCCACGGGCGCAGCGGCATAGGGGATGCCCAGATAACGCCACACGCCGTCCTCAACCCTTCCGGCAACAGGTCCACTGTCCAGCAAAACGGTTTCGGAGGGATTCTGTCCGGCACAGGCAGTAGAGGCACCAACAAGTAAAAGAAGCAGAAGGAACGCATACACAGTGATTGGTTTCATGTGTCATCCCTCCGGGAGAGCTTAGGGCCAACCAAGCACTCCTGGCCAGCCGTTTCGCCGCAGAAACGCGTCATTGCACCGGGATGGTCAGTTGAAGCGGCGGGGAGCCGCCCTTCTCTTCCATCAGGGTAAAAGCAAGCATGAGAAAGGTGAAGACCCGTTTGGTGGCAATGTCGCCGTCATCCACCCAGAACCAATGGCCGTGAAAACTGATGGCCGCAAAGGCATCGGTAGGCTTGGCGCTCCCGCTGCGCACGGTGACCGGCCCCATGACTCCGTCTCCAGGAGCCTCGTGAAGCTTGGGCATGGCGCGTTTGGAGGCGATATCGGCCTCGGGAATGTCCACCCGAGCGGACACGGCGGCCATGATCTGCATCAGGGAATACATCTGTATGGCTATCTGGCCGCGATTCTGCACCTCTGGATCGCTGATTACTTCATACTCGTGCAGCGCAGGGTCCAGATCCAGCAGACCCCGCAGTTCAGCCAGCAGAGCGGCCACTTCCGGCGAGGGGCGCTTGCCGCCCAATGACAGGTACAGCCGCCCTTCTCTGCCGTTTTGCGTTTGTTCATTTCTGATGCGCAAGGCGTTTTCAAGCTGCAACAGGGAAAGTATCTCCGCAACCCGCTTGAAACCGGGCTGCGCCGGTGCGCTGTTGTGGGCCGACATGGTCGCATTGCGTAAGCCGTTGATGGAGTGCATGCCCAGGCTGAAGAGGAATTGTGCCGAGATGCCGGTATCCATGCCATTCAGGACATTGCGCAAGGGAAGCGCGGACATGACACCCTTGCGAAAAGGAGCCCCGGTCATGGGCTTATAGGTTATGGTGGGGCGGTCGGTATACCTTCCGGTCACACCCAGCTCCAGCTTGCCGAAACTGCCTAACACCGGGTTGTTGTTGCTGGTAATCGGTGTTGGCGCGTCGTACATGGAGCGCGAGAATCCGACGCTGCCGCCGGTTTCCAGGGTGTATCCAGCCACTATGTCGCCCACATCCATGAAAAACAAGGGCTCCACATAGCGGATCTTGACGATGTTGAGCAGAATCTGGCGCTTCCAGGATTCCGTAAGCGAGGCGTTGTAATCGGTGCGGTCCTCGACCATGCGGCCAGGGCCGATGGAGGAGCAGCCCGTAAGCATGGCCAGCGCAGCCAGAAGCACACCAGCGGCAATTGCGCCGCGCACATTCGTCCGCATGCCAATCCCTCCCGTCCCTGTTTTTCCCTATCTGACCCTGTGCGGATGTTATTTCTTGAACACGTTATCGAGCCAGTCGAATACAACCTGACCCACCAAGCTGCGGTTTTCCATGACGCAGTGGTTGGAAGCCCCCTCGTTAAGCGGTGTAACCACAAGGCCCTTGATGGGGTTGGCAAGGCCGTCGATGCAGAGCTTCTGCTGCCTGCGGGTTTCCTCGCTCTGGTATTCCCCCTCGCCCACCAGCGACAGCGCCGGCACGGTCACCTTGGACGGATCAAAACTGAAGCCCTTGTTGGCCTCCACCAGACCGGGCACGTTGTCCATGCTTACACCCCAGCGCCAGGCTATGCTCTTCACCGTGTTGCCGTGGAACGTGGTGAAGGTCTTGACTTTCTCGGGAGTGGCCGTGACCACCGGGGTCATGCTGGCGAACAGGGGGTAGGCGTCCACAACGCAGGCGTTCATGACCACGGCCTTGATACGCGGGTCATGCTGGGCCGCCTGTGGAGCGAAGCCGCCTCCGCCGGAGATGCCGAAGACAGCGAACCGGGCGGGATCCACCTCTTTGCGGGAGAGGGCGTAATCCACGGCCTTTTTCACCGCATGGTACATCTCCGGCCGGAAGGTCTTCCCTTCAAGGGGAAGCAGTCCTTGGCCGGGCAGGTCCAGGGTGACGAAGTTGTAGCCGCGTTCGAAAGCCTGGGGCATGCTGTAGAAGACCAGATCCTCGGCGTAAGTCTCGCCGCCGCCGAGCATGAGCAGGGTTTTGCGCGGCTTCGAATCGTGCCCGGCCTTGCGGAAATACCCCGGCAGCACCGTACCCTCGAAGGGAATCTCGAAATACTCCAGCGGCGGGTCGAACAGCGCCCCGGCCTTTTTCATGGCCTCGCGGCTCTTGGCGGCGGTGGACTTCAGGCGCGGGTCGTCCGGCATCATGGCCATCAGACCGAAGCGGTAATAGTTGGAGGCCCGCAGCAGCTGCTCGCGCGCACTGGTCTTGTGCCCAGCCGCCAGCGACTTTTCGCCCCTGGCCTCAACCCGTCCGGCCATCGTGATCCACTGTTCCTGCCAACTGGCGGCGTCGCCGTCCTTGATATCGGCCGCCGTGTAGAAGGCTTCGCCTGTCTCGCAGCCGTGGTTCACCGTGGAGCCCAGCACAACCGAGCCGAAAGTGAAGTCCATGTCCGGGTCTGCGAAGTGATAGCGCACGTAGGGGGCGTGCATGTCGAATTCCTTGTCCGCCGTGGTGGCGTCCTTGGCGGCTGCCGCCTTACCTTCCGCGCCTGTGGTCCGGGAGGCTACGCATGCCGCAAGCGGACAGACAAAGAGCACTACACATAGGGTAAGCACTGAGCGAAGATTCATTTTGGAGTCCTGCCGGGTTGAGAGTGGTGAGTACAAGGGAAAACATGAAACCAGTTCGTCCAATGCCAACTGGCTGCGTGTGCGGCGTCAGCTGTCCGGCAGCATCGCATCTCACGCAGTTCTCTTGTTTTTAACAGAGCACACTGACAATTTCCTTACACTCGTGAAGGACATGTCGAGGGCAAAGTTCCGCGCAGGATAAACCCATGCGTTGAGGCTGGCCCACGCGCCTGTTCGCTTTACCCCCTTGTATGTTTACGATTGTGTGTCATACTCCTTACACCATGCCATCCCGCTGTTGCCGCGCCGTTGAGTGCGATGGGATGGCTGGATTCTTCCTTCAACGCCTGGAGTACATGATGATCGGCAGGTATCTCGGACATCTCGACCGGCATGATCCCCTTCACGGGTATCTGCGGGATCATATCATCCCGCAACTGGGTGTCGGGTCGTCCCATGTGGAATTTCGCGTTTTCCAGTCAGCATGTTCGCGCAACGTGTACCTGTATGAGGAGCGTCACAGCGGCGCACGCCTGGTAGCCAAATTTTATCCTCCCAAAAGTTCTTCCGGCCCACATGTGAACACCGGCGAGGTGGAGTTCAACAATCTGGTCTACCTGCGCGAGTTAGGCTTCGATTCGCCCCCGCATTACGTGGTCAAGCCCTTGGGGTTCAACCCGGCCATAGGCAATGTGCTGCTGATGGAATTTTTGGAGGGCGACCCTCTGGGCACGGTGATCACCCAGGCCATGCACATGGGCCAACGGGACCGGCTGTACCGCAAACTCACAGCCCTGGCCCATTTTCTGGCTGTCATGCACAATCGCACGGCAGGCGGCGACGGCATCGATTTCAACCACAGCCATGGCTACATGGGCAGACTCATAAAGTCCCTCGAGACCAAACGGGGCATGGGACACGACCACTCCGGCGAACTCTATCACTTGCGCGAGGCTTGGCGCGGCCAGGGCTGCATGTGGGAAGACCGCAGCGTGCTGGTGCACGGCGACGCCACCCCCTCGAACTTCCTGTTCGGGCGGGGCCGCACCGTGCTGGCCATCGATCTGGAGCGCATGCAATGGGCCGACCGGACCTTCGACCTGGGCAGGCTCTGCGGCGAGCTGGCCCACTTCTTCTACCAGGGCAAAGGCGACCCCGACCTTGCCGAGCCCTTCATCGGGCACTTTCTCTGGGAATACTGCTGCCATTTCCCTGACCGCATGGCCGCGTTCAGAGCCATCACCCGGCGCATTCCTTTCTATATGGGCATCACCCTGCTGCGTATCGCGCGCAACTCCTGGATCGACCAGGAATATCGCTGGCGACTGGTACGGGAAGCCAAAAAGATTCTGAGGGCACTACCATGATCATCAAAGGTATCCTGTTCGACATCAACGGCACGCTCATCGACATCCAGACTGACGAGGGCAATGAGGAGGTCTATCGGGGGATCAGCCATTTTCTGACCTACCAGGGCATCAACATCCACCGTTGGGAAGTGCGCGACGAATATTACCAGCTCATGGACCAGCAGCGCAAAGCAAGCACCGAGGCCTTCCCGGAATTCGACGCCGTGGAACTCTGGCGGGCGCTGCTTCTGCGCAGAACCGAGGCCTGCCAAGCCATGCACCCCAGCAAACTGCAATGGATGCCGCTATTTTTGGCCGAAATGTACCGGGGGATCTCCCGCTATCGGCTCCAACTCTACCCCGAAGTGAAAAACGTGCTTGGCGCCCTGTCGCAACGCTATGCCCTGGCGGCGCTTTCGGACGCGCAGAGCGCCTGGGCCTTGCCGGAAATTCGCGCCGTTGGCATTGAAAGTTTTTTCAAGCCCATCATCGTGTCAGGAGATCTGGGCTACAGAAAGCCAGACGAAAGAATTTTCCGCCTGGCGCTGGAAGGTCTGGGGCTTGAACCCGAGAATGTGCTTTTCGTAGGCAACGACATGTACAGAGACGTGTACGGAGCCAAGCAGGCGGGCATGAAAACCGTATATTTCTCCTCCAACCAGGGCCGGAAAAAGTACTCTGGAGCAGAACCGGACTACATAATCTACCAGTTTTCCGAACTGCTGCAGGCCGTTGCCTTTCTCGAAGCCCAGTAGAAGAAACAGGGGGCAACCAGCCTCCTGGTCTCCCAAATACCTGCGTCATACGGCGCGGCCCCATACAAGAGGAACCCCGGCGGGCGGGTTCCTCTTTCTGCATGCTGTTTCCGCCCCCAACGCCGCGCTGGGCAACGTATTTTACGCTTTCAAATTTTTCCGTAAAGCGATTTGGCATTTTTTTGCCACCACGATGTCACCACAGGACCGTAGGGATGCTCTTCTCAACATACAAGGAGCAGACCATGAAAACCCAACCCCGCCACAGCGATTCCAATCGGGGCGCGACCCTGGCCCAGGCTTTTCTGTATACTAAGTACCGCCATAGCGACGGTCTGACTCACGAGCAGGCCGTGGCCAAGCTTCAGGAGGTCATGGAACGAGTGAATACT
>JBBRUD010000134.1:0-9488 GCA_038248065.1 Desulfovibrionales bacterium | reverse complement strand
GCGGGCGGGGGGGGTCACGGCCCCCCCGCGCCCCCCTTTTTTGGGGCGGTTTTTTGTGGGCACCATGGGCCCCCCCCGTCTCGGGGGGGGTGGGGGGGGGGGCGCCCCCCCCGGGGGGGTTTTGGGGCAGCGCCCCCCCGGACCCCCGCATTAGAGGGGTTCGACGATGGGACATACAATGACGCGAAGCTAAATGGGGGGTCCGGGGGGACTCTGTCCCCCCGGTCGCCGGAGGCGCCTCTTGATCGAACTTTTACGCATAAAAAATCTGGCCCTCATCGCCGATGTCGAGCTTGAGTTCGGCTCAGGCTTGAACGTGCTCACCGGCGAGACCGGCGCGGGCAAGACCTTTATTCTAAAAGCCCTGGAGTTTCTCACCGGCGAGCGCCTGAGTGCGGACATGGTCCGTTCCGGCGCGGAAAAGGCCCAGGTGGAGGCCCTCTTCGTGGTGGACGGCAAGGACATGCTGCTGCGCCGCGAACTTTCCGCCCAGAGCGGTCGCTCCAGGCTGTACCTGGACGACCAGTTGACCACCCAGGAAACCTTGAAAGAGCTGCGGCCGGGGTTGATCCTGCACGTAGGCCAGCACGGACAGCAAAAATTGTTGTCCCCTGTGTTCCAGGCCCGGCTGCTGGACCATTTTCTGGCCGACAAAAAACCCTTGGAGGAACGGGGCGCGCTGGTGAAGGATCTGGCCAGTTTGGAGCGCGAAGTTACGGCCTTGCACGAGCGGCTGCGCCATCTGGAGGACCGGCGGGACGTGCTGGAGCATCAGCGCACCGAGATCGACAAGGTGTCTCCCCGCGAAGGCGAGGAAGAGGAGCTGATCGAGCGCCAGAAGGTGCTCAGGGAAGCCCGTAAGGCCCGGGAAGCCGCGGATGCCTCCCTGGACATGCTTTTGGGTGAGGCTGGGGTGAATGCGGCGCTGGGGCGGCTGGAACGTGAGTTGTCGCACCTTGTGCTGATTTCAGCGGATTTCGGCGACGATTTGGAAACCGTTCGCGAGGCCAAGCATGCGCTGAGCGGCCTTGCCATGAAATTGCGGGGCAGCCTGCCCGGCGTAGAGGACGATCCTGAAGCAGTGGAAGCCCGCTTATGGGAACTTTCCCAACTCAAGCGCAAGTTGAAACGCAGCCTGCCGGAGATTCTGGCTTTATCCCGCGAAGTGGAAGAAAACCTGAGCTTTCTGGACAACGCCGGGCTGGACCTCAAACGCCTGGAGCGCCAGCGGGCCGAATCACGAGCCCGGCTGGGAGTGGCGCTGGCGGCCCTTGATGCCCAGCGGCTGGCCGCGGCGCAGTCTTTGGGCCAACGCATTGAAGCAGAGCTTAAAGGATTGGGCTTTTCCGAGCACGTGCGCGTGCTGTTCGAATTTGTTCCGGTGGAACTCTTCGCCGCCGTGAACGGCCTGCCCCCCCTCACCGAGCACTGCGCCCGGCTGCTGTTCGCCCCCAACCCCGGCCAGCCGCCTCAGCCGCTGGACAAGATCGCCTCCGGCGGCGAACTGGCCCGCTTTCTGCTGGCCGCCACCAGCCTGCGCACGGAGAACGACCAGGCCACCATTATTTTCGACGAAGTGGACGCAGGCATCGGCGGCCTGACGCTTATCCGCGTTGGAGAGCGCCTGCGCGCATTGGCCAAGGACCGGCAGATGCTGGTCATCACCCATTGGCCTCAACTGGCGGCCCTGGCGGGCAGGCACTTCCTGGTGCGCAAGCATGTCCAGGACGGCCAGACGGAAACCACCTGCCGCAGCCTGGAAGGCCAGGACCTTTTCGACGAACTCTCCCGCATGTCCGGCGGCGGCGCACAAGGCCAGGCCATGGCCCAGGAACTGCTGAAGCGGCCCGACTAAGCGATGGTCCTGCTCTTTTGCAGGTACAACCGCAGCCAGGGTTCCCGGCGGTGGCCGGGCGGCCAAATGGGCGGCGTGTAGCTTTGCCCGTACAACGAACAACCAACAAGCAAATACGTGTAGCGAGTTCGGTTTGTTCATGTGCAAGCCCAACCTAAAGTGGACTTTCATATCTGACGAGCATCGTGATTTCGACGCAAAAAGGTATGGGAGTGTAACTCCTGTTGTTGGTTGCCAGTGCATGACCGGAGTGGCCGACAGGATACCCAGGTGCAAAAATATTGCACCCCATAGAGGGCTATTTGGGGAGAGAGTCGGAAATGAGTGAATTTATTTGAGGGGTAGGAGAAGTTAAACAGTCTTTGCATCCGCCCTTGGCATTGAAAACACCTTCCAGTAGGACGGCTGGACGTCCCCTACACCTCGACCGTCTGCCCTGCACAAGGGAGACTTTTTCAAAGGAACGTTTAGATGAAGAACGCACTCTCTATGGCACTGATGCAGAGTGCCTTGCTCTTAATCTTGTCCGCATATGCAACAGCGGAGACAGTAGTCATTCCTGGAAGCGGAAACCCGGAATACGTTTTGGCCCAGCTTGCCAAAGCCTTCAACAGCCGCCAGAAAGAACATCAGATCATCATACCAGAGACGACCGGCACCGCCGGAGGGTTGCGCGCGGTGACAGAAGGAACCGCAATTCTCGCACGTGTTGGCAGGCCGCTCAAAGAAACAGAGCGCGCAGGTGGAATTACATACCACCCTCTGGGGCGCGACCCTGTGGTGTTTGTTGTCGGCGAAGGCGTCTCCGTCAAGGCCCTCGATATGGCACAGATACTCGACATCTATACCGGAAAACTGACCAACTGGAGCGAACTCGGCGGAAAACCCGGCACGATACGCGCCATCGGTCGGGAGGTGACCGACGCTTCACGCCAAGCCATCGGCAGTAAAGTCCCGGTATTTGTCAGCTTGAATTTCCACGAGAACGTCAAGCTGGTCAACCTCGATACACAAATGCTCGAGTTGCTTGACCGCTTCCCAAACAGCATCGGATTTTTGAACCGTTCCGCTCTCTCTGCTGCCAAATCGCACTATACAGTGCTTACGGTGAATAGCGTTGAAGTCAATACTGAGAACATCACGTCTGGGATGTACCCCTTCTGGCTGGAATTCGGGCTGATATACAAAGAAAACGCGCTTACTCCGGCTGCCCGTGAGTTTCTAAGCTTCATCGAATCGCCCGATGGCGCACAGGTGATGCGTCTGCATGGAGTTGTGCTTCTCAAGCCAATATGATTCAATGCTTGCGCAAGGCACGGAGTGTTGTGATGCCGCACCAGAGGATCCGGGAAGATGAAAATGAATCTTGGCATCATGGGCCGCTTGACCATTGCGTTTGTTGCCGTAGCGACAGCATCACAACTCTTAAACTATCACACTGACAAGGATTTTCGAAAACTATCAATACAGCAGAGAGAAATTGACAAGATTAAAACTGTATCCAGGGTAATACTACCGCAACTCAATCGCGAAGGGAATCGGGTTGATTTGATTGGCAAGCTCCTGTTGATGCAGGACGGGTTCCTGGAGGGGATGCAGCAAAAAGGAAATGAGCGGAAAGAAGCAATCACGCATTTCCTTGAGCGCATATACCAGGATTCCAATATTGACCTGATTGAAATTGTCGATAGCGCTGGTGTAGCGCTGTATCGCGCCCAGAAATTCGGCCCGGCTGTAAACCTCTCCACTGTATGGGGCGTCGAGGAAGCCCTTGCCGGAAAAAACGGCATGTCCTGCATCAAGGAGCCCAATGGCGCCCTGGTGGTGTCCATCAGGCCCGTTGTAGTGCATGGTGAAATACTCGGCGCGGTGGTTGTGGGCGCGCACATTGGCGAGAGCTTCATGCAGGCCTTGAGCCAGGAAGTCGGTGCGGAAGTCGCGCTTCTCACACGCTCAGGCGACATTGCCGCCTCAAGCTCACCAGGACATCTGCTTCCAGACGCCACGGCGCTCACGGAAGCCTTCCTGCAAAAAATCCCCATTTACCGCTCGAATGAAGCAAAGCATACCTCACTGGTGTACCTGCCCGTGCTTATCGTTGATGAGGCTTGGGTCATCATGGCGGAGATCGACAGCTCGTCGGCCTTCGCCCTCATGGAAAAAGGAGACCGGCAATCCATGCTCTTCATGGTGCTGGTTGTCGGCGCATCCATCCTCATCACCTTCCTGGTGTTGCGGTTCGCCCTGAAGCCCCTTCGCGATCTGCGTTTGCGGGCCGTGAAGGACGTGGCAGAACTGACTGGCTCGGCTAGCCTCCGGTGCGGTGGCGATGAAATTTTCTCCGTCGTCTGCGTTCTGGACACGCTGACCACCCTCCTGATGAAGCGCAATCGGGAACTGACCGAACAAGCGGCCCGGCTCGAGCGTGAAGTCAGCCGGAGTCAGGAGGCAGCTGCGGAAATCAATCAACTGGCGTTTTACGATACCCTGACAAACCTCCCCAACCGACGTCTTCTATTCCTCCTGCTGGAGAAAGAACTGGCCGCCAGTTCCCGACATAAACGCATTGGCGCGCTGCTGTTTATCGACCTGGACAACTTCAAAACCCTCAATGACACCCTCGGCCACGACAAAGGGGATCTGTTGTTACAGCATACCGCCAAACGCATTTCCGCCTGCATCCGACAGGACGACATCGTGGCCCGTCTGGGCGGCGATGAATTCGTGGTCATGCTGCGGGATCTTGGCGAGAACGACATGGACGCGGCCAACAACACGGAAACTGTGGCGGAAAAGATACTTGCAACCCTTAAGCATACCCTTCGGATTGCCCACCATGAGTATCACACCACGGCCAGCATCGGCATCACGCTGTTTGCCGATGCGCCAGGAACCACCGAAGATCTGTTGAAACAGGCCGACCTCGCCATGTACCAGGCCAAAGCTGCGGGACGAAACACCATCCGCTTTTTCCACCCGGAAATGCAGGCCAGGATTTCGCAACGCGCCGAGCTGGAAAACGCGCTGCGCGAAGGCATTGCCAAAGGACAGTTCTTCCTCTGTTATCAGGTTCAGGTGTCCAACGACTCCACGGTGCTGGGGGTTGAAGCTCTGGTGCGTTGGCAGCATCCCCAGCACGGCATAGTGCCTCCAGCCGAGTTCATCCCCCTGGCGGAAGAAACTGGCCTGATCCTGCCTTTAGGCAGAATGATCCTGGAACTCGCCTGCACACAGCTGGCGGCCTGGGCCAACTGGCTGGAAACAGCTCAGCTCACCTTGGCGGTGAACATCAGCGCCCGCCAGTTTCAGCAACCCGATTTCGTCGACCAAGTGATGGAGATTCTTGGCCGCACCGGAGCAAACCCGCAACGCCTCAAACTCGAGCTGACCGAGAGCCTCGTGCTGCACAACGTCGAGGACATCATCGCCAAGATGACCGCCCTGAAAACCCATGAAATAGGCTTTTCCCTGGACGACTTCGGCACCGGGTATTCGTCCCTCACGTATCTGAAACGCTTGCCTTTGGACCAGTTGAAAATCGACCGGAGTTTCATTCACGACATCCTCACCGACCCCAACGACGCCGCCATTGCAAAGATTGTCATCGCCCTGGGCGACACCTTGGGTTTAACCGTCATTGCCGAGGGAGTGGAGAGCGAAGAACAGCGCTGCTGCCTTTCCAACATGGGCTGCCATGCCTATCAAGGCTATTTGTTCAGCTACCCCCTGCCGCGCAGGGAATTCCACGAGTTTGTAAACGTGTCCTGCCGGGTTTCTTCCGGCGTTCTGAGCATAGAACATAGCCCCAAGGTCTCGAATGTTTGCGGGCAGACGGACATCCCCCCTTTCGATCAATTCCCCGAAAATCCGTCGCAATAGAGTGCCCCGCCCGACACAAAGAGTGAGGCCTTCCACAAAAAAAGCCCGACCTCCGATAAGGAAGGCCGGGCCGCAATGCCGATCCCGAGAAGAACGTTCCGCCGCCGTTAGCCTTTCAGGCTCTCGATGCGGGCTTTCAGTTCTTCGAGTTTGTTCACTTTCTCAGTGAGAGCCACATCCTTTTCGCGTTCCTTGGCCACCACTTCGACCGGGGCCTTGGCGGTGAAATCCTCGTTGGCCAGTTTGCGGGCCACGATTTCCGCTTCCTTGGAGGTCTTGGCCAGTTCTTTGCCCAGGCGGGCCAGTTCGGCTTCGAAATCCACTGCTCCGGCCAGGGGCACGAACACGGCGTTGCCACCGGCAGCGGCGCTGGCCGAGGCCTTGGGAGCGGTGACATCCGGGCCGGCCTGGAAGTCGCTCAAGCGCGCCAGCAGGCTGATGAGGCGGGCGTTGTCGCGCAGGGTGGCCAAGTCGCCCGCGTCGGCGGTGCGCACCAGGCAGGCCAGCTTGAAGCCGGGATTGATGGAAAGCTCCGAGCGAATGTTGCGCACGCTCACCACCACTTCCTGCACCAGGGCCATGCGCTGGGAGGCCTCGGGCCGCACATGCTGGGGCCGCGCGGCTGGATAAAGCACCTTGGAGATATCCTTCTGCTCATGGCCGGGCAGATGGCCCCAGATTTCCTGGGTGACAAAGGGGATCACCGGATGCAGCAGGGTCAGCAGTTCGGAGAGCACAGTCCATAGGCAGACCTGCGCCCTGTCCTTCTCCGGGCCGTCGGGGCCGGAAAGGTCGGCTTTGGCCATCTCCAGGAACCAGTCGCAGAACTCCATCCACAGGAAGGAATAGAGGGTCTGGGCCACTTCGTTGAAGTGGTAGCCTTCGAGGGCCTTGGCCACCTGGGCCTTCACCTCTTCCAGGCGGTTGAGGATCCAGGCCTGGTACAGGGGGAGCTCCCCGTCAAGATCCACCTGGGGCAGGGTTTCGGGCAGGTTCATGAGGCTGAAGCGGGCTGCGTTCCAGAGCTTGTTGATGAAATGGCGGTAGCCTTCGATACGCTCCGGGGCCAGCTTGATGTCACGCCCCATGGCCGCGAAGGCGGTGAGGGTAAAGCGGAAGGCGTCGGTGCCGTACTGCTCGATCATCAACAGCGGGTCGATGACGTTGCCCGTGGATTTGCTCATCTTCTTGCCCTCGGCGTCGCGCACCAGGGCATGGATGTACACGTGCTTGAAGGGCACTTCGTCCATGAACTTCAGGCCCATCATCATCATGCGGGCCACCCAGAAGAACAGGATGTCAAAGCCCGTCACCAGCACGGAGGTCGGGTAATAGACCTGAAGTTCCTTGGTCTGGTCCGGCCAGCCCAGGGTGGAAAACGGCCACAGGGCGCTGGAGAACCAGGTATCCAGCACGTCCGGGTCCTGAACCAGCTCGCCGCCGCAGGGGCAGGCTACGGGATCTTCACGAGGCACGATGAGCTGGCCGCAAGCCTGGCAGGTCCAGGCAGGGATGCGGTGGCCCCACCAAATCTGGCGCGAGATGCACCAGTCGCGGATGTTGTCGAGCCAGTGGTAATAGGTGCTGGTCCAGTTTTCGGGCAAAATCTGGGTGCGCCCGGATTCCACGGCGGCGCGGGCGGCCACGGCCAGGGGACCGGCTTTGACGAACCACTGGGGGGACACATGGGGTTCCACCACGGTCTTGCAGCGGTAGCATTCGCCCACGTTGTGCTCGCGCTCCTCGATGTTCACCAGGAAGCCCTGGGCTTTCAGGTCCTCCACCACGTGAGTGCGGCAGTCTTCGCGGGAGAGCCCCTGGTAGGCAGCGCCCGCCAGCTCGTTCATGCGGCCCTGGCCGTCCATCACCTTGAGCACTTCCAGGTTGTGGCGGCGGCCCAGTTCGAAGTCGTTCATGTCGTGGGCAGGGGTGACCTTCAGGCAGCCGGTGCCGAATTCGCGGTCCACGTAGGTGTCGGCGATTACCGGTATTTCGCGACCGGTCAGGGGCAGCAGCACCATCTTGCCCACCAGGCCGGTGTAGCGCTCGTCTTCAGGATGCACGGCCACGGCGGTGTCGCCAAGCAGCGTCTCGGGCCGTGTGGTGGCCACGATAACTTCGCCGGAACCGTCGGCCAGGGGATACCGAATCTCGTAGAGCGCGCCCTTCTTGGCCGTGTGTTCCACTTCCAGGTCGGCCAGGGCGGTCTGGCAGCGCGGGCACCAGTTGATGATGTAGTCGCCCTTGTAAATCAGGCCGTCTTCATACAGACGCACGAATACTTCGCGCACAGCCTTGGAGAGGCCCTCGTCCATGGTGAAGCGTTCGCGGCTCCAGTCCACGGAAGCGCCCATGCGGCGGATCTGATTCAAAATCTTGCCGCCGTATTCCTTGCGCCACTCCCAGACGCGCTCCACGAACTTCTCGCGACCCAGGGCGTGACGCGAGGAGCCCTCCTTGAGCAGGGCGCGTTCCACCACGTTCTGGGTGGCGATGCCCGCGTGATCGGTGCCCGGCACCCAGAGCACGTTGCGGCCCATCTGGCGCATGTGGCGGCAGAGGATATCCTGCAAGGTGATGTTCAGGGCGTGGCCCATGTGCAGCGCGCCGGTGACGTTGGGCGGGGGAATGACGATGCAGAAGGATTCGCCAGGGGCTTCGGGATCGGCTGTGCCGGCCCCGGTTTCCTGCCAGAAGGAAAGCCAGCGGGCTTCGACCTCGGCAGGTTCGTAGCCCTTGGCCAGGGTGGTTTCGGACATGCGGTAGTGCTCCTTGAGACGCGCCGCGCGGGTAAGAATGGTGCGGCGACGGAAGCGGAAATACCCCTTTTCGCGGGCGTTGTCATCCGGTGCCCTCTGGGGGTATTAGGTGGGGATGCTCTACATATTATGGGACGAGGCGCACCTGTGGGGAGTGCTCATGCTGCGGGCCATTTCGGCCTGGAGCCTTCCCGCGCGTCTGGTCCGGGCGGGAGAGGTCGCCGGAGGCCTGCTTGAGCGCCAACCGCCAGCCGCCCTCATCGTGCCGGGCGGCTTCTCCAGCCGCAAATCCGCCAGCCTGCGCTACAAGGGCTTGGAGGCCATTCGCGGCTACGTGGCCACAGGCGGCAGCTACCTGGGCATCTGCGGCGGCGCGGGACTCGGGCTCACCACGCCCGGCGGTCTGGGCCTGTGCCCCTGGACCCGCCAGCCCTTCGAACACCGCTTGCAGCATTTTGCCAGCGGGCACGTGCACCTGCGTCCCAACCCCCAGTCGCCCTACGTGCCCGCAGGCTTAACCGGAGAGCCCCTGGCACCGGTGTGGTGGCCTGCAAAATTCCGTCCCATGGGACGCGGCGTCACAGTGGTTGCCTCATACGGCGCGCCAGGACAGGACTTTCTCATGGCCGACATCCCCCTTTCCATGGTTCCCTCGGAAACACTGGTGGATTGGGAAGCCCTCTACGGCGTGCGGCTGGCCCCGGCTTTCTCCGAGGGCGACCCCTGCATCATAGCCGGAACCTTCGGTCAGGGCCGCTACGTGCTCTCCCACGCCCACCTGGAAACCCCGGACTCCCCACCGGCCAACGCCTGGCTCAGCCACCTGCTCGCTGAACTTGCCAACGCACACTGCCCAACCACCCCCGCCCCCACCTGGACCATCGGCCAGGCGACGGAGACGGGAGCGGAGACGAATGCAGGGGCGCTGCCCCTGCACCCCGCCGGGGGGGCAGCGCCCCCCCGGTCCCCCGCGATAGGGGGAGCGCACTCCCGTC
>JBBRUD010000133.1:0-9712 GCA_038248065.1 Desulfovibrionales bacterium | reverse complement strand
TTGTGGCCCCGGGGGCCCCCCGTGGTAACCCCCTTTTTTTAACCCATTTTTTTTTGTTGGTCGTTGGGCGGCGGGCGCGCCCACCCCCCCCCGGGGGGGGGCCCCGCTTGGGGGGGGGGGGGGGGGGGCCCCCCCCCCCGGCGGGGTTAAGGGGCAGCGCCCCTTAATATCCCTCTTCTCTACTCTTTTCTTACTTCGCTATTTCTTCGGGCGTCAGGTAGCAGGCAGGGTCTTCGGCCCAGACGTCGTCGAAGTAGGCTTCGGCGCGGGCGCGGAAGTTGCCGCCGCAGATGTTTAAGAACTTGCAGGTGGCGCAGCGGCCGCCCACATGGGCTTGCTTGTTCTTGAGTTTATGGAGCAGTTCGATATTGGGATCGTCCCAGATTTCGGAGAAGGGGCGCTCCAGAACATTGCCGAAAGTGTGGTTGCGCCAGAACTGGTCGGCGTGCACCGAGCCGTCCCAGGAGATGCAGCCGATGCCGCGGCCAGAGCTGTTGCCTTCGTTGAACTGGAGGAGCTCCATGACTTCGGCGGCGCGGGCCGGGTCTTCCTTGAGCAGGCGGTAGTAGATGTAGGGCCCGTCGGCGTGGTTGTCCACGGTGAGCACTTCCTTGGGGTCGCCGACCTCGTGGAGTTCGCGGGTCTTGTCCAGGATGAGGTCCACCACCTGGCGGGTCTCGGCGTGGTCCAGATCTTCCTTGATGAGCTCGGAACCCCGACCGGAGTAGACCAGATGGTAGAAGCAGACGCGGGGAACGCCGATTTCATGGATGAGATCGAAGATTTTGGGAACGTCCACCCAGTTGCGCTTGTTGATGGTGAAGCGCAGCCCCACCTTCAGGCCCTCGGCTTGGCAGTTGGCAATGCCTTGCAGGGCCTTTTTGAAGGAGCCGGGCACGCCGCGGAACCTGTCATGGATTTCCTCCATGCCGTCCAGGGAGATGCCCACGTAGGACAGGCCCACGTCTTTGAGCTCTTTGGCTTTCTGCTTGGTGATGAGGGTGCCGTTGGTGGAGATGACGGCGCGCATGCCGCGTGCCACGGCGTGATGTGCCAGCTCAACCAAATCCTGGCGCACAAGGGGTTCGCCGCCGGAAAAGAGCATGACCGGCGCGCCGTAGGCGGCCAGATCGTCGATCATGGTCTTGGCCTGGATGGTGGAGATGGCGTCCTGGCCGGATTCGTCGGTGGCCTTGGCGTAGCAGTGAACGCACTTGAGGTTGCACCGTTTGGTCATGTTCCAGACCACCACGGGTTTTTTGTCCTGGGAGAACTGGAGCAGATGGGAAGGAAGCTTACCGGAATGGCGTCCATAACGCAGGGCGTCGGAAGCCTCGACGGTGCCGCAGTACAGCTTGGATATGCCGATCATGATTGTTCCTTGGAGTGGCGTGTGGGATGGGGGCTTAGCATTTTTCCGCGCGGCCCGAAAGGACCTGGATCACATTCCAGCCGGGGGGAAAAACGCAGAGTCCCCGGCGAAAAAACCGGGGACTCAGGGGGGTTACGTTAAAAAGTGCTCACGGGAGCAATAAAAGCGAGGTTTCACTTTTCCAGAGTCGAACTTTGAACCGCCGTTCTGGGCGGGGCCGTGGGGGCGATTTCCTTGGGCGTGGTGACCGGCACAAGTTGCGCCCCGGTGGCATGGGCGTTGATACCACCGTTCCACTTCTTGATGGGCCCGCCGGAGTCGTGGGCCAGGGCGGTCATGATGGACCACAGGGGGTCCTGGGGCATGCGGGTTTCACGCTTGAAGAAGATGAAATCCTCGATCTTGCCGATATCTATGCGCCCGGAATGGGACATGGACCAGATGCGCTGGCCGGTGGTGACGTCGAAGATCTCGAAGGTCAGGGCAATGGCCGAATCCGAGCGGGTTCCTCCGGCCAGAAGGTAGTTGATGCGACCGGTGACCACGCAGTCGGCGCCCCGGTCGCGGCCGACCAGGATGGCCTGTTCGGTGGTGCCGCCATCCATGGTGGGTTCGTAGAACAGGGTGGGGAACACCCCGTCCTGGCTCCAGGTCTGCCAGAACACCTCGGTAAGTTGACGGGAAAGATCGCGGCCGTAAGGGACGTCCTGCTGGATCTTGAAAGGCAGCACCACGGCCTTGAAGGGTCTGGTGGGTGCGTTCTGAGGTTGAACGAAGACGGCGGGATTATTACGTTTTACCCAGGCGTCCACGTACAGGTGGGATTGTTCGGTAAGTTTGGGTTCGTAGGCGCAACCCACAACGATCATAACCAGCGCGGTCAGGGCCAGTGCCGGAAAAATGGCGGTCTTTCTCATGTCGACCTCGTGCATGTGAGGATAAAGGGCGGTTGCAAAAATTGATCCTTTCCGCGCACCCGGAGCCTACTGCGGGCGGGTTGTCGGGGGCGGCGTCGTGGATACGGTATCCATAAGCTGGGTCTTGGAGAGCAGCAGGCTCTCGCGCAATTCCACCCGTTTGGAAAGGGGCAGCAGGCGGAATTCCGGTTTGGCGGTCAGTTCGTCCAGTTGGTCCATTTCTTCGCGGATATTGAGAATCTTTTGCTGGAAAGAAGGTTCCTTGGGCCATACCCGCGCGGCGATTCCGGCCAGTTCACGCACTTCGCGAGAGAGATCCCTGAAGGCTTTGGGATTGGTCTCCCTGACCAGATGGCGCTGCCTGAGCAGTGTATTCCAGTTGCGTTTGAGCCACTCGAGCATGGTTCACCCCTCTTAGTGGCGGGTGAAAAGCATGTGCAACACCGCGAAGGACCCCATGAAAAAGAGCGACCATTTCACAAGGACAGCGGCCAGCACCTGCGGATATCCGGCCTGATGAAGCTTTTTAAGCCCTATGGCCTGCAAAGTCATGTGCCAGATGAGCACCACGGGAATAAGATAGGCAAAAGGCATGGGCAAGGCCGCAAGAATCCATGGACCGCCACTGTAGCACACCGTTCTGAAGGTGTCAGTCAGGGGCCTGGACGCCCCGCGCAAAAGCCCGAGCAGCAGATGGCTCAAGGCCGCGTCGAGGGAGACGGAAACCACCAGCAGCATGGGCGCAAGCCCCAGCAGGGCCAAGCCCCCCAGAGACCCGGAACCCAGGCCCTGGAACCATTCGGTACGGCCCAACTCGGCGAAGTTCGGCCCCAGGCCGAAGAAATTCCAGACCAGACAGGAGAGCGCCGCCACTTCGCAGACCACCATGCTGAAAATCAGCGGCCTGACAAGCCCCCCCGAGGTAGGCAGGCCCACAAAAAAATCACCGGGCTTGAGCAGGATATTCTTCAGGGTGTTCAGAAAGGCCGGAACCACGCCGAAGTATTCCAACTGCTCCCAAGGGGCCACGGTCTCGCCGCCGGGAGGCGGTTCGCGGCGGGGAGCTCCCGGAGGGGCGTCCTTGACCGGACGGCCGGGGGCGCTGTCCTTGCCGCCCATGGATTGCAGCCGCGCCCAGATGTCGCGAACCGAATCATTGCCCGCTGTGGCTTGCGGCGGTTCGTTGTCCAGCGCGGGATCGCTGGGAACCGACCCGCCCCCCTGACCGTCGACAGAGGAGCCCTCAACGGGAATGGCGTATTCCGGCGGCAGGGTATCGTCTGTGCCAGTCTGAGAAGCGGCTCCCCGGTGGCTGCCCGAGAGCCTGGCGAAAGCCTCCGGCGTAAGCCGGGAGGACTCCCAGAAATCCGGTTCAGGCGGAGGGGGCGGCGTGACAGGGGCAGCCGGTTCAGCCGGTTCAGCGAGTTCAGCGCGTTCGACCGGTTCCATGTGCCCGCCCTGCGCCACAGGTTTCGCAGGCTCCCCACCCCTCGCACCAAGGGTGGCCCATGGCGTTCCGGCTGATTCGGCCTCCTCCTGCTCCCCTGCGGCCGCAGTCCGTGGGACGGTGCCTGTTCCGGGCCTATCCGGTTCAGGGCCGTAGCCGATGGGCGCGCTCCGGGCATTTCTGGCAGCCGGGGAAACGTCATCGGCATACAGGGAAGCGATGGGATCAACAGGCTCGGGGCCGGTGCCGTCTTCCCCCCATTGCAGGGCAGATAACCGTACGCCCGTCTCCCGCAAGGGAGCTTGCCGCAGGGGAATCCGGGGCGAGCCGTCCTTCCCGGCTGACGCCGATGGGGCTGCATCGCCCGGCAGAGAGTCACCATGGTCGTCATAGGGCGGCCCGTCGTGCTCGTCCTCGTATGCGGGGACGCCCTGGCCCTGGCCCTGGCCCTGGCCCTGGCCCTGAAGAGGAACATCGCGACGAAAAGTTGACGGTTCGTACTCAGGGTCTGTCTGGCCTGTCTGGCCAAGGCGACCGGGCTGGCCGTACGAAGTAGGCTTTTCGGAGTATTCGGGTTGACCGGCGTACTCCGGTGTTCCTCCGCGTCCAGCGCTCGGTGCGGCCTGCCCCGGCCCCTCGGGCTCGGCGTCGGGCAGCCAGCGGGCGGAAGGACGGGCGATATGGGAGGAGTGGCTCTCCCGGTGAGGAAACTGCTCGGCGTCGGGATCGTAGGTGCGGACGGTTCGCGGCGTAAACGCCGGAATAGCCGCCCCTCCCCTGGCCCCGGCAGATTCCTGCCTGGGGGTGGGGCGTGACGGCCTGGGGGGATACACCGGCTCCTCCACCATCACCGGATCTATCCGCTGGGGGGCCAGATCCGCCCGGAAACGGAAACGGAACTGACACTTGGGACAGGTGGCGATACTGGAATGGGCAGGGATCTTATCACCGGGTATTTCCCGGCTATATCCACATTGTGGGCAGACGATGCGCATCGGTAACCCTTCGTTAGACCTTTTCGGTCTGGCAACGCTCTAGCCCGACTTGCCGCGCAAATCAACGGGGAATGCTCAGATACGTATGCTTTCCGGCCACAGCCCGGCCAGGGGCTGCGGGGACAGGGCGGCAAAGTAACTGCCGGGCAGTGCGGGATAGGCGGCGTTCAAGCGATGCACCCCGCCCCGGCCCCCTGCCGCATCGAAGACGGCCAGCTTGCGTTCCAGGGCCGCAGCATCCTTGAGGAGGTCCGACAGATGCAGAATCGGCGCGCCGAGAACCACTCCCAGAGGGCCGGAGAGCCCCTCCAACCGCTCGTGCACAGGTCGAACGAAACGCACCTGCGGCAGACGCCTGAACAGACGCGTCTGAAGATCGGGCCACAGGCCGTACCCCATCTTTACGCCGGATTCGCCCTGGCAGAGGTTTCGCGTCAGACCATGGCGGGCAAAGGCCCAGGCCTGAACGCCCTCTATCGTGGACCAGTCCAGCACGGCGGGCAGCAACGCGGCCAGTTCCGGGGAGAGGCGCTCGTCGCCGTCCAGATACAGAACCCAGTCCCCCTGGCAAGCCGCCAGCATACGGTTGCGCTGGGCCGCGAAATCGCCATTCAGGGGATGAGCCAGATGGCGCACTGGCACTCCGCAGGGAGGAAGCCTCTCGGGCACGCGCTCGCTGTCCCATACGGCCACAACCTCGGAGGCCCAGGCGGGCACGGCGGCGAAAAAAACTTCCAGGTCCGGCTCCTGGGGATGCAGGATAGCCGCCACGCTGATGCGGGGGCACTCCCCCGGCTCACGCTGGATACTAGCGACTGCCACGGCGGCAAAGTTTTCCGGTTTGGACTGGCTGTCCACCCCCTTTGGAGCTGACGCAGGGCTCCGGCCTGGCAGCCCTGCCGGTTGCGGCAGCATGGCCGGAGCAAAGGCGCTCCAGAGGGTTCGCAAAATCTTGAGCCCAGCCCTGGCCGTAGGGTCAGCCACTTCGGGGTTCAAAGCGCAGGCCACCCGACCGGAAGACAACCCGGCAGCCAGCAGCAGGCTGGCCAGGGCCGTGGGCGAAGCATCGGCCAGAAGTTGCGCCCGGCAGTGGGGCGACCACCAGGGCAAGGCCAGACTGCGGGCATGATCCGGGGAAAGATCGCAGACGGTGAGCCCCACTTCCGGCGGAAGGACTTCGGCCAGCTCTGCGGCCAGCCGTCCCGTTCCCAGACCCAGCAAAAGGATATGCCCGGCCCGTTGGGCCTGGCGCAGCATCGGCCCCAGCGCCTCGGGCCGGGCCGTGACAGTGGCGTAGCCGCCGTCTCCCTGACCCAGCCGGAAATCGAGCACCTGGCGGGTGTACATCCAGAAAGGATGGCCGTTCATGCGCCCAGAAGCTCCAGGTAAATTTCGCCGAGAGTTTTGGCGATGTGCTGGGCACGGTAGGACTTCCGGGCCTTCTCCTGCCCGGCAAGACCCATGGCGCGGGCCTCTTGGGGATGCTGCCACAGCCAGTACACGGCCTTGGCGTAGTCTTCTGCCGTGGCGGCCACCAGGCCGTTCACGCCATGTTCCACCAATTCCAGTTGGGCATTGTCGCGCTCGCCCTGGGCCGGATGCGTCACCACCGGCAGTCCGGCGGCCTGGGCCTCGGCAATGGCCAGACCGAAGGATTCCCCGGTGTCGTTGGCATGGGCCAAAAGGCTCATCCGGCCAAAAAACGCGGCCAGTTCCTGGTCGCGCAGTACTGGGGGCACAAGTTCCACGTTGGCGGCAAGCCCCTGTTTGGCCACGAAGTCTTCAAATTCCGGCGTGGCCCCGACGACCAGGAAGGAAAACGAAGGCACCAGCTCACGCAGCAAGGGCAGCATGTCGAAGACCAGCCGCGACCACTTGCCGGGGTCCGACCGGGAGAGCCTACCCGCCACGTGGCGGGAGAAATCGATGGCAGGCGTAGCCTTGGCAAAGGCGTCAGTATCCACGGGATAGTAGAGCACCCGGTATTTGGCTGGATCGAGATTTAAGCCGTGATGGGCAAGCAGCCGATCCAGGCAAAAACGGGAGAGCATGAGGTGCAGGTCGATGCGCGCCCCCCCGGGCGTGGGGTCGAAGCGGCCGAAAACATTGGTCTCCACCACCACGGGCCTTTCCCGGTAGCGCAGTACAGGGGCAAGAAGTTCCCCCTCGGCCCACCCCGCCCGGTGCAGATGCACCACCTGGGGTCGCAGGGTTTCCAGCACATGCAACAGGTCCGGCCCCACGATGACGGGGATACGGGCTTCCTTAAGCAGGGCGTGCCGGTCTCCGGTGGAAAAGCTGAAAACGAAGGGTTCAAACAGGGCGCGGTCCAAATGCGTGACCATGAGCTGCATGGCCTTTTCCGTGCCACCCAATCCGAGGGATTTGACGGCATGCAACACGCGGATGGGAGCAGGGGCCTTGGGTCTCATGGCTCCTTCTACGGCGCGCCCCCGGTGTTGGGCAAGAAAAGTCTTGCCTATGGGGTTTTACCCGCCGTCTTTGCGGGCATGGGCCTGAGCATAGGCGGCCACGGCCCTGTGCACGGAAGCCCCCTGGGAAGGAGCCACCACCAGACCGGGTGCCATGGTCGAGCCCTGCTGGCGGACGGTCGCCTGGGGGACGGCCTGCTTAGGTGCAAATTCCGGGGTGTTTATCTGGGCGAATGCGTCCCGGATGCCGCTTATGGTATTGATGACATCGTCGACCAAGGTCTGGTCCATTTTCATATTGGCCATCAGCAGCCGGGTGGAGCATACCATGTAGATGCGTTTGAGATTCTCGGCCAACTCGCCGCCCTTCTGGGCGTTAAGACTGCCTTGAAGTTCGGCTATGACATCCAGTGCCTTGGAAATCAGGATGCCCTTTTTAGCGTAATCCTTCTCGGCCATGCGCTCCTTGGCCTGCTTCAAGAACTTGATGCAGCCATCAAAGAGCATGATGAGCAAATCGCCCTGGCTGACGGTGGTAACCTGTGCCTGAATATATGCTTGCGCGGCTTTTTGCATGGAATGTTCCTCTGCCTACTTAGACGTCAATTGCGCGATCTGTGAAGTCAGGCTGGTTTGCTGCTGGCTGTAGGTTCCCAGCAAGGCGTCCAGTTTGGAGAACCTGGCGCGCATGTCCGTCTCCATTTTGGAGATGCGTTTGTTTTCGGAGTCGATCTTCTTCTGAATATCGTCTGAAATGGTGACATAGTTCTTCTGCAAAATGTTGAGGGGTCCGTCGGTATCGTTGGTCAGGGTGGCCAATTGATCCACAAGCTCCGGGCTCTTGCCCTGCTTGAGGTAGGTGGTGCTGGAATACGTGCCGTCGGTGAGGTTGTTCACCCGCAGCACCATGCCTGCCTCGCTCTGCCCCGCCGCCCCCGTGAGGAAAGAGGAATTGGAGGAGAATGTGGCCGTATGGCCGTTTATGGTGGCAGAGGTGATCTTGCCCCCAGCCACGGTGTATTTCACGGAATACGTTCCGGGCTTGGTGATGCCCTGAATATAGGACTGGTAGGTGGTATCCGCGGTGGAGGTCTCACCCTCGTAGGTGGCGGCAAATATGGCACCCACGGCGGCAGAGTTGGAGGCCAGGGCGGCCGCCAGCACGGCTTCGTCCAGCAAGATCAGGCCTTCGGTGGGCGAGCCCTGGCTGGCGTCGGTGGTAAGTCCCAGCGGCGACAGCGAGGCGTATTTGTCCCGGCTGTTGGTGAAACCGACCCCCGGGTCGGAAGTGACGCTGTTCAATATGGTGCTGATCATCTGGAGCCCGTAGTTGCCCGTCAGTATCGACCCCTGTTTGGTGGTGGAATCATACTTGGTAAGGGCCATGATCTTGCTGCGCACCTGGTTGATCTGTGCGACAAAAGCCCGCACATTCTGGATGACGGCTGCGGTATCTGTGCCCACCGCGATACTGCCCGCCCCTGAGGACTTGAGATTGAGGGTCAGACCGGTGATCACATCGCTTATGGAGTTGTTGCTGCGCGCGATATAGGCGTTGGACAGGGGCCAGCCATCGATCTTGAGCTGGGCGTCCTGGTTGTTCTGCACCGTGGTGAAATTCGCCGCGCCGAAGCCGGACAGCGTGGTGGAGGGGGCGATAGTCAGGCTGGCGGCCGCGCCGGTATTGAGCCCCCTGATCTGCAAGTAATATTTGCTTCCGTCAAAGATGGTCGATGCGCGCACGCCGTTATTGTCGCCGCTTGCGTTGATGATATTTGCCAGGTCGGCAAGGGTTGCCGTAGCCGGGATGGCGTTGGAGACGGTGACCCCTTTGTAAACATAGGTGAACTTGGTCGGCGTTCCCAGAGAGTTGATATTGGCGGTGAGGCTGGAAACTCCCGAGTTCAGCATCATCGTCTTGTTCTGGGCCAGCTGCTTCACCGAAAATGTGTGCGTACCCGTCTCGGCCGTGCCGCCGGCTGTGGAGACAAGGGAGCTTGTGTTGGAGGAATCAGCTGTTTTCTTCAGGAACTCGCCAATGGTATCCATGCCCTGCAACGTGGTGCGCAGGGTGAGCATGGAGTTGTTAAGATCCTTGAAAGCAACGTTTTTGTTCAGCCAGGAATTTTTCCAGGTGGTATAGGTTGTGACGCGGGTTTGCTCCGCACTCACCAGCTTGCTGATGAGCGTGTCGAAATCCGTGCCGTTTCCCAATCCTGAAAAATGGACCTGACCGGCTATGCTTCCTGCTGTGACATCTCCGATGGGCATGGCGTGTTCCTCGGAAAAAATTGCCTGGCTTTATGCCTTTGCCAGGACTTAGCAAACCCCGCGCCATCAACGAAAACCGGCCGGGCCGCCTGTGCGCGGGCCGGCCGGTTTGTACGCTGTGGGCTGATGGTTAGCCGAGCAACTGCATAGCCATCTTGGGCAGGCTGTTGGCCTGGGAGAGCATGGCCACAGCGGACTGAGTCAGAATCTGCGAGCGCACGAAGCTGGTCATTTCCGTGGCCACGTCCACGTCGGAGATCTGCGATTCCGCAGCTTGC
>JBBRUD010000132.1:0-9825 GCA_038248065.1 Desulfovibrionales bacterium | reverse complement strand
GGGGGGGCAAGCGCCCCCCCGGACCCCCGCAATAGGGGGGCGGAGTGTAGCGTTTTGCATGCGCTGCTGAATTCCATGGTGGACAGACAAACTTTCACTCATTGAAGAGACTTGCCAACCAGTTTCCATTGAATCGCCGCCACATTCCTGTCCTCCTACTTCTGTCCGATAATTCAGAAACAACCGCCCAGCTCTGAAAAACCGGACCACACCCACCCCCTTAAAAATCTCGTTAAAAATATATTTATACCACTTGAATTATTCACTATATTTAAAGCACTCCGGTTTTCAGGACGCACAACACCCCTCCCGCCTTCACATCCGACAAACACTCAAAATAATGAGTTTATTTTAAAAATTTCAGGTTGGCACGGTTGTTGTTTATACGGGCGCGTAAACACATCCCTCCATGACCGGGGAGGGGAGCAACCAGTTACTCGGGAGAGAACCATTATATGTCCAGCCAATCCTTGAAACAAGCCTTCGCGGCAATTGCCGGCGCGGACAACGTCATGGACGCCGAAGCCGACAAGCACGCCTATTCCTACGACGCTGCCGTACTTCAGCCCGTGTTGCCCGGACTTGTTGTACGCCCCACCGCCATGGATATGGTGGGAAAGATCGTCAAGCTGTGCAATGATAACGGCCTGCCCCTTACCGTGCGTGGTGCC
This sequence comes from Desulfovibrionales bacterium, assembly GCA_038248065.1. GTDB lineage: Bacteria > Desulfobacterota > Desulfovibrionia > Desulfovibrionales > Desulfovibrionaceae > Fundidesulfovibrio. The sequence continues at coordinate 9,154 of JBBRUD010000132.1, read as the reverse complement.
GGTTCCAACCTTTCCGGTGGCACCATCCCCTCCAGCGGCGGCCTGGTGATGCTGACCAACGCCCTGGATAAGATTCTGGAGATCAACGAGGAAGACATGTACGCGGTGGTCCAGACCGGAGCCATCACGGCCAAATTCGCCGCTGCCGTGGCTGCTAAGGGCTTGTTCTACCCCCCCGATCCGGGCAGCCAGGCCGTCTCCACCCTGGGCGGCAACGTGGCCGAGAACGCCGGTGGCCTGCGCGGCCTGAAATACGGCGTCACCAAAGACTACGTCATGGGCGTCAACTTCTTCGATGTGGACGGCAACTACTGCAAGTCCGGCTCCAAGACCGTGAAATGCGTCACCGGCCTGAACATCCCTCAGCTCATGGTTGGCTCTGAAGGCACGTTAGCGGTAATGAGCGAGTTCGTCTTGAAGCTCATTCCCCCGCCGCAGTCCGCCAAGTCCATGATGGCAATCTTCCCGGACATCATGACCGCCTCGCGCACCGTTTCCGCCATCATCGCCGCCAAGGTGGTGCCCTGCACCCTGGAGTTCATGGACAACTTCACCATCGGAGCTGTTGAAGGCTTCGCCAAGGTGGGCCTGCCCACGGACGCCGGGTCGCTCCTGCTCATCGAAGTGGACGGACACCCCGCCCAGGTGGCCGAGGAAGCCGAGAAGGTCGAGGACATCTGCAAGCGCAACGGCTGCACCCGTATCGTCGTTGCCAAGGACGCCGTGGAGCGCAACAAGGTGTGGGAAGCCCGCCGCGCCGCCCTGTCGTCGCTGGCAAGACTTCGCCCCACCACGGTGCTGGAAGACGCCACCGTGCCCCGCTCCAAGATTCCGGCCATGATGGAAGCCCTCGACAAGATCGCCAAGGATTACAAGCTGACCATTGGCACCTTCGGCCACGCGGGCGACGGCAACCTGCACCCCACCATCCTGTGCGACCGCCGGGACAAGGAAGAATTCCACCGCGTTGAACAGGGCGTGGACGCCATCTTCGACGCCGCCCTGGCGCTTGACGGCACCCTCTCAGGCGAACACGGCATCGGCCTGGCCAAGTCGCGCTACATGGAAAAAGAGACCAACGCGGCAAGCGTGCTCTACTCCAAGCGCATCAAGCGCGCCGTGGACCCCAAGAACATCCTGAATCCTGGCAAAATCCTGGGGGACTAGGCACATGGCTGACTTAAACCAGATGCTCAAGCTCCTCGGCGAGCTCGATGACCAGATCGTGGGTTGCATGCGCTGCGGCATGTGCCAGTCCGTGTGCCCGGTGTTCCAGGAAACCGGACGCGAATCCGATGTCGCCCGCGGCAAGATCGCCCTGCTGGAGTTTCTCTCCCACGAAATGCTCAAGGACGCCTCGGCGGTCAAGGACCGCCTGGACAAATGCCTGCTGTGCGGCTCCTGCGCGGCAGCCTGCCCTTCCGGGGTGAAGGCCCTGGACATCTTCATCAAAGCACGGGCCATCATCACGGCCTTCCTCGGCCTTTCTCCCTTGAAAAAGGCCATCTTCCGGGGAATGATCACCAAGCCGAAACTGTTCAACAGCCTTTTAGCCGTGGGCTCCAAGTTCCAGGGCTTCTTCACCTCACCGGTCAATGACATCATTGGCTCTTCCTGTTCCAAATTGTTGTCTCCGCTTCTGGGTGACCGCCACCTGCTCTCTCTGGCGGACAAGCCTCTTCGCAGCATCGGCGAGCTCAACACCGCTCCTGGCAAGAGTGGCCTCAAGGTGGCCTTCTTCTACGGCTGCGTGGTGGACAAGATGTTCACCAGCGTGGGCGAGGCTGCCCTGAAAGTGCTCAAGCATCACGGCGTGGGCGTGTATATGCCCATCAACCAGGTCTGTTGCGGCGTTCCTTCCCTGGCCTCAGGCGATCTCAAAAGCTTCGAGGACCTGGTGCGGATGAACCTGAAAGTGTTCGGCGAGGGTGATTTCGATTACATCATCACCCCCTGCGGAACCTGCACATCAGCTTTCCACCACGTGTGGCCGCTGATGACTTCAGGCATGTCCCAGGCGGAACGCGACCAGATCGCGATGCTGGCCGGCAAAGCCATGGATATCAACGCCTTTATTGTCGACAAACTGGGCGTTACCATGGTCGAGCCTTCCTCCGGTGCCAAGAAGGTCACGGTTCACGATCCTTGCCACCTCAAGAAAAGCTTGGGGGTTTCCGGTCAGGTGAGAACCATGCTCAAGGCCAGTCCCGAATTGCAGGTCGTGGAAATGGAGGGTGCGGATGTCTGCTGCGGCTGCGGCGGATCCTTCAACCTTCAGCACTATGCCGTCTCTACCAAGATCGGCAAAAAGAAGCGCGACAATATAGTGGCCACAGGCGCTGACGTCGTGGCTACGGGATGTCCCGCCTGCATGATGCAGATTGCGGACATGATGTCCCATGCGGGCGACCGCATCGCCGTCAAGCACCCTGTGGAGCTGTATGCCCAAACCCTTGGGTAGCATTGTATCAACCCTTATGAGGAGGAAGTGATGGAACCGTGGTTGCAAATTTATGACCCAGTAAGCAAAAATGTGGTGTTGTCCGCTCTTGTGGCAGGCATCCCGATCTATGTCCTGTTCTACCTGTTGGCCATCAAACGCGCCAAGGGTCATGTTGCAGGCGGCGTGGCCACTCTGGCCGCGTTGGTACTGGGCGTCCTTGTCTGGGGTATTCCGGCGACCACCGCCATCGGCTCCTTCACCTACGGTTTTGCTGTCGGCCTGTTCCCCATCGTGTGGATCGTTATCACCGCCATCTGGCTGTACAACATGACCGTGGAATCGGGTGAGTTCGAGATCATCAAAAGCTCCCTGGCGAGCATTACCGATGACCGCCGCCTCCAGGCCGTGTTCATCGGCTTCGCTTTTGGTTCCTTCATTGAAGGCACTGCGGGCTTCGGCACCCCTGTGGCCATCACCGCCGCCATGCTGGCCGGCCTGGGCTTCAACCCCCTGTACGCCGCAGGCATCTGCCTGATCGCCAACACCGCCCCTGTGGCCTTCGGCGCCGTCGGCATCCCGATTGTCGCCGTGGCCAAGGCAACCGGCATGAACGAGATGGTCCTTTCCGCCATCGTCGGCCGTCAGCTGCCCTTCCTGTCCATCATTGTTCCCATCTGGCTGTCCGTGACCATGTGCGGCTTTAAACGCACCATGGAAGTCATGCCCGCCCTGATAGTGGCTGGCGTTGCCTTCGCCGGCACCCAGTTCCTGATGTCCAACTTCCACGGACCGACCCTGCCCGATATCGTGTCGGCCATCGTGACCATCGTGGCGCTGTGGGGCTTCATGCGCGTGTGGAAGCCCAAGAAGGTGTTCCACTTCCCCGATGAGCCCGCGCCCACCGGCCCCGTCACCTGCAACTACTCCGCCGGTGAGATCGTCCGCGCCTGGATGCCCTATGTCATCCTGGCCGTCGCCGTGCTGATCCAGGGCTGGCCCTCCGTCAAGCCCATCCTGAGCAAGATGATTGATATCGGCATCGAATGGCCCATGTACCACAACATGGTCGCCAAGGTTGCAGGCAAGGGCATGCCGGTGGTTTACCACTTCCAGCCCATGGCCGCAGCTGGCACCGCCATCCTGCTCTCCGGCATCATTTCCCTCTTCATCATCCCCAACTACGGGGTTGACAAAGCCATCGGCTGCTTCGGTCGCACCATGTACCAGCTGCGCTGGCCTGCCGTTTCCATCGGCACCATCGTGGGCTTGGCCTACGTCATGAACGCCAACGGCATGTCCACCTCCTTGGGTCTGGCCCTGGCCGGTACCGGCGTCATGTTCCCCTTCTTCGCCCCGATCCTGGGCTGGTTGGGCGTGTTCCTCACCGGTTCGGACACCTCGTCCAACCTGCTCTTCGGCAACCTGCAGAAGACCACCGCCCAGGCTATCGGCGTCTCGCCCGAACTGTGCGTGGCCGCCAACTCCTCCGGTGGTGTTACCGGCAAGATGATCTCTCCCCAGTCCATCTCCGTGGCCGTGGCCGCCACCGGCCTGGTCGGCAAGGACGGCGATATCTTCCGCTTCACCCTGTGGCACTCCGTTGCCATGCTCCTCTTCATCTGCTGCTTGACCATGCTCATGGCCTACCCGCTTCACTGGATGCTGCCCTAGTAGGCACGCCTTGCTTCCATCACGCCGGGGGCCCCGTTCGGGGCCCCCATTCTCTTGCTCCCACTTGCGTAAATCGCCGCAATCGCGCTAAGAAAATCCAATAGAAAAAATTTCGCCCTACTCCGGCCTCACCCGAAACCAAGGAGCCCTGGATGACAGCCCAAGCCCTTACGGAACTCTTCACTCAGAAGGCTCAATTGGTTTCGGCCATTGTGGCGCACGCAAAAACCTTTGACGAAGCCCTGGCGTATGCAGTTGACATATGCGACCGCAAACAGGCTTGCCAGTTGCTGGTTTCCGGGTGTGAACTGCCTGTCTCCGATTCCGCCCAGGCACTATGCGACACGAAGCAACAGAAGGTCGTGGCCGCCCCGGGCCTGCATGCAAAACACTTTTCCGCCTTGAAAAAACTTTGCAAATCCAAAGCGTTGGCCTGCGTCGATTCCAACCTGCGCGACCATGTTGCGGGCATCGACGTGGGTATCGCCGTGGCAGGGCGAGGCATCGCTGAAACCGGCACCTGCGTCGTTGTTTCCGACTCCGAGGACGTCCGCCTGTCCAGCATGCTCTGCGAGGTGCAGGTCATCATCCTGCCCACATCCGCCCTGGCCAAAACGGCCTTCGACATCGAGGCCTGGATGGAAGGACTCATGGCGGCTCCGCCAAGCTATCTGGCCTTCATCACCGGAGCCAGCCGCACAGCCGACATTGAACGGGTTCTTGCCATTGGCGTCCACGGCCCGCTGGAACTCCACATTGTGCTCATGGAGGAGGCCGCCCATGCTTAAATCCAACAATCTCGACGAATACCGCGACGAAGTCCACGACGCCCTGGGCAACGAGTTCCAGCGCACAGCCCTCGACAACTTCGCTGTGGCCTACCGTGGGGGTCGGGCCAGAGCCTTTGCAGGCATGGACATCGAGGCCTGCATCCAGGACGTGGCTCAGGCCAAGGACGCCGCCATCGGCCGTATGATGGAACTCTACGAAGAGTTCAAGGCCAACGCCGAAAAGGCCGGAGTTATAGTTCATCTGGCCAAGGACGCCGCCGAGGCCAATGCGCTCATCGTAAAAATTGCCAAGGACAACGATTGTCGGCGTATGGTCAAATCCAAATCCATGACCGCCGAAGAAACGCATTTGAACGACGCCCTGGAGGCCGAAGGCTTTACCGTCACCGAGTCGGACCTGGGCGAGTGGATCATCCAGTTGCGCAAGGAAGGCCCCAGCCACATGGTGATGCCCGCCATCCACCTCTCGCGCTATCAGGTGGCGGACCTCTTCAGCGAAGTGACCCACAAAAAACAGGAAAGCGACATCGAAAAGCTGGTCAAGGTGGCCCGGCGCGAACTTCGGCCCGCCTATGTCCAGGCGGATATGGGCATCACCGGTGCCAACGTGGCCATCGCCAAATCCGGCACCATCGCCACCCTGACCAACGAGGGCAACGCCCGCCTCACCACCACCCTGCCCCGGGTCCACGTAGCGCTCATCGGCCTGGAGAAACTCTGCGCTTCACTCAACGACGCCCTCAAGGTGCTGCGGGTGGTGCCACGCAACGCCACCGGACAGCTCATCACCAGCTACGTCAGCTGGATCACCGGGGCCAACGCCTGCCAGACCGGCCCGGACGGCAAAAAGGTCATGCACGTTATCTTCCTCGATAACGGTCGCCAGGCCATGGCCAAAGATAAATCTATCGCCTCGGTGCTGCGGTGCGTGCGCTGCGGAGCCTGCGCCAACGTCTGCCCGGTGTACCGCCTTGTGGGCGGCCACGCATACGGCCACGTGTACATCGGCGCCATAGGGCTCATCCTCACCTACTTCTTCCACGGCAAGGAGAAGGCCCGCGCCCTGGTGCAGAACTGCATCAACTGCGAGGCCTGCAAGACCGTCTGCGCCGCAGGCATCGATCTGCCCAGGCTGATCAAGGAAGTGCATTCCCGCATTCAGGACGAGGAAGGCCATCCTCTGCCCAGCTCGCTGCTGGCCATGGTGCTCAAAAACCGTACGCTGTTTCATGGCCTGCTCAAGGCGGCACGCTTTGCCCAGAAACCCGTACAGGGTTCCGGCGGGTTCCTGCGCCACATGCCCATGATGTTCATGAAACAACACGCTTTCAGGGCCCTGCCCGCCGTGGCCGACAAATCCTTCCGGGAAGAATGGCCCGCAATCAAACCGACGGTGCTCAGGCCTGCCCTCAAAGTGGCCCTGTTTGCCGGGTGTGTGCAGGATTTCGTCTACCCGGAACAGATGAAGGCCGCTGTCACGGTGTTGGCCAAGCTTGGAGCTTCCATGGAATTCCCCATGGGGCAATCCTGCTGCGGCCTGCCTGTGCAGATGATGGGTGAAACCGAAGCGTCCAAGACCGTGGCACGCCAGAACGTCGAGGCCTTCCTTGGGGTGGATGTGGACTACATCGTCACCCTGTGCGCCTCCTGCGCGTCGCATCTCAAACACAATTATCCCAAGATACTGGGAGACATCCCGGAAATCGCCTTCAAGGTGAAGCAGTTCTCGGACAAGGTCATCGACTTCAGTTCACTGCTGCGTGACAAACTTGGGGCCGCCCCCGGCGATTTCATGCCCAACGGCAAGTCACTGGCCTATCACGCGCCCTGCCATCTGTGCCGAGGCATGGGCGTGCATGAAGCCCCACGTGCGCTGATGACCATATCCGGCCATGACTACCGGCCCTACGACGAAGAGGAAGTCTGCTGCGGCTTTGGCGGCACGTTCTCCATGAAGTTCCCCGAGATATCCAAGGAACTTCTGGCCAAGAAGCTGGCCAACGTGGCGGCCACCGGGGCGCAAACCCTGGTGAGCGACTGTCCGGGCTGCATTATGCAACTGCGCGGCGGCGCGGAAATCTCCGGGACCGACATCGCCGTGCGCCACATGGCCGAAGTGCTGGCCGAGGCCCTCAAACCCTGAGCGGATTGCAGCTTTCGACCAGCTCATCAATGGGGAGGGTGGCCCGTCCACCCTCCCCATTGATCCGCTCACTCACGCGGATACCCCGGTACATTCCGCACATTGATTGCACTGACGCCCATGGATTTATAGTGATGTGTTCCTCTTCCGTTGTGGTCACCCTTACCTAAGGAAGCCCCCATGCCCCAGACCAGCGTGTCCGCTCCCTCCTCCTCTGGCGTATTTATCAGCCTGTTTCGCCGGTTCTCCATTTCCTGGCGATTTGCCTTTCTTATGGCGCTCTTTTTCATCTTCGTCGGAGTGATGCTCCTCGGCTTCCGCATGGGTCTGCAACAGATTCTGGACCACAACGTTCAGGCAGCCCAGGAAATCATGCTGCGCGGAGAAAAAGACAAGCTTGCAGTAGCTTCCAACTCCATGGCCATAGCCCTTGGCGAGGCCATCAAAGAGGAAAAAGATCCCCAGAAACGTGTGGAGATCATCCGCACCATGGTGGACCCTATCCGCTTCGAACAGGATAAGTCCGGGTATTTTTTCGTGTATGAAAACACCACGAACGTCGCCCTGCCACCAAAAAAAGAAACACAAGGCAAGGACCTGGGCCAGACCCAGGATAAAAACGGTGTTTTCTTCGTGCGCGAACTGCACAAAAAAGCGCTCGATGGCGGCGGTTTCATCGAATACGTCTTTCCAAAGCCCAATCAGGGTGACCAGCCCAAGCTGGCCTACGCCACCATGATCCCCGGCACCCAGCTGTGGATCGGCACCGGCATTTACATCGACAACGTGGAAGTTGAGAAAAATATCATCCGCAAAAATAGCGAACAACGCATTGCCGTCATCCTCAACTGGGTGTTCAGCGCCATTGGCATAAGCGTCGTGGCCGGCGTCTTCATCTGCGTCCTGGTGATCAAGAGCATCGCCGGTCCCATCCGTGAGGCTACCACTGCGGCCATCCGTTGCGCCCAGGGCGATCTGGATATAGCCCTGGACGCCTCGGGCAAGGACGAGGCCGCCCACATGCAGGCGGCTCTGAACACCATGGTCTCCACCCTTCGCCAAAACATCCAGGACATCGGCATTAAAACTCAGGAGGCCCAACAAAAGGCCCAGGCCGCCGATGAGGCCCGTCTTGTGGCCGAGGAAGCCATCAAAAAAGGCGAACAGGCCCGCTGCGACGGCATGGCCCTGGCCGCCTCCCGCCTGGAAAACGTGGTCGCCCACATCGGTCAGGCCACCCAAGCCATCTCACACCAGGCTGATGAGATAAACCGCCGCGCCGACGAGCAGAACGACCGCATCAAAACCACGGCCTCGTCCATGGACCAGATGACCGAAACCGTGGTCGAAGTGGCCAAAAATGCCGGACAAGCCTCCACGCAGGCCGAAGCGGCCAAGCTCAAAGCCCTGGAAGGCCGCAAGGTAGTCGATGATTCCATATTGGCCATGCGCCAGGTTGGCGATCAGGCCACGTCCCTCAAAAACAATATGGACGAACTGGGCAGGCGCTCCCAGGATATCAACCGCATCCTCACTGTCATTTCAGACATCGCGGACCAGACCAATCTCCTGGCCTTGAACGCCGCCATCGAAGCCGCCCGGGCCGGTGACGCCGGACGCGGATTCGCCGTGGTGGCCGACGAGGTGCGCAAACTCGCTGAAAAAACCATGACTGCAACCCAGGAAGTATCCGCTAGCATAAACGCCATCCAACACTCTGCCCAGGAGAGTATCACCAACACCGACAAAGCCCTGACGGCCATCGGCCAGGCCGACACCCTCACCGGCCAATCCGGCGCCGTGCTCTCCGATCTTGTGAGTGGCGCCCAAACCGCAGCCGGACAGATCCACAGCATCGCCGTGGCAGCGGAAGAACAATCCGCAGCGTCGGAAGAAATCAGCCAGGCCCTCGAATCCGTCAGCACTCTGACCCACCAGACCGTGGACAGCGTGGCCAGCGCCTCGGATGCTATCCGCGGCCTACTGGCCCAGGCCAACGAACTGCGCCGCATCATCGATGAGCTGAAGAGTGAAGCGGGATGCTATTTGCCTGCGTAAGAGAAGAGGCGGGAAGAGCCTCCGGCGGCCGGGGGGCCAATGGCCCCC
>JBBRUD010000131.1:0-10091 GCA_038248065.1 Desulfovibrionales bacterium | reverse complement strand
CGAGGATGACCTCGTACCCCATCTCGGCGGCCTCAAGGGCAGCGGTAATGCCGCTGAAACCCCCGCCGACCACCATAATCGCGTTGCCAGACATTGAAACCTCCCTGCTCGGATTGACCACTTACGCGGTCAAACGGCCTGATCCGGGGCGCCAATCCCCGGCGCGCCCCGACTCAGACCGTTTGCGATCAAACGGCCGGTTCCGGCTTGAAAAAACGGCCGCGGGCTAAAAGCCCGCGGCCGAGTTTGGTCCCTTGCTTATTCAGTAGGGATGATCTGGATGTAGGGCCGCTTGAAGATCTTGGTCTCCTTGGTGGCCGGATCGTACTTGGAGTTCACGAAGCACTTCCACTTGGAGTCGTCCAAGCCCGGGAAGTCACCACGGTAGTAGAAGCCGGGGTAACGGGACTCTTCACGGAAGGAGATGTGCTGCATGTGCAGGCGCACGGTCCACAGACGGTGGAACTGCTCCCAGCAGCGCATCAGTTCGTGCAGGTCGCGGGCGGCCAACTTCTTGGAGTCCTCTTCCATCATGGCCATGAGCTTGAAGCCCGTGTCGAGCAGGGACTTGGAGGTGGTGTACAAGGTACCACAGCCTCCGCCGTACTCGTCGGTGCACTTGATCAAGCGCATCATGAAGTTCTTGGGCGAGATGAAGTTGGGGTTGATGATGGGATCGGTGGAAACACCCTTGAACTGCTCGAAGGTGTACCAGGGCTGGTAGATCTCTTTCTTCAGGTCTTCGGCCTTCTCAGCGATGGAGGGCTTGAAGTCCTTGTGGTCGATGCACCAACGGACCATCTGCTTGCCGACGATGCGGCCTTCAGCGTGGGAACCGGAGGAGAACTTGTGGCCGGAAGCGCCAACGCCGTCAGCGCAGGTCCACAGGCCGTTCACGGTGGTCATACGGTTGTAGACCTTACCGTTGTCAGCCTTGACCTTGTATTCTTCGGGAACCCAAGCTTCGTCGGGACCGGACACCCAGATGCCGCAGCAACCGGAGTGCGAACCCAGCAGGTAAGGCTCGGTGGGCATGATCTCGGAACCGGACTTCTCAGGCTCGATGTTCATGCAGGCCCACAGGTTGGCCTGGCCAACGCACATGTCAAGGAAGTCTTCCCAGGCTTCGCTTTCGAGGTGCTTCTGCTGCTCGGCATTCAGGGTAGCGAAGGTGGCCTGCAGGGCGCCGGCGGTATCCATGTAAATGGGACCGCGGCCAGCGCGCATTTCAGCCAGCATCATGTGGTTGCGCAGGCAGGTGGGGATGATGTGTCCCTTGGCGTAACCACGATCTTCGTAGGGCTTCAGCATGCCACGGTTGGTGACACAGTAGTCTTCGCCCTTGGAGTTGGTGGCTTTGGCCTTGAAGAGCAGGAACCAGGCGCCGACCGGTCCGTAACCGTCTTTGAAACGGGCGGGCACGAAGCGGTTTTCCATCATGGTCATCTCAGCACCGGCCTGAGCGCACATGGTGTAGGTGGAACCGGCGTTCCAAACGGGGTACCAGGCGCGGCCGAGGCCTTCACCGGTGGAGCGGGGTTTGTACACGTTCACCGCGCCGCCGCAGGCTACGACCATGGCGTTGCAGGTGTAGATGTACACTTTGTTTTCGCGGGTGGAGAAGCCCACGGCGCCAGCGATGCGGTTGGGCTCTTTGGCGTCGTTGAGCAGCTTCACGATGAAGACGCGCTCAAGGTAGCGGTCCTGGCCCAGGGCATTCTTGGCGGCTTCGCCAACGATGCACTTGTAGGACTCACCGTTGATCATGATCTGCCAGCGGCCGGAGCGGACCGGGTCAGCGCCGGTGCGCAGGGACTTGCCAGCGGCCTTGGCCTGAGCGCCGTCCAGGTTGTGGCCGTGCTCGTCCTTGATCCAGCAGGGAAGGCCCCACTCTTCAAAGAGGTGCACGGAGTCGTCGACGTGACGGCCCAGGTCGAAGATCAGGTCTTCGCGGACGATGCCCATAAGGTCGGTGCGGACCATGCGGACGTAGTCGTCGGCGTTGTTCTTGCCCAGGTAGGTGTTGATGGCGGACAGGCCCTGAGCCACGGCGCCGGAGCGGTCCACGGCGGCCTTGTCGAGCATCATCATCTTGAGGTCGGGGGCGAACTTGTCGGCCCAACGGACGGCTTCGTACGCCACGCCGCAGTTGCCCATGCCGCCGCCGACCATCAGGATGTCAACGTGGGACTGGACGATTTCCGGCTCGGCGAGGGCTACGCCCTTCGCCTCTTCTTTCATAGGAATACGGGGCATTTGTGTGCTCCTTTATGCTTCTGTGTCGTGATACGCGCAGTTCCGCTTACTTGCAGAAACCATCCAGCCAGCACTGCGTGGTGTCACCCTCGGTGATGGGGGTCGCAGCCTTGTTGGCAACCTTGGGGACCATCAGAGCGCCGGTCTCGGTGAAGAGCAATTCGTCATCGAGGTTGGCAGGCTCGGGCTTGCCCTCGTAGGGCTTGATGGAGCCTTCGGGGGTGGTCCGGATGGGGAACTTGAAGCGCTTCACGTTTCCGTTACGGAATTTCACAGTCCACATAATGGAGTCGGCGGAACGCATGGGCACGGAGGTGCCACCCATGGGAGCAAAGTCAGCGTAAGGCCGCGCTTCAATGGCGCCCTGAGGACAGATCTTGACACAAGAGTAGCACTCCCAGCAGGCTTCGGGCTCCTGGTTGAAAGCCTTCATCTCGGTCGCGTCAAGGATCATCAGGTCATTGGGGCAAATGTACATGCACGCGGTCTTTTCGCCGCCCTTGCAACCGTCACATTTGCTCGGATCAACAAAGGTAGGCATACCACATCCTCCACACTAAGTTGATGGTTAAGTCGGTAAGCACCCCATCCACACACAACCGACACCCGGACGCCTATGAGGCTAAAAAAGACCGCGCGGCGAGACAGCAGGATTGCGTCTGGCCAGGCGGCCGGTCATTCCGGGAGCGGCCCAAACACGGATACACCAGCGGAGGCCCAGAACCGAAACGGGGAAAACCCCTGCCCGATCTTTGCGCACTCCACAATCAACCTCCGTGAATCACCACCCATACGGATGGCTTGTGATGAATGTAACGAGAACACTTTGCCCCGTCAAGACGAAAGTGAAATTTGTTACAATATCACTAAGCCCTTGAAATCTTACGACCTTTTCGTAAATGGGGTGTCTCTGCCTCTGACTGCGTATTGTGAGCGGGGATTTAGCATTCCTCCAGTTTCAAAGCAAGCCCAAACAGGGAGAATTTTCACATAACCCCGCCCTCCTTGAGAGTTCATTGGTACACCGACGTCCGCCTGAGAGACCACCGATTTCAAGCCGCTTGCATCAGCTACTCCGATAATATTCCTGCTCAGGACTTTACGCCTCTCGAGCTATCCAAACCGAATTTGGCCATGAACACCGCCCCACCTTTCATTGAGCCAGCGCATTCGGAACGTACGCGCTGACTCTTCCTAGAAGACGCCCTGCCCCACGCCTCAAAATAATGATCTCCTATTCAACCCGGTATAATTAATTAAAACCAAACCAGCCCGCTATGGAGCTGCTCCGGGCCCGAGGGAGTATTCCAGGCTGGGCAAAAGTGTTGAGCCCATCTGTTGGCGTCGCATTTTTGACTTTTCCATTATTTGTTCGACCTGACGCAAGGTGTACCCTGCAAAACCACTGAGGAGGAGCTTAGTGCACACGGCCTGACTGCGGGCACCCAACGAGACTCCTCCCTTGCGACGTCCGTCGACTGCCGAGACAGGCTTTGCCAGGAGCTTGGAGGCCGTTTGGGGGATAGGTCACACGATCCGATTTACGCAATTTTCCAAACCACCTGCGGCGGACAAACGTGCGCACAAGACTGCTCCGGGCCCTGCCCCGGTTGCACTCGAAATGGGAGGAATGTGCAATAATGACCCGCACAGGTCCCCCTGGCCATGGATTATATTGGCTGGCATCCAGCTAAATGATGTGGTATCAAGCCGCCCGTGGAATGAGAAACCTGTGAATACGGGGCATTGCGAAACCTTCGCGCCGCCGGGGAAGAAGCCTTGACAAAGTGTTTCTTTTTTCACTAAATTCAACCCACGTGAATTTTTTATCAAGGGGTATTCCGAACGCTTGGCCGAGGCGGTAGCACCGGCTGATATACGGACCCCGAGCGGTCTGGGCAGCACTCGAACAGGAACACACTATCCGTTAGGAGAGGAAACACACATGTCCAAGCTGGTACCCGCCCACGGTGGCAAAGGCCTTACCATTTGTCTGTTGGAAGGCGCCGAACGCGCCGAGGCCCTGAAGAAGGCCGCCGGTCTGAAGAAAGTCGTCATCTCCCCCCGTGAAAAGGGCGACCTGATCATGATGGGCATCGGCGGCTTCTCCCCCATCACCTACTTCATGGACAAGGCCGACTGGCACTCCGTGTGCGACAAGATGACCATCAAGGACGGCACCTTCTGGCCCGTTCCCGTCACCCTCTCCGTGGACGCCGCTGATGCCGACGCCATCGCCATGGGCCAGGAGATCGCTCTTGAGTCCGCCGAAGGCGAGATGATGGCCATCATGACCGTCACCGAGAAGTACACCCTCACCGCTGAAGAGAAGAAGTTCGAGTGCTACAAGGTGTTCAAGGGCGCTGGCCCCGACTCCGCCGACGCCACCTTCTGGGAAACCGCCCAGAAAGAACACCCCGGCGTGCAGATGGTCATGAGCCAGAAGCCCGTCAACCTGGCCGGCCCGGTCAAGGTTCTGTCCGAAGCCGAGTACCCGGTGAAGTACAAGGACGTGTACATCCGTCCCGCCGAGCTGCGCGCCATGATGGACAAGAAGGGCTGGCAGAAGGTCGCCGCTCTGCAGCTGCGCAACCCCATGCACCGTTCCCACGAATTCCTTGCCAAGATCGGCGTTGAAGTGTGTGACGGCGTGGTCATCCACTCCCTCATCGGCAACCTGAAGCCCGGCGACATCCCGGCCGAAGTGCGCGTCGAAGCCATCAACACCCTGGTGGAGCACTACTTCGTGAAGGAACACGTCATCCAGGCTGGCTACCCCCTGGACATGCGCTACGCCGGTCCCCGCGAAGGCCTGCTGCACGCCACCTTCCGCCAGAACTACGGCATCAACAACATGCTCATCGGTCGTGACCACGCTGGCGTCGGCGACTTCTACGGTATGTTCGAGGCTCAGGAGATCTTCCGCACCATCCCCTACAGCACCAAGGAAGCCGCCTGCGCCGTCGAGCCCGGCAAGGCTCTGCTGTGCCAGCCCTTGAACATCGACTGGACCTTCTACTGCTTCAAGTGCGATGGCATGGTGTCCCTGCGCACCTGCCCCCATACCAAGGAAGACCGCGTCATCCTGTCCGGCACCAAGCTGCGCAAGATGCTGTCCGAAGACGAGCCGGTTCCCGACCACTTCGGTCGCGAAGAGTGCTTGGTCATCCTGCGCAAGTACTACGCCAGCCTGACCACCAAGGTTGAAGTCAAGATGCAGCGCGCCGCTTCCGGCGCTGGCCAGTAAGCTTCAAGTATTCGGTTCCCGCAAGGGGGGGCGCCTTGGGCGTCCCCCCTTTTTTCATGGTGGCCCCTTTGAACGTACTCCTTTGTCTACGGACGGAATGCACCACGGTGTCCACACGGTATCTGGAGCGTTTCTCCCCCCTTATTTCCCGGAGGTTCCATGCCCAGTCTTGAGGAAGAAATCAGCGCCGTCGAACAGGAACTCCTGGTCCTGCGTGAGGATCATGCCCGTGCTCAGGCCAAGGTCCGCAGCCTCATGGACAGCGAGGACCCGGTCCAGGGAATCTTCTTCCCCCAGGAAATCTACGAGGCCCGCCAGGAGAAAGTCCGCCTGGATTTTGAAATTCAATTCCGCACAGGCAAAATAAACCGGCTGCGTTCCGGCGGCTGAACCACCCGGTCTTGACATTCCTGGCAAAGCCGGGGCAGATGCCCCAACTTTCACTAACATGCGAGGCACTTCCCCATGGGCAAGAATATCACCCAGAAGATCATCGCCGCCCACCTTTTGAGCGGCAAAATGAAACCCGGCAATGAAATCGGGCTCAAAATCGACCAGACCCTCACCCAGGACGCCACCGGCACCATGGCCTGGCTCCAATTCGAGGCCATCGGCGTGCCCAAAGTACGCACCGAACTCTCGGTGAGCTACGTGGACCACAACACCCTCCAGCAGGGCTTCCGCAACCCCGACGACCACCGTTTCCTGCGCACCGTGGCCGCCCAGTACGGGGCGGTGTTCTCCCCAGCGGGCACCGGCATCTGCCACCAGCTGCACCTGGAGAACTTCGCCAAGCCTGGCGCGACCCTCATCGGTTCCGACTCCCACACCCCCACGGCCGGCGGCGTTGGCAGCCTGTCCATGGGCGCGGGCGGCCTCTCGGTGGCCCTGGCCATGGCTGGCGCGCCCTACACCATCACCATGCCCAAGGTGGTGAAGGTGCTGCTCACCGGTGAACTCACCGGCTGGGCTACGGCCAAGGACATCATCCTGCACCTGCTGGGCAAGCTCACCGTCAAGGGCGGCGTGGGCAAGGTGTTCGAGTACGCCGGGCCGGGTGTGGCCACCCTCTCCGTGCCGGAGCGGGCCACCATCACCAACATGGGCGCGGAACTCGGCGCCACGGGCTCGCTGTTCCCCTCGGACGCAGTGACCAAAAAATTCCTGACTGCCATGGGACGCCCCGGTGACTACGTCGCCCTCAAGGCCGACGCTTCCGCAGTCTATGATGAAGAGATCGTCATCGACCTCGGCAGTCTGGAACCCCTGGCTGCACAGCCCCACATGCCCGACCGGGTCATCACCGTGCGCGAGCTGGCCGGGCTCAAAGTGGATCAGGCAGCCATCGGCTCCTGCACCAACTCCTCCTACGCCGACCTCAAGACCGTGGCCCTGATGCTTTCGGGCAAGCGCATCAAGCCTGAAACCGACCTGTTCATCTCCCCCGGTTCCAAGCAGGTGGTGAAGATGCTGGCGGCCGAAGGCCTTATCGAGCCTCTGCTTGACGCGGGCGGACGGATGCTCGAGTGCACCTGCGGCCCGTGCATCGGCATTGGCGGTTCCCCTGTCTCCGGCGGCGTGACCGCCCGGACCTTCAACCGCAACTTCGAAGGCAGAAGCGGCACCCAGGACGCCAAGGCCTACCTGGTGAGCCCCCAGACCGCTGCCCAGGCCGCCCTCAACGGCGCTTTCACCGACCCGGCCACTTGGGGTGCCGCCCCGGCCAAGGTACTCATGCCCAAGAAAGTGCCTTCCATTAAACACCTGTTTGTCTACCCCCCCGAAGACGGCTCGAGCGTAGAGGTGCTGCGCGGCCCCAATATCGTGGCCCTGTCACGCTTCGACAAGGCGCCGGACGCCATCGACGCCCCCGTGGCTCTCAAGGTGGGCGATGACATCACCACCGACCACATCCTGCCCGGCGGCTCGGTGGTCATGAGCCTGCGCTCCAACATCCCGGCCATTTCCGAGCATGTGTTCATCAACGTGGACAAGGACTTTGTCTCCCGCATCAAGGAACTCGGCGGCGGCGTCATCGTCGGCGGCGAAAACTACGGCCAGGGCTCCTCGCGCGAGCATGCCGCACTGGCACCCAAATACCTGGGCGTGCAGGCGGTCATCGTCAAGAGCCTGGCCCGCATCCACCGGGCTAACCTGGTCAACTTCGGCATCCTGCCCCTGCTGCTGGAAAACCCGGCAGATTACGACGCCCTGGTTCAGGGTGGGCGCATCGTCATCCCCGTGGCCAAGATAAAGCCCGGCAAACCTGTGGCCGCCAAAGTGGACAAAGCCACGACGGTCATGCTCACAAATGATTTGACCCGGAAGGAACTCGACATTATCTTAGCTGGTGGTCTGCTCAACGCCGTGGGCAACAGCTAACGGAAATCCGTCGCCTGCAAACCGCCGACGGTCGGGGAAATACCCCCTCGGCCGTCGGCTTTTTCGCCTCCCGTCGAGCACGCCAGGTACATCAAGGAGCGCGTTTCATGCTGGACAACATGCGGCAGCATGCCCAATCTTGGGTCATCAAAGCCATCTTCGGTATCATCATCCTGGTTTTCATCTTTTACTACGGCGTGTCCTCCTTCAAGGGCCAACAGGGCTCCGGCGTACTGGCCATGGTGGGAGACACCCCCATCCTGGTGAAGGACTTCCTCTCTGAATACGAGGACAACGTCCGGGCCGCCCAGGCCCAGAACCCCTCCCAGACGAGCGATGACTTGGAAAAGAGCGGCCTGAAAGCCCGCGTGTTCCAGCAACTGGTGCTGCGCGCCCTGGTGTTCGCTCAGGCGGACAAGATGGGCGTGGCCGTTTCCCAGACCGAACTGCAGACTGAAATCGGGCGCATTCCCGAATTCCAGAACGCCAGCGGCCAGTTCGACATGGAACTCTATACCCAGAAGCTCAGAAGCCTGGGCCTCAAACCCGAAAACTTCGAGCAATACCAGCGCAACATCCTGCTCCAGGAAAAGATTTTTACCTACCTTTCCCTGCCCGTTTCAGTATCGCCGCAGGAAGTGCGCCCCCAGTATGATTTCGTTCAGGAAAAGGCTGTCATCAACTACCTGCAGTTTCCCTCCGCCGACTTCGCCGCCAAGGTGCAGCCCACCCCGGAGCAGATCAAGGCAGCGTATGACGCCAACCCGGAAAAATACAAACGCCCTGCCGAAGTGAAGATTGAATTTGTCGAGATTTCGCCCCGCGCCCTGGCCGACCCGACCAGCATTTCGGACCAGGACGCCAAGGCCTACTACACCGCCAATCCCGACAAGTTCAAACACCCGGAAATGGTCAAGGCCAGCCACATGCTGGTACTGCTGCCCAAGGACGCCCCGGCTGCCGACGTGGCCGCCGCGGAGAAGCGCCTGGGCGAACTTGCCCAGCGCCTGCGCAAGGGCGAATCCCTGGAAAAACTTCAGGCCCTGCCCGGCACCCCTGCTGTCAAAGCCGAAGACTTGGGCTGGTTCCCCAAGGGCACCATGGTGCCCGAATTTGAAGACCCCGCCTTTGCTCTGAAGAAGGGTGAAGTTTCCGGCCCGGTACGCTCGCCCTTCGGCCTGCACATCATCCAGTTGCAGGATAAGAAGCCCGAGGGCATCACCTCGTATGAAGAGGCCGCCGCTGACATAAAACGTGAACTGGCCGAGGCCAGGGCCGCTGAAACCGTGGGAAAAACCGCCGACCAGTTGCTTGAAGAGTTGCTGGGCGGTGCCGAACTCGCCAAGTTGGCCGCCACCAAGAAACTTACCGCCCAAACCAGCGTTGCCTTCACCCGCCAGGCTCCGCCCGAGAACCTGGACCTTACCCCCGAAGCCCTGAACCTGGTGTTCTCCATGCCCGCGGGCAAGGTGGTGCCCCAGGCGCTGTCCACTGGCGAAGGTTTCGTGCTGGCCAAGGTGCTTGAAGTGAAGCCCGAAGCCGTGCCCCCCTTGGAAGAAGTGTCCGACAAGGTCAAGGCCGACATCGTGGCCGTCGAGGCCGCCAAGCTGGCCGAAGCACAGGCCAAGGCCGTGGCAGACCAGCTCAAGACCCCGGAAGGCCAGGCCAGTGTCGAGGCCCAGTACAAGGACGCGTTCAAGACCAGCGCCCCCTTCGGCCGCCAGGGTTTCCTGCGGGAACTGGGCCTTGCTCCGGCACTGGCTGAGGCGGCCTTTGCCGCCAAGACGCCGGGCTGGTTGCCGGACGCCTACTCCCTGCAAAACGGATACGTGGTTGCCAAGCTGGATAAGCTCATCACCCCCACCGACGCAGATTGGGAGCGGGATAGCCAAAAGTACATGACCCAGGCCAAAGTCGCCTTGCGCGAGGGGCTCATCTCCGGTTACCTGCAGATGCTCTACGAGAAGAACAAGCCCAGGATCATCGACAAGTCCATCTTTGGCGGCAAGGATCTCACCGAACTCACCGGTGGCAACTCCTAGCAGCCTCCTGCAACGCACGCTCGCCACGTAAAAGGTGAGCGGCCCATGGGCCGCTCACCTTTTTTGTGAGTCAAGAAGGGAACTCAGCCGATACGCACGCCTCCTCCGCACCCCCAATTGCCCTGCGACTAATCGTAGAGCGTTGACGCAAAGCTGAACGGGGG
>JBBRUD010000130.1:0-10339 GCA_038248065.1 Desulfovibrionales bacterium | reverse complement strand
GCGCCTCGGCCAGCTGGAGCCGTTGGTTTGTGGTCAACCGTTCAAGGCTGGCGAGAAGCGATAGGAATTGTTCAGTGTCCATGGCTGCCTCCATGGGGAGCAATCTACAAGTTTCAACACCGAAAGGGAACACAGCCTTGAAAATAGAGTATCACATTGAAGATTAGCTTGTACATGTATTTATTTGTGAAAATTGCGAGAATCCCTACGCGCTGGCGTAGGCTGAAGGCGATGGCCTGGGTGACGCAGACGTGAGGGCCGTCCGGCCCCGGCGAAGAGGCCGGGCCGGACGGCTGGTGTAGGTGTGTCAGATTTCCTTGGGGCTTCAGCCTATCAGGCTGCCAGCCTTGCCGCCGAGCAAGCCGCCGACGCTGGTGCCGAGCGATGAGCCTATGGGGCCTCCCAAAGAGCCGAGCAGGCCTCCGGCAGTGCTGCCGACAATCTTGCCAAGGCCGCCGAACAGTTCGGAACCGCTTGCGTTGAGCTGCTCGCGCATTTGCTTCTTTTCCATCTGCTCCTTTTCCGGGTCGAAGTTGCCCCAGGTGCCATAGATGTTGCTCCAGGCGGTAGCGTTCTGGTTGGTATCCCACTGCAAGCCTTGCATGTCCCAGTTCTGGCGGTCCTGGGCCAGGGAGTTGTTGAAGTTGACCTGGCGCATGGCCTGACTGTCGTTCCAGTCCCGCTGGTCAACGGAGCTTTTGTAGTTGTACTGGTTGTAGGCGGCGTTGTCCTGGTAACCTAGCTGGTTCAGCAGGTTGTTTTCCGAGAGCTTGTTGCCGTAATCTGTCTGCCAGCCCTGGAAGCTCTGCTGGTTGGCGGCCTGGTTTTCCTGCATGTGCGACAGCCAGGACTGCATGTCCTGCCCGGCCCCGAACTGCATGTCCTTCTGCTGCATCTGATAGCGGTTCACCGTGGCCTGGGAGGCGTTCTGGGCCATGTTGTCCATGTAATTGCGGCTCAGTTGGTTGTTCATCTGATTGGTGTACTGGCTGGAGCCGTACATGCCTTTGGCCGAATAGGCATCGCTGAGGTCGCTTTTGGCGGTGTCGTAGGCCCGTTTCGCAGCGGTTTCTCCAGGCATGCGCAGGGAGAGTTCGTAGCGGTCGTAGTCACCGTTGTTGAGGCCCTGATACTTGGGCGCTTCTTTGGTGTAGGTCTGGTAGGTGGGTGCGGGGGTGGCGTAGTTGAGCTTCTGGAATTGGAAGTTCTGATACTGGGGCGCACTCCAGGAGGTTTGGGTCGGGGCCTGGGCGCTGTTCCCCCACCATTGGTTGTTTGAAAGGAAGGGCGTGGTTTTGTACGGGTCCACGCCGTTGGCGCTGGCGATGGCGCCGGCCTGCTGCATTCCGAATATCGTAGGCATGAGTTGTTTCTCCTGTAAGGGGTTAGCCGTTCACCGCAGCCAGTTCCGCCAGACACTGCCTGAGGCGGATGCGGCCGCTGGTGGTGGTGATTTGAAAGGACAGCGCAGCGTCGCGGAAGCGGGTGCGCGATACGGTCCGGGTCTCAGCCGATACCCCTAGGGGTTGGGAGGCGTCTGTCAGGTCTGCAGTGGCGTCTGCGAGTCTGCCCAGGCCGGGGTCTGACTCCAACGTCAGCAAGGTGGTGGGGCTTACCTGATCCGACCCGTAGACCTGCAAGCGTCCCTGTCCGGGAGTTATGGCCTCGTAATTCAGGCGGGTCTTGCGCAGGACGGCCTCGCCGGGAACGGTGAACACCTTGCTGCGGGCCAGTGCGGTGATCTCGCGGAAATCGCCAGGAGCCACCTCGTCGCGCGATTCGGTGAGCCCCAGGCGGTAGAGCCTGCCGTTCTGGCAGCCAAGATAGATCTTGTCCCCGGCCTGACAGACGCTCCTGAAGAAGAGCCCCTGGAAGTCCAGCTTGGTCCAGGCGGAACTCTGCGGGTGGAAGACCAGCACGAGGCTGTCGCCCTCGACCAGGGACAGCAGCACGCCGATTTTGGGCAGGAAGCGCATTTCCGACACGGTTTTGCCGTTGAGCAGGGGGTTGATGAGCCTGCCCACGCCGCCCACCTGGATGTCGCCGTATTGTTGCACCCCGGCTAGGTCGTGGATTTCGCCGTGATCGGCAAACAGCAGGTTGTTGCCAACGAACTCCACCCCGTGGGGACCAACGGCGCTCAGGTTCTGGGATATCTGCGATAGGGACCAGTCGCTGGTTGTACCGGCGGCGTTCAAGCGCATGATGCGCTTTCCCGCCTTGCCCATCTTGAAGATGATCAGATCCTGGCTGATGACCCCGAAGCCGGTCACCCGCAGGCCGTCGCCGTAGCCTGCCCGCAGGAACACCGCGCCGTCGTCGATGAGCCACTTGGTTTCATCTTCCGGTGCGCTCAAGACTACGCCGTCCATATCCTGGCCGCTGTTGGCCGCCAGGCGGCCGCCGATTTCCACCAGGGCTGTGGCTCCGATGGGCGAATCCGGCAGGCTGGTCACCGCATCACCGTCCCAGGCGCGAAGGGCCGGGCCGCCGTCTGCGATGATGAGCTTGCTGTTGAAGGTCACCAGGCTGGGCACGATGCCGGTTGCCGCAAGGGCGGTGATGAGCGTCCAGACGGGCGGCGAGGCCGATTCGTCCAGACGGTAGAGGTTGCCGTCGCTGGTTGCGGCTACCAGTTGGGCGTCGAGTGTGTCTTTGATGAAGGCGGTAAGCTTCACCAGGGCGGGATCGCCGGGCGGCGCCTGGGCCGCATGCACCAGTCCGGGGCGGGTGGTCAGGATGTTTTGGCCCGCCTCGTAATACATGTTGGAGACGTCGGCCATCTGGTTGTCCGCCAGCGCGTCTGGATTGTCCGCGCGGTTGAGCCCGCCGTCGAAAGAGATGGCGGACTGGCTGATGGCCGTGTGCTTCACCGATGTTTTTGCCATGGATACTCCGTGCCAGGGAGGTAAACAGGGCGGATTATCTCCAGAATCGCGGGAAAGTCTCCCCATATAGGGCTATGTGGGAAGAAAGTTAAAAATACTTGGCGTGCGCAGTGGAGAAGAGTGAGAGGCGCAAAACTTCCGGCGACCGGAGCGTGACGTGTCTTGGGTGCAGGAGCGCGGCGAACTTCCTACGTTTTCAGGACGCAGGCTCGCACCCTATGGGTGACGTCCCTGTCGGGGGAGGCTTCCGGCCTGGGGGCGATATCCCACTGCCAGGTTTCGCCGAATGGGGCGGTCTCAAGGTGGTGGAGCAGGGGGCGTCCAGGGCGGACAAGGGGTTTTCCGCCGCAGCGCCGATGCGCCACTGGGTGTCGGTGATCAGGCTGACCAGGCCGGGCAAGCGGTTGAGCCACTCCAGATGCCCGGTGAGAATGCGGCTGCGCACAAGCGCTAGTTCGTCCGGGGCGCACCCGGTCTGTTTCAGACGGGCCAGGGGCAAAAGCGGCAATTGGGAAAGGATGTTGGCGGATACTGTGAAATCCGGGCGTTCTTCCAAAAAAAAGGAGGGGGAAGTTTTTGTAGCAAATGCGCCGAAATCGGACGGATTTGCGACCAGATGTTTGGCAAGGCCGGTGACATCCACAGTGACCAAGCGCGCGTTGGCAAAACGTCGGGCCTGCCACCGGGCGCTCAGGGGGTGGACGATATCGGCCAGAAGCACCCGGTCGAACATGCCGGACAACTCGGCCAGGGGAATATCAAGCAGCGCGCCCGAGCCGATGACCAGGGCCGTACCGTGCCCGTGACACTGGAGCGCGGCCTGCATGATGAACGCCCGGCTGCGCTCCAAATGGGGCCTCCAGGCCGCACGGCAGCGGCTGGCCCGGGCCCTAATGGCCACGGCCTCCCGCAGGTAGCCCAGCCGCCGGGCCTCCGGCGTACAGGGGGTCAGGCAGTATTCAATAAGTTCGGCAAGCACGTTTCCGGCTTACGCCTCAAGCTGGCTGCCGCGCAACCGGACTATCACCTGCTCCAGGGCCTGGGTCTGGGTGGCCATGGTGCGCATGGCCTCTTCGGAAAGGTTCATGCCTTGGCTGATGCGATCTGCCACTTGGCGGATTTCTTCCACGGAGCGGTTGATCTCGTCGCTGGCGGCGGATTGCTGGCTGCTGGCGGCGGCGATTCCCCGCACCTGATCCGAGGCCGTATCCACCATGGACACTATTTCCGTCAGCGCCCCGCCGGAATTACGGGCCAGTTCGCTGGCCTCGCCCGCCGCTTTGGCCATTCCCGTAACTTTGGCCACGTTATCCTGGGTGCCTGATTGGATGGCGCTGATGGTTGCCCCCACCTCCTTGGTGGCGATCATGGTCTTTTCAGCAAGCTTGCGCACTTCGTCTGCCACCACGGCGAACCCTCGTCCGTGTTCGCCTGCGCGGGCCGCTTCGATGGCGGCGTTCAAGGCCAGCAGGTTGGTCTGGTCGGCGATGTCGGAGATGACAGTAAGCACCTGGTCAACGGCTTTGGTCTGTTCGGCCAGTCCGTTCATGGCCAGGCTGAGTTCGCCGGAAAGGGCGTCCACGCCGGAAATGGCCCGTACGGCCTGATCCACCAAACTATGGCCGACTTTGGCCTTCATGCCCACCAGCCCGGTTTGGGCCGCTGCGGCTTCGGCGCTGTGGGAAACTTCCAGGATGGTGGCGTTCATTTCCTCCATGGCCGTTGCGGTCTGGGCGGTGCGGTCCTGCTGTATCTGCACGCCCTGGAGGGCTTCTTCCATCTGCCCGGCCAGCTCCTGGGAGGTGGCGGCGAGTTCTCTGGCCACACCTTCAAGAAGCGTTGCCGCTTCCGCCAGCCCTTCCTGGCGCGAGACTGCCGCTTTGCAACCGGCCAGCTCGGCCTGGCTCAGGGCTTCCTCTGCCTTGGCGGTCTGGGAGCGGGCCAGGGCTTCTTTCTCTTCGATCTGGCCGATGTTTTCCTTGATGGTGGCAACCATGCCTTGCATGGCCTGGGTGAGGGCGTAAAGTTCCTGGCTGCTGCCGGAATGGTCGATGGTGCTGTCGAGGTCGCCCTTGGCCACACTCTGGGCGAAGTCCAGGCAGCGGGCTACGGGCCGGGTGACGATGCGGATGCTCAACTGCCAGATGGCCAGGGCCAGAAGCGCAGTCAGAGCCAGGGCGGCCCATATCTGCCGGTTCACGGCCCGGGATACCTCGGCGTTGAGGTCTTCCATGGGGGCCTGGACGCTGAAGAGCCAGCCGGTAAAGGGGTCTTTGGCCACGGCGGAAAGCTGGCCGCCTTCCCCGGTAACGATGGCTTTATCCGTAACCGCCAGGGTCTTGCGCCCCAGTTCGGTGTTTGCCGCGTCCGTTTTGAGCAACTTGTCTTTATCCGGGTGGGCGATGGCCGCGCCGTCGGGTTCGTAAATAACGACATGGCCGGTGGAGCCGATACGCGTTGAGGAAACCTCGCTGGTGAGTGTGCCCAGGTCTACTGCTGCTGTAAGAACGGCCAGGGTTTCACCGGATGGCGAGATAATGGGTCTGGCCAGGATGAGCACGGTTTTTTAGGTGACCCGGCTGATCAGGGCCTTGGATATGAAGTAGCTTTTGCCGCCTTGGGTTACGCCCTTGAAGTAGTCTCGATCCGCCACATTGGTTTTGGAAATTGGCCCAGGAAGGCTGGAGGCGGTGAGATCGCCTTTGAGGGAATAGACGTTGACGTAAAAGATGCCCAGGCCAGGCATATCAGCCACTGTGGCCGCCATGCGTTTGCGAAAGCCCTCGATTTCCTCGCCCCGTGCCGCAGCCTGGACCACAGCGATAGAGTTCCAGGTTTTCAAGGCCTCCAGTTTCAGGCGCATGGAATCGGAGACGTCTTTGACGATGGTCTGGGCGATGATGGGCAGGTCCGCCCGGAGCATGGCTGTGGCCGAATCCCGCGTGGCCTGGGAGCCCTGCCAAAGCAGCAGTGCCAAGCCACAGACCACAACGAAAAGCACGGGAAGCAGGAATGCTCCCTTCAGGGATAAGCGCATGTCAGACCTCCTCACCCGAATGATCGAAATGATGCTGGCCTTCTGACATCAGCAAAGGACGGCCGCCCTGAAACGCCTGGCGCGGATCGAAGACACCGTGACGGACCACCCGTCATCAGCGCCATTCGCTCTCGCCCGCTCGCCTTGCATCCCCGCCAGGCGGTTCGGAGCGGCCGTCCCCATGTCGCTAACCCAACAATCGTCCGGCGATTTCCTTGGCGGCCCGGCGGCCCGCACCCATGGCGGAAATGACCGTGGCCGCGCCGGTGACTATGTCGCCGCCGGCAAAGACATTGGGGATGTTCGTCTCCCCGGTTTCTTCGTTGACGGTGATGTAGCCCCATTTGTTGAGGCCAAGTCCCGGCGTATTCTGGGTGATCAGCGGGTTGGATCCGGTGCCCACGGCGATGATGGCCATGTCCGTTTCCAGCTCGCAGAACTCGCCGTTGCAGGCGATGGGAGAGCACCGCCCGGATTCGTCAGGCTCGCCCAGTTGCATCTTCTGCAATACCAGCCCCTTGAGCCAGCCGTTCTCGTCGCCTACAAACTCGATGGGGGCGTTTAAGCACAGCAGTTGGATGCCTTCTTCCTTGGCGTGGTGCAGCTCTTCCAGACGGGCAGGCATTTCCTTCTCGGTGCGGCGGTAGACGATGGATACCGTCTCCGCGCCCAGGCGCTTGGCCGTGCGGGCAGCGTCCATGGCCACGTTGCCCGCGCCGAACACCACTACATTGCGGCCGGTGTAGGCCGGAGTGTCGTATTCGGGGAACTTGTAGGCCCGGCCCAGGTTGACGCGGGTGAGGTATTCGTTGGCAGAGAACACGCCGATGAGGTTTTCGCCGGGTACCCGCAGGAATTTGGGCAGGCCAGCGCCCACGCCAATGAACACGGCGTTGTAGCCCTGATCCAGAAGTTCCTGCACGGTGATGGTCTTGCCGCCCACCCAGTTGGTGTGGAACTCCACGCCCTGGGTTTTCATGGCCTCTATTTCCTTGCGCACGATCTCCTTGGGCAGGCGGAACTCGGGAATACCGTAGACCAGCACCCCGCCCAGTTCATGCAGGGCCTCGAAGACATGGACTTTGATTCCCAGAGACGAGAGGTAGCCAGCCACGGTGAGGCTCGATGGGCCGGATCCGATGCAGGCCACTTTCAGGTCATCGTGGAGCATATGGCAGGCATGGTCGCCGGTGAGCTGTTCACAGGCGTCCTTGGCCATGAACGTGTCGGCCACGAAGCGTTCCAGCCGACCGATGGCCACGGCCTCGCCCTTCTTGGTGAGAATGCACGAGCCTTCGCACTGGTTTTCCTGAGGGCAGACCCGCCCGCACACGGCAGGCAGCGAGTTGGTCTCGCGCAGCACCTTGTAGGCGCCGTCCAGATCGCCCTCGGCGACTTTGCCGATGAAACCTGGAATGTCGATTTCCACCGGGCAGCCTTTGCGGCACAGAGGCTTTTTGCACTGCAGGCAGCGCTTGGCCTCGGTTAAGGCCATCTCCGGGGTGTAGCCCAGGGTGACTTCGCTGAAGTTTGTGACCCGCTTTTCCGGAGCCTGCTCGGGCATGGGAGTACGGGGAACGGCCTTGCCTTTCTTGGAATTAGCAGGTGCATTTGCAGACATGGCTTTTCTTGAACTCCTCGTAAGACTTCTGTTCCATGATCTTGAAGGCCGACAGACGCTGAGACAACTCGCGGAAATCCACCTCGTGTCCGTCGAATTCAGGGCCGTCCACGCAGGCGAACTGGGTCTTGCCGCCGACCGAGACCCGGCAGGCCCCGCACATGCCCATGCCGTCCACCATGATGGAATTCAGGCTCACGGTGGTCTTCACGCCGAAGGGCTTGGTCACTTTGGCCACGGCCTCCATCATGGGCACCGGGCCGATGGCCACCACTTCGGCCACGGTGGTGTCGGCCTTGAGGCGTTCCTCCAGGAGGGTGGTCACGAAGCCTTGGACGCCGTAGGAGCCGTCGTTGGTGGAGACCAGCACCTCGGGACAGAAAAGTTTCAGCTCGTCCTCGAAAAGCAGCAGATCCTTGGTGCGCGCGCCGATGACGGCCACAACGTGGTTGCCCGCCATGTGGTGGCCTTTGGCAATGTGGTGCATGGCCGCGATGCCGGTGCCGCCGCCGACGCAGATGACCGGTCCGGGCACCTTGTGAATTTCGGTGGCCTTACCCAGCGGTCCGCAGACATCAAGCACTTCGTCGCCTTCCTTGAGAGTCTCGAGGAAGGCTGTGGATTTGCCCAGCACCAGATAGACGATGGTGATGGTTCCGGCCTCTTGGTTCGTGTCGGCGATGGTCAGGGGGATACGCTCGCCCTTGTCGCAGACACGCAAGATGACGAAGTTTCCTGGCTTGGCCTTGGCCGCAATGTGCGGAGCGTCAAGCACCAGTTCGCTGGTCTGGCCTGGAATCAGGCTGCGTTTTTTTACGATCTTGCTTGGCATGGATGCTTACTCCTTGGACGGTCTTCTGCATTTCGGCCGTGAAGGGGCACGGCAATTCCCACATTTTTCAGAAAGCGGCACACGATACCTTTTGGACCGCCTGAAGTATAGAAGGCGCTCACCGTGATGCGAAAAATGGGGGCGGCGGGAGTTGTCCTCCCAAACAAGTACCCGCCGCGCCCGTGGAAAGCCGTGCGGTCAGCCGAACCTCTTCGGCAGTGTTGCAGCCTGCCAGCCAGCCGAGGAGGGGGTGAAAACCCCGGCCTTCCCGGCAGACGACGCCGTGCGCCGCCTGCCGGGAAGGCCGGTCCGCCCGAAGAGGGGAGGCGGACCAGCCCAAGCGGAAACTACCCGAGAGCGGCTTCCAGGTTCGGTTTGGCGTAGAGTTCTCCGCCGTGGCAGTCGTTGATGACCAGCAGGGGGAAGTTCTCCACGGTGAGTTCACGGATGGCCTCGGGGCCCAGGTCGTCATAAGCGATGACCTTGGCGGCCTTGATGCACTGGGAAAGCAGCGCGCCTGCTCCGCCGGTGGCTCCGAAATAGGCGGCCTTGTTGGCGGCCATGGCGTCCTTGACTTCCTGGGAGCGCTTGCCCTTGCCGATGGTGCCCTTGAGCCCCAGGTTGTGCAGCCGGGGAGCGTAGGTGTCCATGCGGTAGGACGTTGTCGGCCCGGCAGAGCCGATGGGCCTGCCCGGAGGCGCGGGGCTTGGTCCCACGTAGTAGATCAGGGAGCCCTTGAGGTCGAAGGGAAGATCCTCGCCCTTGTCCAGGGAATCGGTCAGGCGTTTGTGCGCGGCGTCGCGACCGGTGTAGATGGTGCCGGTCAGCAGCACCACGTCGCCAGCCTTCAGCTTCTCGATGTCGGCATCGGTAAGCGGGGTTTTCAGATGATGTTCGGCCATTAGAGCACGACCTCCTTGTGCCGCGCGGAGTGGCACTGGACGTTCACGGCCAGGGGCAGGCTGGCCAGATGGCAGGGGGCCACCAGAATCTTCACGCCGAGGCAGGTTGTCTCGCCGCCCAGGCCCATGGGGCCGATGCCCAGCTTGTTGACGTCGGCCAGCAGGTCTTTTTCAAGCTTGGCGATATCCGCATCGGGATGGGTGTCATCCACCTCCCGCAGCAGGGCTTTTTTGGAGTTGATGGCCGCCAGCTCGAAGTTGCCGCCGATGCCGATGCCCAGCAGAATGGGCGGGCAGGGGTTGGGACCGGCTTCGGCCACGCGGTTGATGATGAATTCGCGCAGGCCCTTCCAGCCTGCGGCAGGGGGGAACATCATCACCCGGCTCATATTCTCGGAGCCGCCACCCTTGGCCATCATGGAAATCTTGAGCTTGTCGCCCGGCACGATGTCGAAGTGGATGATGGCGGGGGAGTTGTCGCCGGTGTTCTTGCGGCTGAAGGCGTCACACGAGGACTTGCGCAGGTAGCCTTCCTTGTAGCCCTTGACCATGCCCTCGTTGATGGCTTCGCGCAGGCCCTTGCCTTCCACTCGAACGCCTTCGCCCATTTCCACGAAAAACACTGCAAGGCCGCAGTCCTGGCACAGGGGGAGGCCCGATTCCTTGGAAAGCGCCGCGTTTTCAATCAACTGGCGGTAGATTTCCTTGCCTGCGGCCGAGGTCTCTGCCGCCTGGTTGTCCTTGAACTTCTTCAGGATATCCTCAGGCAGTTCCCGGTTGGCCGCAATGCACATCTCGGCAACCTTATCGATGATCGTCTGCGCTGGAATAGTGCGCATCTCGCCTCCGTAAGAGGGGGAAGAATCGGGGGCGCTGCCCCCGAACCCCCGCCGGGGGAAATGATTTCCCCCGGACCCCCTCGGTATGGCTCCGTGCCGCGAAGCCGTTAAAAAGTGTTTAGGAAGGGGGGGCCGGGGGGGGACCGTTTTTTGACACAAAGTTTGACCCCCGGCATGGGGTGTTTTGTTATGTTTTTTTAGGTAAAAGGGGAGTGTGTGG
>JBBRUD010000129.1:0-10502 GCA_038248065.1 Desulfovibrionales bacterium | reverse complement strand
TGCAAGTGTTTTTGAGTTTAATGTCATGACAACCGAACTCTATTTTTTGAAATGCATCTCCAAATCAGTGAAGCCCCAGACGCTCAAGCCCATTGGCGCATTCTGGTGTCAAGCCATTTGTTAACCGGACAGAAATGATAAAGCATATATGCAATTCCATGGAAGGAGTGATCTATCCGGGAAAACTTCTGTTGAAGTGGTTGGCCAGGAGGCTGCGGAGTTTCATTTGAGAATGGAAAAAGCCATGTATGAAAATAATCAGGCCATTGCCTACGAATATGAAGCATTCACCGCGACAGGGGATATTCGGGAAATTATTTTTCACAAAGCACCTTTCGTGGGCGCTGAAGGAACAGTCAAAGGCATGATCGGCGTTATGACCGATATCACCGACAGAAAACGTGCTGAACAGGAGCTTCGGCAAAGCGAAGAAATATTCAAGCGCATCCTAACCGGCATCAGGGCTGGCATTGTCATTGTCGATCCGCAGACATTCACCATCGTGGATGTCAACTCCATTGCCGCAGGAATCCTGGGAGTCTCCAAAGAAGACCTTACCGGAGAACCATGCACCAGTGTCCATTGGATTCGTGCACGGGACGGCTTGCGTGAAGAAGAGTGCCCACTATTGCAAGGTGACATTGTTCATGAAGAATACCGCATCGAGCGTCCTGGCGGCAGCAGTGTGCCGATCAACAAAACGGTTATATCCGGGGTTCGCGCCGGACAGCCTCTGCTGTATGAAGTAATCTTCGACATGTCCGCCCAAAAGGCCCTGGAGCGCCAGCTCGCCCTGGCTCAGCGCCTGGAATCCATCGGCGGGCTGGCCGCTGGCATTGCCCACGAAATCAACACGCCCATCCAGTATATCGGCGACAATCTGAAGTTCCTGGAAGACGCGTATTCCAGCATGACTGCCGCCTTGGGGGATTCTCCGCTGTCCGGGATGACGGACGCGCAAGCGGCGGATTTTGCTTTTATCCTGGAAGAAACGCCCAAGGCGCTGAGCCAATCCTGCGAGGGGGTGGCCCGGGTGGCTGAAATCGTCAAGGCCATGAAGCGCTTCTCCCATATGGGCGGGGAGGAGAAATTTCTGCTCGATGTTCCCAGCGCTATCGAGAATGTCATTCTGGTGGCGCGCAACGAGTGGAAATATCACGCCGAGATTCGCCAGGACCGGGACCCCGCAGTCCGGCATTTTTTGTGTTATCCAGGGGACTTCAATCAGGTGTTGCTTAACCTCTTGGTGAACGCCAGCCATGCGGTGTCCGAGAAATACAAAGATACCGAGGGGAAAGGAACCATCACCATAGCCACGCGCGAAGAACAGGGGGACCTTGTTCTGTCCGTGGCGGACACCGGCTGCGGCATACCGGAAAAGAATTTGCATCGCGTGTTCGATCCATTCTTCACCACCAAGGAGGTCGGCAAAGGCACGGGACAAGGATTGGCTTTGGTGCACGACATCATGCGAAAACATGGCGGAACGGTGGAGGTTGTATCCAAACAGGGTGAGGGAGCCACATTTATCCTTCGCTTTCCATTGAATGAGGAAGAGAAAAATGGAGCCTGACCCCGTCATTCTAGGGGGGGGCCGTTAGCCTTGCGGGATGCATCGCACTGCGAATGTGGGGTGCGGCAAAGACGGCAGCCGGGGATTGCTCTGCCTGCCGGGTGGAGGTGTTTTTTACCGTAAGAATGGTAAAAATGCCTTGCAAAATCGGCGCAAAGGGGTGATAGAATAGAGCTAATCATCCACACCTAAGTACTTGGAGGGACCTCATGATGAAACGCATTGTCACTTTTGCCCTTGTCGCCGCTCTTGCTCTTTGTGCCATGCCTGCCTTTGCCGCCAAGAAAAAAGGTGCGACCATGGACGAGAAGAAGATGATCAGCATGGAGTACGCCAAGGGTGTTGCGGCCATCAACCAGCACCAGTGGAATGCCGCCGTTGCCAGTCTGAGCAAGGTGATCGACAACCCGGCCACGCCCAAGGACATCCTGTGCAACGCCTATGAGAATCGCGGCACGGCCATGGCCAACAAGAAAATGGAAAATGATTCCATCGCCGATTTCACCAAGGCCCTGGAGATCAACCCCGACATGGAAGGTGCCCTGTACAACCGCGCCCGGGCTTACGCCAAGATCAACAAACACGCTGAAGCCGTGGCCGACCTGACCAAGGCCATCGGTTTGGCCAAGGCCGACATCATTTTGGGTTCCTACTACAAGAACCGTGGCGTCAGCTATCTGGCCATGGAAAAGCGCGATCTTGCCAAGGCCGACTTCCTCAAAGCCAAGCAGGTGTACCCCAAGACCAAGCTGTCCGACGAAGCCAAGGCCCTCATCAAGGGCAACTAGGACCGCTGTTGTGTTCTTGCAATGACAAGGCCCCCGGAAGGGGGCCTTTTTTTGCGCCTAGCGTCAGGTTCGCCGCATGGAGACGGTGCGGGGGCTGCTTCAGCCCGCCCAAGGCGGGGAAATGTGCGGCCAGCAGTCATAGCGAAAGGCACGTCTGGCTGCCGCCCAGGCACAGAAGCCCCCGCGTCTACTTCTCCGGGCCGGTCACCGGGAAATCAAAGGCCGTATCGGGGAAGGGCTCTTTTTTCAGGGTGAAGTGCCACCACTCCTGATCGTAGGGCTTGAAGCCGTGCTTATCCATCAACTGGCGCAGCAGCATGCGGTTGGCCCTGGCCTGGGGAGACACTTTGTCCGTGGCGGGGTGGGAGAGCAGGTCCATGCAATCGAAGCCGGTGCCCATGTCGATGGAGCCGTCGTCAAAGCGTTTGCCGTACGCCTCGGTGCAGGACACCAGGGGCTGGCCCGGCGTGTACTCGCCGCCCTTGGCGTTGGTCGGCGCGGGCAGGGGGATGATGGTCAGATCCACGGTGCTTCCCCGGCTGTGGCCGGATTTTTTGGCCACGTAGCCCAGATCGAAGAAATCCTTCTTGTTCACATTGGGGTAGAATTCGGCCTTGGTGGCTTGCTCGGCGGGCTTTCCGCTCCAGGCCACGAAGTCGTCCACGGCCCGCTGGGGGCGGTAGCCGTCATAGACTTTCAGCCCAAGGCCAAGCGGGGCCAGTTCCGCCTGTACGGCCTTCAGAGCCTGGGCGGCCGGGACGGTGAGGATGCAGGACGGGGCGTCGTAACCGGCCACAGGGCGGCCCAGAAAGTTGTGGGAGCCGTGGTAGCGGATATCCTGGATGATGGTGGGATCGACATCGCGTAAGGCGACAAACCCCTGAGGGAGATCCCTGCCGGCCTGAGGCAGGCCCACGGGCAGCAGAACGAACAGACACAAGAGCAGGAATTTGCGCATGGCCTTCCCCCTTCGCGCTGAAAATCACGCTTCCCTTACTCCACATTTCGGGGGGGAGCAAGGGTCAACCCCGCCTTGGTACTCTTTATCCCAACCCTTTGGCCATGCGGGCTGCCTCCGGCCTGCGGCCCAGCAGCCAGGTGAGCAGCGGGCCGGGCAGGGCGGCCAGACCCAGGCTGGTCCAGGCTAGGCCCCAGCCAAGCCCAGGCCAACCCGGCGCGCCTGTCCGGGCCAGGTCGAACACCAGGCCGAACACGTAGGGGCTGATCACGCCCGCGCCAAACCCCATCACTGAGCGCACGGCATAGGCGCTGCCGATGAGCCGGGGCTCCACCAACTCAGTCAACGCGGTGGAATAGATGGAGGAATCTGCGATTGCGGCGAAGTTGTAGCAGGCCGCCAGGGCAAAGAGCGCCAGGAGCGGCACCCCGGACAGCCAGCCGAAGGCAAAGGAAAACACAATGCTCACCACGGAGAAAAGAAAGATGCTGCGGGTGCGGCCCCAACGGTCCGAGAGCGCGCCGCCCGTCAGGCTTCCCAGCATGCTGGTGAGATACGTCAGCCCCGAAAGCAGCACTCCGGCCCCGATGGCCGAAGCGCCTCCGCCCTGGGCGTCCTGCTGGGCCGAAGCCGCAAGGTAGGCCGGGAGCCAGGTCCACATGCCCAAAAGCTCCCAGCAGTGGAAGGCGTAGGCCAGCATGGAAAGCAGCGCCGCCCTGTTGCGAAGCACCGCCGGGATGTCGCGCCAGATGCTTCGGCCTTGGGCCGGGGTGTGAATGACATTGGGGGTTGTCCGCAGCACCCACAGGGAGATGGCCAGCCCGACCGTTGGCAGGGAGCAGGTGACCCAGAAGGCCAGATGCCAGCCGCCAATGGGAAATAACCGGCTCGATACCATCATGGACAGGGCGTAGCCCAGAGACCCGGCCGCAAGATAGAAGCCCATGGCCCGCCCCCGGTTGCCCGGAGCGATGCGCTCGGCGATGAGGGTGAGCCCCGGCGTGTAGGAACCGCCGGAACACAACCCGGCCAGGCCATGGAGCACCAGGGCCGAGGCGTAGCTGTCGGCCAGGCCCGCAAAGGCCAACGCCCCGGCGCTGGCGAAGGCGGCGCTCACCAGGTAGGTGCGCTTGGCGCCGAAGCGGTCGCCCAGGAGGCCCACGACGAACAGGGAAACCAGATAGCCCAGATGCCACGCGGATTGGACGCTGCCCGCCTGGGCCGCGTTCATGCCCCAGTCGGCGGTCAACAGCGGCATGGCCGCCGAATAGGTGGTGAAGATGAAACTGAAGGCCGCGCGTGCGGCGCAGAAAAGCAACAGCCAACGGCTTTGGGCCTGGTGAAGGGTGTCCGGCTGACCGGTTTTCACGGCATCATTCCCCCTGTGGCGGTTGCGGAAGGCGTTGGCCTTGGCTGCTGCTGGCGGTGGAGGTTCCGGCGGTCCTCGTCCGATGCGATTCCTCGGGTGAAGCACCCTGCGGCGCATCGGCCTGCGGTCCGGCGGAACCTCCCCCGCCAGCCTGGGATCGTGGTGGTCAGCTGCGGAGCCTTTTTCTCCAACAGACCGAATTGATACGATATGATGGCGTGCACGGCTACACCCCATTGCGGGGGTCCGGGGGGGCGCTTGCCCCCCCGGCCGCCGGAGGCGCCTTTTTCACTCTATTTGTCGGAAATAAGTTCGAATTTCCGCAATTCGGCCAGCAGGGCTTCGTTGGTGACGGGTTTGGTAAGATAGCTCAGTGCATTGCCCTGGAAGAAGGCCCGGTTGACGTGTTTGGCGTCGTCGAGGGCGGATATCATGATCACCCGGACGGCCTGGTCGCCCAGCAGGCCGTGGTCTTGTTCCAGGCTGCGCAGTTTTTCCACGGTCTGGTGGCCGTCCATGTCGGGCATCATGATGTCGGAGAGCACGAAATCGAAAGGCATTCCGGCTTCGAGGGCATGGCGAAACAGCTCGACAGCCTGCCTGCCTGAAGACGCGGCAGTGACTTCGGCGTGGTAAGAAAGCAGCTCTTCCAGGAAAAGGCGGTTGATGGGATCGTCGTCGACGATAAGCGCGCGCATGGAGGTCTCCAGAGAGGGTTGAACGCGGGCGCTCTTACCGGCTTGGGGTGGTTGTGTCAAAGGCGATGCGCTCATGCGAAGGGGTCCTCCGGTTCTGTCTTGGGTGCCGGGCCGCCGAAGGGGACGGCTTTGGCCATGCGGGCGGCAGCCACAGGGGCTCCCGCAACGCCGCAAAATCCTGCGGGTTCTGCCTCGGGCAGGGGTTCTGTCCAGCGCCACATCATGCACTGGGCGGCCTGGCAGAAACGCATCTTGCCGTCTGCGGTGGTCAGCAGGGGGCAGAAGAGAAATTTTGCCTCTTTTTCGGTGCAGCGCATGATGCCTCCTCAGGCAGTGGCTTTGATGACCATAAGGGTTACGTCGTCGTCGGCAGGATGTTCGGCCAGAAAGGCGTCGAGTGCGGCCAGCAGGGCCTGCATCACGGCCTCGGCCGGGGTGTGGGCGTTTTGGAGCAGAATGTCGCGCACGCGCTCCTTGCCGAACATCTCTCCATCGGGGGCGCGGGATTCCCACAGGCCGTCGGAGCCTATGAGCAGCAGGTCGCCGGGGGAGAGCGGCGGGCCGCTGTATTCGCTGTAGCCGTAGTGTTCAAGAGCCCCAAGGGGGATGCCCTGGCCGCCGAGTTCCTCGATTGTGCCCGTGGCGGCACAATAGCGCATGGCCGGATCGTGCCCGGCGCGCACCCAGCGGAGCGGGCCGGTGGAGTATGACGGCTCGTCAGGAAGGAGCGGAGGCTTCCCGGAAGCGGATGCTTCATGGACGGAAGTGGGCGGGGCGTCGAATTCCAGGTAGAACAGGGTCATGAACCGGCCAGTGCCGGAGGTGTCGGCGGCAAGGAAATCGTTGACTTCGCTGACCACCTGGCCGGGGCTGCCCGGCTGGTGGACGCGCATGCGCAGGAAGGCGCGGGCAGTGGTCATCAGCAGGGCGGCGTCGATTCCGTGGCCGGAAACGTCGCCCAGCAGCAGGGCCACGCGGCCTGGCTGGCCGTGGGCGTCGGTGATGGCGTCGAAGTAATCACCGCCGGTTTCGTCGCAGTAGCGGCTGATCCCAGCCATATCCAGTCCGGGCAGGACGGGCATGCCTTGGGGCAGCAGGCTGCTTTGCACCTCCTGGGCCAGAGCCAGGGATTGACGCAGGCGGGAGCGGTCCTCCATGTGCAGGGTCATGGCGTTGAAGATGGAACCCAGTTCCGCCAGTTCCCTGCCGCCTTCAGGCACGACCTGGACGGTGAAATCTCCCTGGCCCACGCGTTCGGCGGCCCGGCACAGGTTGAGCACCGGGCGGGTCATGGAACGGGCCACCAGCCAGCCCGTGGCCGCCACTACCACAAGGGCCGCGCCCACCACCAGCCATGTGGCGGCGATCTGCTCCCCCACCCGTGTTTTGATGTATGTCGTGGCGGCTGCCGCATCGGCCTGCACGTCCGCGACCGGAGCGGTGAAGACCAGGGCGGTTCCCTGCATGCCCGAAGGGGCAAAGGCCCACATGAGGTCCTGCCCGGCCCTGCGCGCCTCGAGCACGTCACTTTTCCCCTCCAGCAGGTTGTTCAGAATCTCGGTGAGCACTTTCGGGTCGTCCGGGGTGAGCCACTGTGGCGCCACCAGGCCCATCATGCCCATGCGGCGGCCCCCTGCGCCGCCGTCGTGGAACTGGTGCTCTTCCTGCCCGATGATGCGCAGCCCCTGGGTTTCATCGGA
This sequence comes from Desulfovibrionales bacterium, assembly GCA_038248065.1. Classification (GTDB taxonomy): domain Bacteria; phylum Desulfobacterota; class Desulfovibrionia; order Desulfovibrionales; family Desulfovibrionaceae; genus Fundidesulfovibrio. The sequence continues at coordinate 3,416 of JBBRUD010000129.1, read as the reverse complement.
CTGGCCGGCGATGTGCACCATGTAGGATTTCAGGTTCGGAGAAATGGCCTGGGTGTGGCTGCGCCCCATGGCGGAGGTGTCTATGCGCGCCATGATGGCTGTTGCGCCCATGACGGTTCCGGCGGGGTCGCGCACGGGCATGGAGATGGTCAGTCCGATGCGCCGGGTGGCCGGGTCCACGGCTGGGGCGGTCCAGACAGGGGCCTTGCCCTCCATGGCGGCCTGATACCATGGAGCCAGACGGGGATTGAAACGGCGCGGCATGCCTGCTGCGTCGCTGGAAAACTCCACGAAACCGTTATCCAGCACCGTGGCTTGATCCCAGAAGAGTCCTTCGGCTCCGGCAGCGGCGAGCTGGTAGGCGTCGCGTAGCGGGGCGTTTTTGGCGTCAGAAGCTGCAAGGCCTTTGGCTGCCAAGGTCTTTTCCACCTCGGCTGCCTGGAGGCGCAGGGTCTGTTCCAGCAACTGGCGCTCGCGCTGCAACACATGGGCGTGGTCCTCCACCAGAAACAGCAGGTGGTTGCGGGCGTTGAGCAGCAGCAGATGGGCGGAGCGGTCCACCAGATCCTCGGCCAAGAGTTCCAGCGTGTGAATGCCCGAGAGGCGCAGGGCCAGGATGGGCAGCACCGAGAGGGAAAGCAGCAGCAGGAACAACCGTGCCCGGATGCTCATGATTCCATCTCCAGGTATTCAGACAGGATGACCTTCAGACCGAAGCCAGGAAAGTTCACCCGGCATTTGCCGCCGTCCAGGCGGGCCACGATCTTGCCCCGGCCGAAAATGCGGTGGCGGCAGAAACCCATGGCCCCGAGGCTGCCGCCGGAGGAGGCGAGGGGGGAGGCGAACGAGGAGGAAGCAGAGGAAGAAGGCGCTGCGGGGGCGCAGGGATCGGCGGTCCTCGGAGCCGCGCAATTCCTCGGCGGAAGACCGCCTGCGGTGCACGCCTCCTGCGGTCCGGCGATCCCCGCGCCCCCGCCGGTCACGCCGGACGGAGATGCGGAAAGGCTTGAAGACTGCGGGGACATACCGGACGGAGAAGCGGAAAGGCTTGAAGAGTGGGGGGGCACACCGGACGGGGATGCGGAAAGGCTTGAAGATTGCGGGGACACGCCGGACGGAGAAGCGGAAATGCTTGAAGATTGCGGGGACATGCCGGACGGAGAAGCGGAAAGGCCTGATGACTGCGAAAATGCGCCAACCGGGGCACCATCGGAAGACGATGCGGGGAACAGCCGGGAAGGCGACGTGTTTGGAGATGCCGGGGGCGAAAACCGGGAGGAGGCTGTGGCGCGGAAGGACGGTGCCCAGGATGGCGACGACGGGGAGCTGGCCTGGACTGTGGAACCTTCCGTGGCGATGGGGTCCGTGAGGTGGCCGGAATAGGTTTCGCGTCGCTCCAGGTGGAGGTTGCCGGGCAGTTCACGCACGAACAGGCTGGGCATGGCGGGCTGGCCCGTGCCCGAGGCCCGGTTGTACACGTTGCCGGGCACGCACAGGGTGAGCATGTCCTTGGCACGGGTGCATGCCACGTACAGGAGGCGGCGCTCCTCCTCCAGATCCTCCGGGCGCATGAGGGCGTGGCGCGAGGGAAAACGCTCGTCCACCAAGTCTATGACGATGACCGCCGCCCATTCCAGCCCCTTGGAGGAGTGCACCGTGGACAGCACCACGGCGTCATCGCGCACGCCGCGCTGCTCCTCCTCGGGATTTTCCAGGGCCAGGTCGGCCAGGAAGGCCTCCAGATGGGCGTAGGAGGTGGCGATCTGGGAGAGCTGCTCCAGCCCGGCCAAGCGGCGGGGGTAGTCTTCGGGGTGCAGTTGGGTGAGCCTGGGCGTGTAGTAGCTGATGACGCGCTCCAGCATGCTGGCCGGGCCGCCGGGCTCGGCGCGTAGATCCTCCAGGAATTCCAAAAGGGTGTGCAGGTAGGGGTTCTTTTTGCGCTGCGCGCCGAGGTAGGTTGCGTCGTTGTCGCGCACGGCCGCGATGATGCGATTGGCGGTTTTTTCGCCGATCTTGTCCACCAGGGTCAGGCAACGCCGCCAGGCCACGGCGTCCAGCGGGTTGTGGACCACCCGCAGATGGGCCACGGTGTCCTTGACGTGGGCCGCGTCGGAAAAGCGCAGTCCGCCGTACTTCTGGAAGGCGATGCCCGCCTTGTTGAGTTCCAGTTCCAGCGGGTAGGACATGTATCCGGCCCGAAACAGCACCGCGATTTCGCCGGGCATGTAGATGCGCTTGTATTCGCGAATCCTGGCCGCCACCAGTTGGGCCTGGGTGCGGTCCGAATAGGCCTTGATGATTTCCGGCAGCGGGCCTTCGGTGCGCTCGGAAAAGAGGGTCTTATCGAACTTTTCCGCTGCCTGGCGCAGGATGGCGTTGGTGAGGTTCAGGATTGGCTGGGTGGAGCGGTAGTTCTGCTCCAGCCGGATCAGCCTGGTGTTCTCGTAAATGCGGGGGAAACTCAGGATGTTTTCCACGTTGGCCCCCCGGAAGGCGTAGATGGACTGGGCGTCGTCGCCAACAGCCATGACATTGCCCCGGTCCCCGGCCAGCAGGCGCACCAGGCGGGCCTGCACCATGTTGGTATCCTGGTATTCGTCCACCATGATGTAGCGGTGACGTGCGCGCAGATGCTCCAGCAGGTCCGGCTGCTCGACCAGCAGGCGCTCCAGGGTGAAGAGCATGTCGTCGTAGTCGAGCAGGCAGTGGTTTTCCTTGTAGGCCTGGTAGGCCCTGGAAAGCTCGTCCATGGCGTCGGCATGGGGCAGCAGTTGGTAGGATTCCTTGGAGAGCACCTCGTGGAGCGAAAGCTCCTTGTTGCGCGACTTGGAGTACAGCTCCAGCACAGTGCCCTTCTTGGGAAAACTTTTGTCGCCTTTGCCCAACGCAAGTTCGCCCATCACCTGATGCATGACGTCTTCGGCGTCGGCGCGGTCCATGATGGTCAAGTTGCCGGGCATGCCCAGGGCTTGAGGATAGCGGCGCAGTGTTGCGAAGCTGAAGGCGTGGAAGGTGCCGCCCTGCACTCCGCCCAAGGCCATGCCTAAGAGTTTTTCGGCACGCGAAAGCATCTCCATGGCCGCCTTGCGGGTGAAGGTGAGCAGCAGGATGGAGGTGGGGTCCACGCCCTGTTCCACCAGCCGGGCCAGGCGGTGGACAATGGTGCGCGTCTTGCCCGACCCCGCTCCGGCGATCACCAGAACCGGCCCTTCGGTGGTCATGACCGCTTCAAGTTGCGCGGGGTTGAGCTGACGCTCGAAATCGATGGACATGAACTTTCCTCCAGATCGTCCTGCGGCTCGTTCTGCGGCTGCGGGGGGGGGGGGGGGGGGGGGGGGGGGGGGGGGGGCGAGGAAGGGGCGGGGGGGGCAGCGCAGCGGGCCGCGGCCGGCGCGGGGCGGGAGGCGCCCCCCCCC
>JBBRUD010000128.1:0-10742 GCA_038248065.1 Desulfovibrionales bacterium | reverse complement strand
TAGACGGGGCCGGGGTCGGGGTCGGGACACCAAACTCGGCGCGCTGACTTCCACAAAGACGGAGGTCGGCCTTACACCAACTACAGGAGGGGGTCACTTTTCGGTGCGGTTTGGGGGTCAAAATTCAACGCTGTTTGACAGAAAATGGCTTTAGTGATTTGTATGCCAACAAAGATTGGGTCTTCAACTTTTGCCTTGCTCGCCCCAAGGTCGCCAGCTACTTTGGCAAACCCATCGACAACGTTCCAAGCCCATTCTTGGTAATGAACAATAACTGCGGCAACAAATCCACAAAACAGCATCATCGTAATGAATTGACCGATTATTTCTCCGATTTGGCTTCTGTTAAGTGCTCCTTTGACGCCAAACATGACTACGCTCAACGTGAGACATAGTTTAAACAAATATAAAGAATATTTTTGTAACGCGATTCCCCATGCTTGTGATTTTGTGTAAAATTCGTTAACTATTCTTGGTATCAAGTCACTTGTTCCGGCAAACACAGGTTCAGAGATTAACAAGGCAATCAGGCAAACAATGGAGACCATTACAATGAAGCGTATTCTTCCTCTTGTCGCAATATTTTTCATATCTCTTTTCATGTTGACAGGTTGCGATTCTGAAAAAGCCAACATTGAGGCTGAGAAGACAAAATTAGAGATTGAAAAACTCAAGCGAGAAGCCGAACAAGCAGAGCTCAGAAAACATTTTGAGGTTGAGAAGGCTAAAAAGCCAAGCGAAGTTGAGAAGATGCTGAAGCGTGGTCCTTCCACTGATCCATTCTGATCAAAATGGATCATCTGAAGGCCCGCGACTGATAATTTCTTGCAGTTTATTAGTTGAAACCGCACTTTTCCAGGCTTCATCCGATATTTTCTTTTCCTGCTCGGCTTTCATATCCCTCTGCACGGCTGCCTGGGCAGATACGGCAAGTAGCGTGCGGAGGCGTTGGCTCTCTTGGAGCTGCATAGTCGCGATTTGGTTGCCAGCTTCAAGAGCCTTCATTTGGCCGTCTGGAGTCTGCAAAAGATCGTTCAGCTGGCCGTCCAGTTCAGCGGACTTTTGCTCGATCTCGTTGATCTGACTGCCAGACTCCTGAAATGCAGCTTCCTGCGAGCTGTCCACCCCATCACCCAACCGCTCCTTCAGCATACGTAATGTTTCAGCCGATGCGCTGTCTCCATTTCCATTCGATTGATTACGTACCAAATCGCTAATTGTTCCCTTGCTGGCGTAAACTTGCCTGAATATATGACTAAGGGCTGTCGCATCGCCGCGCTGAACATTCAACAATTGCGTCAGACTCGTTACTTTTCCTAATGTACCTTGAAGCTTGCTCCGCATTTGCGCTGGCAAAGTGGCGGTATTTTTAAGTATGTTTGTATACCGATCAATTCCCTGTTGCACCATGGTGATTTGCTTCTCTGTCTGCGTTACAGCTTCATCGACTTGTTTGAATACCTGAGTAAGCTTCTCTAAGTTTGTTACTCGTTCAAGAGATTGCGTGAACATGTCGCTGCAATTGGTGCACCACGTAACCGTCTGGGCATTGGCAGGAAGAGCTGAAGCCATCATCGCCATGAGGAAAATAATAATTTTCATTAACAATGCCCTCCCCTGTGTTCATCAAGCCATGCGTTTGTCCACGACGGCCCATGATTGGCTTGCAGTTCCTTGATTCGTTCAATGCTTTCCTTGTCGCTGACACCAACAAAGGCCAAAGTCTTTCTTTGTAACGCCAATTGGATGAGCCGCCTTCCTGATGTTGTCGTCACATAGTAATCTCGTTTAGGAGTGGCTTGCGCGATGATCTCTCTCTGACGGCTGTTGAGCCCCATTTGCTGGTACATTTCCTGCTGGATTTCCTGTCTGGCAGCGATGTTGGGGAGGAAGACCTTCGTGTGGCAGGACTCAGCAAGCACATCCATGATTCCCGAATTTCTGGCGTCAGAAAGGCTTTGCGTGGCCAGCACCACGGCGCAGTTGGCTTTCCGCAGAACCTTGAGCCATTCACGAATTTTGGCCCGGAAGACAGGATGGCCGAGCATGAGCCAAGCCTCGTCAAGAAGCAGCAGGACGGGCTGCCCTACCAGAGAGCGCTCAATACGATGGAAAATGTAGAGCAGCACCGGGACCAGATTCTTTTCGCCCAGGTACATCAGCTCCTCGATCTCGAAGACCATGAAGGGATCGATGCCCAGGGTGTCCGTCTCGGCATCAAGGAGGTGCCCCATCGCGCCATCGCGCGTGTAGTGCTGGAGGCTTTCCTTGATCCGCATATCCTGCACCGCGTGCGTGAAATCGGACAGGCTGCGCATGTTGGCTGGGCTGCTTCGCAGCTGATTCATGGCGTCGTGGATATCGTTTCTGTTGCGCGGGCTGGGGGGAGTTCCTTGCAGCTCCAGCAGCGTGGCCACCCATTCTTCCGCCCAGGCCTGTTCGATAGGATCATCAATGCGCTGGAAAGGAGCGAAGGATAGCTGAGAGCTGTTGCCCACCTCGTGGTGTGTGCCACCTACGGCGGTGCATAGGGCAAACATGCTCATCCCCTTGTCGAAAGCGAAGACCTGGGCTTGATCAAAACGCCGGAATTGAGCCGCGATCAACGCCAGCAACGTGGACTTGCCCGCGCCGATAGGGCCGAATATCAGCGTGTGACCCACGTCACCCACATGCAGATTGAACCAGAACGGGGTCGAGCCATCAGTTGTGCAAACCATGAGAGCCGGAGAGGCAGGCGGATAGAATGGACAGGGACAGTTTCTTTCGCCCGCCCATACGCTGGATAGGGGCAACAAGTCCGCGAGGTTGATGGTATTGAGAAGCGGACGGCGGATGTTGGCGAACCAGTTGCCCGGATGCGTGCCCAACCAAGCGTCCACCGCGTTGATCGTCTCGATACGGCAACCGAATCCAAGGGTCAGGAGCGAACGGCGCAATTCCCGCGACCATTCCTGCAGGACGGTTTTGTCTGAATGAAGCAGCACAATGCAGGACGTGAGATATCCGGCACCAACATAGCCGCCTTGCACTTCCACAAGTGCGTCTTCCGCGTCTTCGACCATGAGCGACGCGTCACGGTTGGCGCGGGCGTTGGGGTTGTTGAAGAGCTTGTCGAAGAAGCCGAAAACATTCTGTTGCCAGCCCTTCCTGTAGGAAGTGATTTCCTTCTGGGCATCCAGTTGGTCCAGGCAGATGAAGCGCGAGGAGAAACGGTACTGGAGCTGCAATCCATCGAGCACGGACAGCATGGCTGGCCAGCTTTCCTGAGGCAGGCCGTCAATGCCGAGAATCGCAATGTTCTGCCTGCCAATTTTGGGCATAAGCCCACCAACAAAATCTTCGGAACCAAGCAACGCATCCAGGTACATAGGAGTCCGTGGCACGCGCACCGGCTGTTCAACTCCGGTCAGGCACAGCTGCAAGTGCGAGAGCAGCGAACTATAATGCACCAGGCCGTTGTGCTCATCCTCTTCGGTGTAATCATCGAGACGTTCCAGCCGCAGCACAGCCGAAAGAGCGTCTTCAAACTCCAAAAGAGCGTTTTGGAAATAATTTAGGCTACGATCGAGCGCCTTGGAGCTGCCCCCGCCAGACTTGGCCATGGAGTTCATCTTCTCCGCGCCAAGGTTCGGCTTGTAACTGAGGATCACGATGACCTTGGTTCGATAGCAGACATCACCGCTAAAAAAAGCACGGCGCTCATCGTCTATGAGCTGGGAGACAGGATCAGGGAAATGGCTGTCTTCAGGACCAGAGTAAGCATGGTAACGGCTGCGCACTGCGTCTACGTGCAACATCCAGCCTGACCCCAACAACTTGATGGCGTTGTTGAACTGGGCGGACACAAAGGCCAGTTCGTCTGGGGTGCTGGAGGCCGTGTCCTGCCCTTGCACCGTAAACCCCGCCAGATACGTGCCATCCTTGCACAACACGATCCCAGGAGCGAAGAGCACCGCATATGGGAGCAGATCGGATAATCCCCTCTCCTTTGAACGAAACTTGCGCAGGCTGAGCATCAGGCCTTCCTCCAAATACCAGATTTGGCAAGGTAGACGAGCTGCATCTTAATATGCCGCATCCAAACCTTGCTCATGAGCGGATCGGCTTTGGCCATCCTGCGAAGGACGATAAGCCCAACTATGTAGGTCAGGAGGGCTGTTATTCCGGCAATCCAGGTCATTCCGCCTACCCCCACCAGGAACGCGATCAGGCCGAGAAACAGTACAGGTTCGCGTTCAGCGCCCATCACGTGTCCATGCCGATGCAACGACTGGCGGATGGGCATTGTTCTCACAGCACGGCTCCACTGAAGGAAAATATACTGTCAACAATGGAGGTGGCGAAAGCGATGAAGCAGATGGCGAAGACCACGTTCAACAAAAGCTTTACGCCGCCGCTGATGTCCTCTTTGTTGAAAATGTAGACTAGGCCGACGATGGCCATGCCTGCGATGGCGATCCATCTTCCGGCAGGGCCGGTGATAGTGCCCACCACTTTCTCCAAAGGTGCAGAAAATTCCGTAATTCCACCTGAAGCCATGGCTTCGGGGCAACTTGCAAAAGCAGAAGCCAGAAAAGCGAAAGCAATCAAATAACAACGACGCATTACACCGCTTCTCCTTGTGATATATACGTTTGATACCATCGGGAATCGTGCAAAGAACGATCTGCTTTGTTGCAAATATACTCCATGGAGTAAGACGCTTTTGCCCTGTCATATCCATGGACAATCGCCACTTGCGAAACTTTTCTCCCTTCAACAGTCTTTTCGATGAAAACTACGACGTTAATGGCTCGGCTGATCAGCCTATGCATGGGCGACGTAAGTCTCTCCGCAACAAGGTCTTCCAGCCTGCCCAGGGCGTTTTCTGCGCTGTCCGCATGGAGGGTTCCTATGCCGCCGGGGTGCCCAGTGTTCCAGGCCTTGAGAAGGTCCAGGGCCGCCCCATCTCGGACCTCGCCGACAATGATCCTGTCAGGACGATACCGCATGGTAATTCTGGTCAGCTCCTGCATGTCCACCTGGTCTGATGTTCTAAACAAGACTTTGTTTTTGCTCGAAACCTGCAACTCGTAAGTGTCTTCCATAGTAACAAGTCTGTCGTTGGGGCATATGCGGGAAAGTGCTTCGATCATTCCATTGACAAACGTCGTTTTCCCGGAGCCGGTCCCGCCGACTACGAGGATGTTGCACTTGCGGCGTATTGCTTCATGCAAAAAGTCCATCGCGTTATTTTCAAGTATGTCGTTGTCAACATAAGATTCGAGCGGAAAAATCCGGTTTGGTTTCTTGCGAATTACGAACGACGGGCCTGGCACTATGGGCCGGTCCGTGCCCTCGAATCGGCTCCCATCCAGTGGGAACTCGCCTTCGACCCTGGGGATTTCGCGGGTGATGGTGGTGCCCAGAGCAGCTGCAACGAGCGAGACGATGCGCTGCCCGAGTTCAGGAGCGATACGTCCTGCTTCGAACATTGGTTCGCCAAACCGCTCAAGCCACAATGATCCACATGGGTTCAGCATGATTTCAAGAATGTCTGGTGAACGAAGGGCATCCATGGCGATCGGCCCCATGGCCATCTCCAAACTTCGGTTCAGGCGGTCGTCACTCACATCTGACTTCTGTAAACGAAGACAGCCAGGTTCACGGCTGCCGAAATAGCGACAATGAGCGCTAGCCAAGTCATGTTGTTCTGGAAGGAGTTCAGGCTTTTCCCATGATTTTGGAGGGTCGTCTGAATGACTCCAATGGAAGATGCAGAAAGCCCTTGGGTGATAGCCTCCGTGGCCTGCATGCTGGCTTCGAGGTGCTTCCCGGCCGCAGATTCCAGGTAGGCAGTCAAAGCGTGATTGTGCCGGAGCAGCAGTTGTTCGTATTCATGGAGAAAGGCGTTGTTGAGCGTGACCAGCATCAGCACCGGATCGTCTGTTCCGACAACGGTGCCATGCTTCTGAGCCAACAAGGCGCGAACGGTTTCGAGATCAAGGCCGACGCCATCCGGCAGCACTGACGAACTGGCGCTTTCTTTGCCGCCATTCTGTGGCGTAGCCCCAAGTGTCGCTTCAGGCATAGCCACCATCAACAGAGCCTCGCCTTGTCTATCTCGGCCATGATGTCGCGCCAAAAACTGGTGATACGCTGCCTGACCATGATCGGGAGGCTGGAATTGTTGGCCGCGTTGAATGTTTGGCGTCTGGCGTACAGCTCTTCAATGTCTCTGCCGAAAGTCGCTTGTTTGCGGTGAGGAATGGAGATGACGGCTTGGAAGCTGGTAGAGCATTCCGCATAGACCTTGAATTCCTCGAAGGTTTTCCCGTCGATAGTGATGTCTCCGAAATAGGGATTGAGCCAGACTACGATTGGCGTTTCCGGGAAATGTATCGCCAGTGACTTGAGGCCGGAGAGAGTGTCCAGCATGGCCTGGCCTCCGGTGACCACGGTATGGAGCATCACCGTGTGCCCCTGCTCTTCAAGCAGGCTGATAGCTTGGTTTTCGAGCAGGTATGAACCCAACGGGACGAATGAAGATGCGCCGCTGTCCACGATTACATGTGCGTCGGTGTGGTTCTCTGGCGTCAATTCCAGAATCCCTTCCATGAGCTGATCGAAACGGCGAGGATCGATGTCGTCTCCGCTCATGATGTCCAAGGCCACGACATCAAGTCCCTTGTACCCAGCCAAGGTGGCATTGATAGGGTCTGTATCGAAGCAATGAGTCGGAACGCCCTTGGTATTCAGGTATTGGGCGAGCATCGAAGCGACCACTGTTTTGCCGACGCCACCTTTGCCTTGCTGTATGAAGTGTATCGTCGCCATATTTTCCTCAGATCATCTCGCTGGTTGACGGGGTCTTATTCACAGAGAAGCCGTGTTGACGCGGTCCGGAATGCTTGGATGTCATGCCTGCATCGGATGAATTGGCGATATGCGTGTTATTACCTTGCCGCTCATTCTCAAGTTTGCGGAATCTCGCCATTTGGTAGCAAAAAGTGGCATACGACATGGTAAGCTTCTTCTTTTTGAGAAGAGCAGTATGAATTTTCTTGTTGTCAAATCCTTGTTCGCGCATTGCTTCAATCACGTCGCAGCAGGCAATGAATTCAATTCTTCCCATGTTGCGTGCGATTCGTTTTTGTTTAAGTGCCATGGGTCCACCTTTCGCCGTTGACTGACGCGAAGGCGCAGGCGGCGGGCAGGAGGGTGGGGAGAAGTGCGAAAGAATTTCCTTCGAGCATTTGCGTCCTAACCAGGATGAATGTTTCCACGCGGGGGTGCAGTTCCTCCCCTCGCTCCACCTTGCGCCGGATGTTCAGATATTGCCTTTCCGTGTAGCCCAGGGCCTTGGCCACGGCAGACTGCGTCCCCAGTCTTCTGAAAAGCAGGTCGAAGATGTCTTTCATTAGGTTGTCCTCATGGCGCGATTTTTGCCAGAATTTCTTGTTTCATACAATAAGAATTTATGGGTAGACAGCGAAGTAATTTCCGACGATAAATCGAGACGGAGGAAGCTATGGTAGATTTTTCAGAAATGATGGAGCGGTCCTTTGTAGATCTTGTCGATAAACGAGCGGACACTAGAGGCTTGCGCAAGGGCGAGTTCGCCAAACGGGTCTGGCCGGAGGCGAGTCCCAAGTCGGCTGCGGGCAAGTGGGCCGCCATACGAGTTAAAGCGTCTAATACGGGGAAACCACAGGGCGTACTTATTTCCGACGCCCAGCGCATGGCGGAAGTTCTCGGAGAAGATCTGACGTACCTTCTTGCCGTCGCTAAAGAAAACGCCAAGAAGCAGATTCTATAAAGATGGCTGGATCATGCCTGGGGGAGAAGTGCGCTTGTGCGTGGCTTACTCCAATTCATCAGAAAAGATGTTTATGAAGGACTACGCTGACTCATAAGTTCAAGGCCAACGCGAAAATATTATTTGTTCTAGTTCTGGTGTACGCGATTTGTGAGGTGAAAGTGGCTGCCACCACTTCGTTTCCTAGCCTCAAAACGGATGTTTTGTGGCTTCCTGCGCCTCATGAAATCCTTAGTGCGCTTCGAGCCCGTCTTTTAGCGGCATTTTTATGTCAAATTAGCCGGAGTTTCTTTTATTGCTCAGGTTTTAGCAAAAGAAATTCTGTTAAATTTCAACATGGATGGCCATGCGATTCTTTCGATAATCCAGTGTTATCTGCGCGCGAGAGCGAGACTTTGAACATACTAGCCCAATGCACCCCCCTTGGGCCATGTAAGTACTGCCCGTGACCTTTTTTGAAACGCTAACCGTTGAAAATAGGGCGGGGAGCCTCCTGGACGAGAATGATTGGCGTGCCCTGATTGATTTCCATACCTGGAATTGGAATGCGGTAGGAGGATTACAGTGAACGGGGGCTGTCGGATGCTTGACTCTTATTCTAAAATGTATATATTCGTATAAATGGATAATTTGGAACCTAAAGAGCTTGTTTGGATCGGTTCGAGCCGGAAGGACTTGAAGACCTTTCCTGGTGCCGTCCGTCGCGCCGTTGGCCTTTCTCTTTATGTTGCCCAAGTGGGCGATTTGCCACCGGGCGCTAAACCGCTCAAGGGCTTTGGGGGCTCTGGGGTCTTGGAAATCATTGAGGATCACAAGGGCGATACGTACCGCGCCGTTTACACGGTTCGCTTTGCGACAAGGGTGTACGTGCTGCATGTGTTCCAGAAAAAATCAAAGCATGGGATTGCCACGCCGAAACACGAAATAGATTTGATCCGAGAACGGCTGAAGTGGGCAGAACGCCTTCACGCCGGGAAGGAAAGTGAGGACTGACCATGAACATTGACCACGAAACAAGCACTGGCAACGTTTTTGCCGATTTAGGCTTGCCCAATTCAGAGCAAGAACTTGTGAAGGCGAAGCTGACTATCCAGATTTACCGACTTCTAAAAGACCGGGGCCTGACCCAAGCAGAAGCAGCGAAACTTCTGGGGACGACTCAAGCGCAGGTTTCAGCGCTTATGCGCTGCAAACCAGCGTCCGTCTCTGTGGGAAGGCTCATGAAGTTTCTGACGGTTCTCGGCCAGGATGTTGAAGTCACGGTCAAGCCTGTAACGAATCATCGAATAGGCCATATGTCTGTTATTGTTCAACCTGCTGCCTGAACCTTCCAGGGTTCATGACACGAAAGTGATCATAGGCGAAGCTGCGTACCACGAAGGGAGCGGACATGGTAGCTGGAGTAGCCCACGGCCAGAGGGCATCTAGGTTGTAGGATGTTGTTTGGCAACGTTTTCTGTCGGCGACGTTTACGGGACGATTGGCATCCGCAGTTTAACGTCGTCCGCAGGATCTGCAAAAGCGTTGCAGGATGTAAGCGTTCGCAGCGCCTCGTTTCGTTCACTGAAGTCAATCATTGAAACGAAATTCTGTGCATAGCCCATGGTCTTGATGAATGCTTCGGGATCCTGATGCTTGCTGAGCCGTTTCAAGCTCGACACGTACTCGTTGCGGAAGACGGACGGAATGAAGATGCGGGTCTGTCCGGTTGAGATCAGTTCGGCGTTCATCATCACTCGCGAAATCCGTCCGTTTCCATCCGTGAACGGGTGTACCTCGGCGATCATGAACATCATGAAAAGCGCCCTGGCGAACGGATCTTCAATCGCTTGATATCTTGCGAAGCCTTGCCGAAGCGTTCCGAGCACCAATTCCTTCGAAACGAATGTCGTGGCCCCTGCTTGGTTGTCCTGGATTTTGAACTGCCCCGGCAGTTTTTCCGGTCTGCCTTCCATGATCACGGCATGGCGGGACATGATAAGCGATAAGAGTTCATTGAAGGATTTCGGCAGACGGTACATCTGGTCTTTGCTGGCCACCAGCCGGTACGTTCCGAGAACGTCATGAGCGTCGGCTGGACGCCGGGCGGGTATTTCGTGTTCGAAAACAATTCTGATAGCCTGATCGACGGTGAATTCCGTGCCTTCGATGTAGTTTGAAAAGTAAGCGTCAAAGAATGCCGCGTTGTGGAACGCGACTTCCGTCGTTGCCCTGTCGGGACGATTTGGCCAAGGTGTTTGCCGCAACCTGGCGAAGAGTGCATCAAAGACTGGCAACCGGTTAGGATCATACGGCTCACCCTTGGCATAGGCGCGGGCGCTTGGCTCAATGAGTCCGCTTGGCCGGGAGCGCATTAAAGCACCAATCATGCCGTCAAGCTCATGGAATTCTTTCTGGAAGCCAAGCTCTGAGGCGATTACCTTGGCTTGATCCCGCAACCTGTTCAATGCTTCCTCTCCAGAAAGCCGCAATTCCTCGGCTAAACGACGCTCCACCTCCACACGCCCGACCGTCTTCACCGATGTCCCGGCCCGCTTTGTTGGTTGTAGGTTCTCAAGGAATGCACGCGCCCGTGAAGCCAGGAACAGGCCGTCCAAATACGGCATGTCGCCCTCGACATGCTCCGGACCACGCAACTGCCGCAGCACCACGCCGGGTAAAACGATCTTCCGTGGGTACGGGCCGGTGACATAGACCGAACCATCCGGTGCGGCCCGGTTTTCAAATGCCGTCCGGTGACTGATGACCGTTTCCGGCATGAGTAGCGCGACTATCAACCAGAGGTTCCTGAGCACGATGGATGAGCTGGTCCCGGTTTTTTGGACAGGTTTGCGGCGAAGTTAAGCTATAGTCCGGTTGCTGCTCATGCCGCCTTTGAGACCAATTGGCCGTCCCGGTAAACGTCCATGGGCCGCCGTCCGTCAAAAGACGTGTGTGGCCT
>JBBRUD010000127.1:0-10791 GCA_038248065.1 Desulfovibrionales bacterium | reverse complement strand
TGCAACGGAATCTATTCCAGCAATGTGAAATACTCGACCTCGTAGAACCACGAAAGAAACGAAATAAATGTAATCATTTTAATCAACTAGCACTGTTGTCTTAACCGGACAGAAATGAGAGAATATCAATAAATCCAGTGGAATTTGATACCCGTTGTCTGTATCGTTTGGTGTATTTCCGTCGTTTAAGGCCATGGAATGCTCCTATGAATGTTCACGCGTTGCGTGAACGGGTTGGCGCACAAGGGCGCGTGTAAAATGCCATTGCGGTGTAAGCCGAAAGAGAGTGTCGTATGTGGTGCGATTTGGATTTGAGTGCCTGTGTTCCTCCTTGTCAGGGAAAACAGAGGCGGATTGTATTGGAAAAATGCGGCGTGTTAAGGGTATATAGGGGTATATCCCTATGTGAGATAATATATGCGAGAAATACGGTGCGCTGAGGTGCGACTTACAACGCAATCAGCCCCCGGACGCTCCAACAAGCGCACGGGGGCCGACACAACACTGCAAGCTAAAAAGCTACTTTTTCACGCGACTATTCTCTACGCCTCAATCTTCGACCCCAACAACTCCAAGAACTTCCGCATCCAGGCCGGGTGGGCGGGCCACGCAGGCGCGGTCACCAGGTTGCCGTGGACGTGGGCGTTGCTGAAGCTTTCGTTGATCTCCACCCAGGAGCCGCCGCCCTGGATCACCTCGGGTTTGCAGGCGATGTAGGCGGTACACTGTTTGCCTTTCAGCACTCCGGCGGTGGCCAGCAGCTGCGGGCCGTGGCAGACGGCGGCGATGGGTTTCTTGGCGTCGTCGAAGGAGCGCACGATGGACAACACGCGCTCGTTCAAGCGCAGATATTCGGGCGAGCGGCCGCCGGGCACCACCAGGGCGTCGTAGTCGCCGGGATCGACAGCGTCGAAATCGAAGTTGATCAGGAAGTTGTGGCCGCGTTTTTCGGAGTAGGTCTGGTCGCCCTCAAAGTCGTGCACTGCGGTTTTTACGGTATCGCCGGCTTTCTTGCCGGGGCACACGGCGTGGACGGTGTGGCCCACCATGGTGAGCATCTGGAAGGGGACCATGACTTCGTAGTCTTCAACAAAATCGCCGATGATCATCAGTATTTTCTTGACTGCCATGGATGCCTCCTAAGGGTTTGTCGAAGGAAATCAGGGATTCAGATCGAGGTGCATGTCGGCGATTTCTTCGTCGGTATTTCTCCATACGTCAAAGCCGACTTTAGCCGCAAGGCCCTGCATGCCTTTGTTTTCAAGAAGCGCCTGGCCGCTGATGGCCTTGGTGCCCCGCTCCTTGCAGTAGCGGATGATTTTTTCCATGAGCAGGCGGCCCATGCCCAGGCCTTTCTGGTCCGATCGGATGATAATGGCGAATTCGGCCTTGGAGTTATCGGGCCGGGTGGAGGCCCGCACCACGCCCAGAGTTTCTGGGCGTCCATCTTCGCCCTCGGCGGTGGCGATGAAGGCCATCTCGCGCTCGTAGTCGATCTGGGTCAGGCGGGTCATCTCCATGTGGGAGAGTTCGCGCACCACGCCGAAGAAGCGGAAACGCAGATCCTCGGGGGAAAGGTGGCTGAAGAAGTCGTAGTGGGCCGGTTCGTCCTCGGGCCGGATGGGGCGGATGGTGATGTGGCGGCCGTTTTTCAGCACGGCGCATTCTTCCAGCTCGCGGGGGTAGGGGCGGATGGCCAGACGGTCCTGGCCGGGCTGGTCTGTTGCGGCCACGCGGATGCGCGCCCCCAGCACCGAGACTCCCTGACTGTCGGCGAAGAGGGGGTTGATGTCCACCTCGGCGATTTGAGGGATGTCGGTCACCAGTTGGGCCACCTGGATGATGGTGGTGCAGATGGCGTCCACGTCGGCGGGCGGGCGGCCCCCGAGCCCCTGGAGAAAGGCCGACACGCGGGTGCGGAAGATCAGGTCGCGGGCCAGGCTCATGTTTAGCGGCGGCAGCGCCACGGCTTTATCCTGGGAGAGCTTGGCCGCAAGGCCTCCCTGGCCGAAGCGCAGAAACGGCCCGAACACCGGGTCCACCTGCGACTGAATCAACAGCTCCTGTGCACCCCGGCGGCCCATCTTCTGCACCATGAAGCCCTTGATGTGGGCACCCAGCTCAAGCTTCTTGGCGCGGGCTTTGACGGCGTGAGCGGCCTGGCTGAGCTCCTCGGGATTTTCGATGTCCAGCACCACCCCGCCCACGTCGAAGGGCTGGGGGATATCCGGGGAGACGATCTTCAGGGCCACAGGGTAGCCGAGTTCCTCAGCAGCCTCTTGCACCTCGTCGTAATTTTTGGCCAGTTTGGAGAGAATGACCGGGATGCCGTAGGAGGCCAGCACCACCTTGGCCTCGGGTTCGGTGAGTTCCGTGCGGCCTTCTTCGAGCACGGCCTGCACCACGCCCTGGGCCGCTTCGGTTTCGGGAAGCTGCCCGGCCGCCAGGGTGGCGGGCAGCTCCATGAGCAGCTCCTGGGTGCGCCGGTGTTGGGACATATCCAGAAAGGCCCGCACGGCCTTATCCGGGGTGGAATAGGTGGGGATGCCCGCCTGGTTGAACAGGGCGCGGGCCGGTTCGGCCAGCTCGTGGCCCAGCCAGCAGGTTAACAGAGTGCGCGAACTTTTGCCCGCCGCCGCGATAAGCGCCTTGGCCGCATCTTCGCCGGGCTGGGCAGCAAAGGGCACGTGCACCACCAAGGTGGCGTTGGGTTCCTTGTCCTTGAGCAGTGCGGACATGGCCCCGGCGAAGTGCTCCGGCAGGGAGGTGACGCCCATGTCCACGATGCCGTCACGGCTCCAGTTGGGGCCGAGCAGGTCGGTTAAGGTCTCGCCGGTCTGGGGGGAAAGAGCGGACAGGCGGCCGCCTCCGGCAAGCAGGGTGTCGGCGCACATCACGCCGATGGAGCCGCCGTTGGTCAGAATGGCCAGCCGGTCGCCCTTGAGCTGTTGGGCGCGCGCCAGGGTCTGGGCGGCGTCGAACAGGGCGTCGATCTCCAGCACCCGGAGCATGCCCGCCCGGCGGAAGGCTTCGTTGTACACTTCGTCCAGGCCCTGTCCCGGCCCGGCGATGGATTGCCCCTGGGCGTCGCGCCTGCGGCCGGGCTTGACCACCAGCACGGGCTTGTTGCGGGCCGCCGCCCTGGCCGCGCTCATGAACCTGCGGGCCTGGGTGATGGATTCCATATAAATGAGAATGGCCCGGGTGTTGGGGTCGGAGGAAAGATAGTCGAAGAGGTCGTCGTATTCCAGGTCCAGCCGGTCGCCCAGGGAGAGCACCGAGGAAAACCCGATGCCGTGCCCCTTGGCCCAGTCCAGCACGGCGGTGAACAGCGAGGCGGACTGCGAGATGAAGGCAATGCGGCCCTTGGGCGGATCGGCAGGCACCAGGCTGGCGTTTAAGCCGATGGGCGGGATGATCAGTCCCAGGCCCGACGGGCCCAGGATGCGAATGCCCTCTTCGCGGGCCGAGGCCAGCATGGCGTCCTGGATGGTGCGCTTGTCTACGGAGGAGAGCCGGGTGTAGCCGGGGCACAGGGCGATAGCCGCCTTCACTCCGCGCCGTCCCAGCCGGTAGAGGTATTCCGGCGCGGTGTCCGGCGGTGTGCAGATGATGGCCAGATCCGGGGTGACAGGCAGGGTGTCCACGCCTTTGTAGGCTTGCACGCCAAGCACGGTGTCTTCATCCAGGGAAAGAGGCATTACAGGGCCGAGAAACTTCCCGGCCAGCAGGTTTTCCATCACCACCCGGCCTACGTGGCCCGGCTGGTTGGTAGCGCCTATAACCGCTACGGAGTTGGGCTTGAAGAGCCCTTCGAGATTGGCCACGCTCATGTTTGCCGCCAGCGCCTTGTTGATCGTCCAGGGTTGGGCTATACCTTCAGCCAACAGCAGGATAGTTGGCGCGCCAAGGCATGGCAAGCCCCTTTTCCACTCAGGCAGGATGCATAATGACACCACAGCACCAAATCGATTTCTGGGCCAACCGCGCAAGCGAGTTGATACAGTGGGATCACCCCTGGCAGCAGACGGCCACGAGCGCTGTGCCAGGCCCGGCCACCCGGTGGTTTTCGGGGGGCACGCTCAACGCCTCTGTCAATTGCCTGGACCGCCATCTGGCCGCCGGGCTGGGGGATAAACCCGCCATCCTCTGGCAGGGCGAGCCCGAAGAGGAGGCAGAAACCTTCACCTACCGGCAACTGCATGCCCTGGTCTGCCGCATGGCCGGGGCTTTGGCGGAGCTTGGCGTCGGTGAGGGCGACGTGGTGGCCATAAACCTGCCGGCCCTGCCCGAAGTTGTGGTGGCTATGCTGGGCTGCGCCCGCCTGGGCGCCGTGCATTTCGTCAGCTTCGCCGGGCTTTCCGGGGCCACCTTGGTGGAGCGGCTGTGCGCCAGCCGCGCCAAGACCCTCATCACCGCCGACGGCTTTTTCCGGGCCGGGCGGCTGGTGCCGCTCAAGCCCCTGGCCGACGAAACCCTGGCCAGTTGCCCGAACATTACCCGCTGCATTGTTGTGCGTCGGCTGGGAACAGATGTTCCCATGACCCCCGGCCGCGACCTGTGGTGGCATGATATCCTGGACGCACAGTCCGAGGCCGCCGCGCCGCCGCCGGTATCCATGGCCGCCACGGACCCACTGTTCATCCTCTATACCACCGGTGCGTCGGGCCACCCCAAAGGAGTCATCCATTCCACCGGCGGTTTTCTGGTGCAGGCCGCAGCATCCACCGAGGCCGCACTGGAACTCACGGGCCGCGACATCCTGTGGTGCATGGCAGATCCCGGCTGGATCAATGGCCAGGCCCACGCCCTGTACGGCCCCCTGTGCCTGGGTGCCACCACCCTGATCTACGGCGGCTCGCCCACCCACCCTCAGCCGGACCGCATCTGGCGCATCGTCGAGAAGTATTCGGTAACTGTCCTATTTACCGATCCGGCCCTGGTGGGCCAGCTGATGCGGGAAGGCGAGGCCTGGCCGCGCGGGCGCAACCTCGAAACTCTGCGTCTTGTGGCCACTGTGGGTTCCGTACTCAGCAACGAGGCCAACCACTGGCTCACCCGCCACGTGGCACCGGCAGGGGCACGGGTGGTCAACTGTTGGGCGCAGACCGAATCCGGCGGCGTGCTGCTGGCCTCGGCCTCCCAGGCAGACCCTGCCGCTGCTCCCTCAGGCGGTCTGGTTCCGCTCCCCGGCGTGAACGTGGCGGTGCATGACTCCCGCCTGATGGTGGAAAGCGCATGGCCGGGCATGGCCGCCGGACTTGTGGAAGGCGGCGAGGCTTTTGCCAAAGCCTATTTCCAGGCACGCCCCGGCTGCTTCGACACCGGCGACCAGGTTCGCCAGACTCCTGAAGCCACGTTCGTCATCGAAGGCCGGGCCGGAGAAATGGGTTCCAGCGGCGTGTGTCTGGCCGCCATCGAGACCGCCGTGGCCTCTCACCCGGATGTGGCCGAGGTGGCCGCACTCTCCGGTGATCCCGTGCGGGTGTTCGTCACCCTGCGGGCCGAAGCCGACGCCCTGGATACCGGGGAAGACCTGGAAGACACCCTGGCCGCGCTGGCCAGTGCCGCTGCCACCTGTCCCTTCTCCATCCGCATCGTGGAGGACCTGCCCAAGACCCGCTCGGGCAAGATCGCCCGCCAGGCCCTGCGCCAGGCCGCTGAAGGTCTGGAAAACCTGGGCGACACTTCGCTTATCGACGATCCTTCGGTGCTCTCAGGGTTGTTCGAAGGCAAGGACAAGCTGTTCGGGTAGCGTCGGCGAATGTTTCGGCGGCGGCATTCCCGGCGGCGTCGCGCACCGGGTTTTCACCGTGCTTGACAGCGCCTGCCAGGGGATTAGTTCTATCTTTCGCCGTTGGTGCAGTGGGGCCTTGCCATGAGTCGAATCCTTTGCGTTCTGTTTGCTGTCGCATGTCTCCTGGTCATACCCGGCGAGGCCTTCGCCTGGGGACCCGGGGTCCACATGGCGGTCTCGCGTTTCGTGTTGGCCAACCTCGACCTCCTGCCCGGCAATGTGGCCTTCCTGCTTTCACAATCCCCCCAGGCCTTTATTTATGGAAGTCTGTCCGCTGATTTTTTTGTGGGCAAGGGCTCAAGGGTAAAACCCGGCCACAGCCACAACTGGTCCTCCGGCGGCAAGCTCCTGCTGGCAGCGGGCACTCCGCAACTCAGAGCGTACGCCCTGGGCTACCTCACCCACCTGGCCGCCGACGTGGTGGCCCACAACTTCTACGTGCCCAACGTGTTGGCCCGCGCGCCCTACGCCAGCAATTTCTGGCACGTTTACGTGGAGATGCAGGCCGATTCCCGGCTGACAGGCGGTTTCAACCATTCCGCCAAGATCCCCCGGCGCACCCAGCGCGGTGCGGACAAGGCTCTGGTGGCCGCCCTGGAGAAAAACCGGGTGACCTTCATGCTGCGCAAGCGCCTGTTCCGCAGCGGTATGGGCGTTTCCAAGCTTCCTTCCTGGCACCGGTCCCTGCGGTTGGCCCAGCGGATATTCCCCCTGCCCGACGACCCGGACTACCTGCGTTCCATGTTCGACATGGCCCTGCGGGCCACGCTGGATATTCTGCGCAGCCCCCAAGACTCCCCGGTGTGCGAGCTGGACCCCATCGGCAGCGCCAATCTGGCCCAGGTGAAAACCCTGGGCCGCATCGCCCGTGGCGAGGAATGTTTCGTCTTTGACCCGAAACTCGCCAATCTGGCCAAGCTGCCCTGCCTCACGCGGCTGGATGTGGTCTGAACACCGCCATGCTTGAATCCCTGTTTCTGAAGTCGTCGGGCATCGAAGCCGTCAAGGGCTTGTCCCACGAGGAAGTCATCTGCGTGTTGCCCTATCTGGACCACGCCTTGGCCCAGCGTCTGGAAGAGGTTCTGCGCGTGCGCGCCAACCAGCCGGGACGTCTGGTGCTGGTGGAGGACGACGCCCGGCTGGGGTTCATGATGGTGGCAAATCTGGTGTATTCCTGGACGCGGTCGCCCTTCTTCGCCTATCTGGCGCAGGACGCCTTCCCCGGCGAGGGCTGGTTGGGCAGCGCCGTCACCACCCTCCGGCAGACCCAGGCCGGGCTGCTGGCCTTCAACGACGGGCGCTTTCACGGCACCCTGGCCGTCTTCGGCATGGTCAGGCGGGACTGGCTGAAGACCATCTATCCCAGATTTCTTTTCCACCCCGGCTACACATCCCACTTTGGCGATACGGAACTCACCGCCATCGCCTCCCTGCGCAACATGTTGTTTTTTAATCCTGCCGCACTGCTCGTGGAAGTAGACTTTGAAAAGCACAAGAAAGGCTATAACGAAGCAGACGCCGAACTCTACCGCAAGCGCGCAGCCACAGGGTTCGACGGGCTGGTGGAGCCTTTTGAAGCGGCGTAAGCCGTAAGAGGGCGGAGTTGCGGTTCGGTTTTTTGCCTGCATGGAGCCATGTGGGCGCTTCGGCAGGCAGCGATAGTCCAGCGACAGCCAGACGATAGGCAATAGCCAGACGACAGGCGAGACCGTTAGACGACAGGCGAGACCGTTAGGCGGCAGGCGGCAAAGATTCCGGCGGTCCTCGGTCGATGCGATTCCTCGGATGCTCCGCATCCTGCGGCGCATCGCCCTGCGGTCCGGCGGAACCTTCACCGCCCGCCGTCACGCACATTCGTTGCCGCGCCCGCCATCACGCACACGCGTCGCCGCGCCCGCCGCTCTCACCTGCCGCCGCCTACCAACGCTCCCCGCTGCGCACGTGTCCAACGTCTGAATCCACACCCGAGCACGTGTCCAACGTTCAAACCTGGCGCTTGTCTTCGCCATCTTTCACGATAGCCTTGCCGACGTTACCTTTTACCAGTCTTTGTCTGGCAGTTGAATAATCGTCACTCGCGCCCTATTCCACGCCTACGGATGGTGTGCGTTTGACGACGCTTGTTGCCCTTCAAACCTTTCCAGCCCGTCAGCTGATTTTTGACTGTTCTATCTGCCCGCACTGACGGTCAGTCCGGGCAGTTTTACCCGCAACAGAATATGAAACCATGTTGTAAAGCACTCCTTGCTGTCTTGTAACCCTTGACGTAATATGCGGCTTCAATACTGATCGAACGTTCTCTGGCGGTGGTCATGAAAATCCGGTCGCGAATTCTTGACGGAGTGTTGGTCGTTCTGGCCACGCTGATTATTTTATTCGAGGAGTATGTCTGGGCGCTGGTGCGGCTGGCTGTCGAGCATCTGGGGCGCTTCGAGTTGCTGCGCCGGGCCGAGGCCCGTATCCGCCGTCTGCCTCCCTGGGCGGCCTTCGCCATGTTTGCCGCCCCTGCCCTGTGCCTGTTGCCGGTGAAACTCCTGACCCTGGTGCTCTTGGCCCAGGGGCGGTTCCTTTCGGCCATGCTACTTTTCGTATGCGCCAAGGTTCTTGGCGGCCTGGTGTGCGCCTGGATCTACAAGGCCACAAAAGACATCCTTCTGACCGTGCCCTGGTTCGCCTGGGTGAGCGCCAAGGCCGTCGCCCTGCGCAATTACGCCCACGACATGCTGCGCAACCATCCCGCCTGGATTGCAGCCGCACGGCACATCAAGCTTCTCCGCGAGAAAATCGCCGGACTGCGTGTGTCTACCGCCGCCGGGAAGAGCGTCCTGTTGCTCAGAGGGCGGGCCATCCTTCGTTTGCTCCGGGCCGCATGGAAGCCTGAGAGGAAGGGCAGCGGAGAGGAGTGAGCGGATGCATCCGGGGTGCGGTAGAGCATGGAGTGAGCGTCCTTGACGGACTCTTCGGAGAATTGGTAATTTGAAATATGTCGAATTTATGCGGCGTGGTTTTAAAGGAGTTTTCCATGAGCAAGAGCGTCGTCTTTATACATGGCAGTCCGCGCAGAAAGGGCAATACCCGCGCTTTGGCCGGGGTAGCCATGGCAGCGCTTGAGGGCATGGGCATCCGGTGCGGCGAGATTGACGCGGCCAGGCTTGCGTTCAAGCATCCCGGCTGCATTGCCTGCTACAAATGCCAGGGCAGCGAGGCCTATGGCTGCCACATCGACGACGGGCTGGCCAAGGCCGTGGGCACGCTGCCGGAGTACGACGCCATTGTGCTGGCCACGCCGGTCTATTGGTTCAGTCCGCCGGCCCAGGTGAAGATGGTCATCGACCGTATGTTCAGCCTTATAAAATTCGACCCCAACCACGAGATTCTATCGCCGCTCAAGGGCAAACCTCTGGCGCTTCTGGCTACAGCGGGCGGACAGTTGGAAGAGAACCTGCTCGTGCTGGAAAACCTGTGGGCCATCCCTGCCAAGCGCTTCGGCTCCCCCTTTGTCTCCTGCCTGTTCCCCATGTGTCACTACCCTCCCGGCGAAGTCGTCAACGATCCCGCAGCCGTGGCCAAAGCCGAGGCCTTCGGCAGAACGCTGGGAGAGATGCTCGGAGCCTAGGAGGTTGTTTTCTGTCTACTAAGAGCCAGGGGGCACCGCCCCCTGGACCCCCGCTGGGGGTGCAGGGCACCCCCAGACCCCCCCCAGTATTTTGCGCGCTGATGCGGTGATTGAGAGAAGCCGCAAAATTGGAGGGCCAGGGGGCAGTACCTCCCCTGGCCTTACAGGGCTCCTCTAGCGAATGTCCTTCAGCAGCGCCTGGGCGCTCCGAGCTTCCGGGGAGCCGGGGAAACGCTGGACAACATCCTGGAGAAGGATTTTTGCGGGCTTGGGTTTGCCCAGCCGCTTGAAGGCGGCGGCCTGCTTGAGCATGGCTGAGGGGACCAGGGGGTTCTGAGGGTACTTCTTGACCAGATCGTCGCAGAGCAGGGCCGTGCGGGCGAAGTCGCCGGACTGGTAGTTGGCTTCGGCCTGCCAGAAGAGAGCGTTGGGTGCCAGGCGGTGGGTGGGATAGGTCTTGAGCATTTCGGCGTAGAGGCTCATGGCCCGGTCGTAATTATGGGCGTTGTAGGCTTCCATTCCCATGTTGTAGATGGCTTCGGCCGGGTCGTCGCTGTTTGGTCCCATGGTGATGGGGCCTGTGGGCGCGCCGTCCATGCCGCCGGGGGCGTAGCCCTGGTTGTACCCCTGGGAGGAATTTGGGTAGCCCGGACCGGAAGAACTCTGGTACCCGCCATAGGCCGGATTGGAGTAGCCTGGGGGCCCACCGGGATAACCTGGGGACGCGCCAGGATAGGGCTGGCTGTTGGAGTAGCCCGGGGAAGCGCCGGGATAGGATTGGCTGGAAGATCCTGGAGATGCACCGGGGTAGGACTGGGCCGCAGAGGGTGCGGCGGCCGCAGGGCCGCGCAGCCCGGCGTCGATGGACAGGGTGGAGGCGATGCGCGTTACGGCTTCTTCCAGGCGGGCAAGCCGTGCGCCCAGATCGTCCAGGCTGGCGCCTTCGCGGGCTCCGCCCAGCCTGTTCTCAAGGTCATCCAGGCGCTGGCGCATTTCCTGCTGGCGCGACTTTATAGCTTGGATATCCGCATAGAAGTTGGCCTGGTTCACATTTTCGTCGGCCACCATCCTGCCGCCGCCGTTGGGCGGGGCGCAGGCGGCAAGAGTAACCAGAAGCGTTGCAGCATAAAGTATAGAACGCATGTCATTCCTCCAGTAGAGCGGCCAGCCGGACAAGCCGAAGCCTTCCAACGCATCATTTACTGTGCGTCGGCCATCTCCAGGGCAAGCATCCGTACCCGCTATGCTCACCAAAAGTATCTCTCGCCGCCGCGAAGCCAACCGGGGGGTCCGGGGGGACAGTGTGCCCCCGGCCCCCCGCGGCGCATGATACAGCCGACAATGCCAGCGTCACCGGCCCCCGTGACCCCGGCAGCCG